>NZ_QVLZ01000030.1:0-81593 GCF_003435205.1 Bacteroides sp. AF32-8BH | reverse complement strand
TTTACACTCGGATATTTCTGATTAGTTTTGGTTGTTCTATGGTTATAAATACAGATAGATACGTTATTGGTTTCGCGGTATTGATAAGCATAATACATTATCATTAGGGAAGCAAAACATAAAAAAGGCCGAGGGCAAACTTTTAAAATCTGAAGAAGGTGCAACAGAACTTGTTGTATTTGAGAATCAAGGATATGACAACTTAAAACACCGTCGTGCTGTATTTTATGTAAATAAAGAATTTTTCGTACTGGTAGACGAAGGTATTGGAAGTGCTGAAGGTACTGTAAATCTAAGCTTTAATCTTTGCGAAGGTAGTAGTACGGAAGTAGTTATGGACAAAGAAAAAAACGGTGTTCATACAGCATTTAGCAATGACAATAATATCATTGTACGCACTTTTGCCAATAAGGAGATAACCTGTTCACCTTTTACAGGACGCATAGCATATCTTGTTGATGGTAACTATAATGACCGGCAATCATATACTATAGATATGAATAAAGAATCTAATGAAACAGCACGTTATATCACAGTTATCATACCAGTTAAAAAAAGCACTGATATAAATAACATATCTGCTCATTTCACAGATAACGGATATAGTGAAAATAGCGTATCTATAGAAGTAAACGTAGGAGGAACTATATACCCATTATCATATACCTTATAAACTAATAACTCTTAAAATATGAGATCTAAATTACTAAACATTACTTCAAGATTACTAGGAACACTCATAGTAATCATATTGACAGTAGTCAATAGTTCTTGTACTGATACGGAAACCACTGACTCCACGAAGTTTACTATTTACTACACAGGTATGACTGATATCGGACCTTCCATGACAGGAGTTATCAGTAGTCCGACTTACAAAGGTAGTACTCCATACGATTTTACTATTACCAAAATAACACTCGATGGAGAAGCCTTTTCTGACAATATCTTTACCATTGATTCAGAAACAGGAAAAATCACGTTAAATAGCACAGGCAATACTCCAGTAGGCTTGTACAAGTTATCTATCTCTTGCTATTCTAATGGTAACAGATACGAATATGCAGATATTGTAGAAATCAACATGATGAAACCTGTACCAGATGGTATCAAAGCCATTCCTGAAAAACTTCAGGTAGAATATGCAGATATTATTGATACAGAAAGCAGTCAAGAATTACCGACCTCACAAATAACAACGGAAGGTAATCATATTTCCATTACCAACTACACAATTGCTTCCGTTGTATGGAATGAAACTATAATAGAAGACACAGACACTTATTTTACAGTTTCGGAAACCGGTGAAATATCAATAATCAAAGGTAACCAGAATATCCAACCTGGCAAATACATCTTATCATTTAAGTTAACAACTGCAGCGACTGGAGAAGATCCTGAAATGGGTATTTTTGAAAATGCATTGGAAATTAATGTCACTTCTAGACCTCTGTCTCTAACATATACTCCCAATGAAGGTAAAATAGAAGAAGAGGGAGAACTTAGTCCGGAAACAACTTTCCAAAGCAACCCACCAGTGCTGAAGGGTTCTACAGAAGGGTTGGCTTACAGCATCGGTTCAATAAGCCCAAGTACAGACAAAATTACTATAGATCCAACAACTGGAGTATTGTCTGTGGCTGCACATCATGGTTTCAAAGATGGAGAAAAATACGAAATCAGTGTCAAAGTTATAAACGAATTCTCGACAGAAGGGGTTGTATTTGAAAATGTATTCACATTAAATGCAGTTGAATTTATAGAGCCGATAGCCAATTTCGGATATACTAATGTAGAAGAAGTCCAAGCTGTAGAAATTGATATTCAGAAGAATGACAACTTTAAAGGTGATGAAGTGAAATATGAGTTCGTAGACCTCGCAACTGAACTTCAAGGACAATTAAATCTTGATCTGGATGGCAACATCACTATTAAGAAAGGTAATACTATTCCTGTCGGACAGTATACTATTCAAGTGATGGCAACAAATACCAAAGGTTCAGAAACTGCGACATTTACATTGAAGATTATAGAAAATCCGAATTATTTCACCTTCTTCCGTTATGGAAACAATCTAAACTTACAGCCAATAGAGAACTACGCTGATCAATTTAGAATTGCAGCTGGTGCTAAACTCAACACAGTCAAACCTACGCCAATTTCAACAGATGCGCCAGGTGGATTGGAATCATTGAAATGGGAGGTTGAATTGAAACATAACCCCAAAAATACAAATGCTACTATTGATGCCACTACCGGACAAATCACTATCACAGGTTTAAAAGCCGGACAATGTGGTATGGTTATGGTTACAGCTACAGCTGGAGAGGGAAAAACTGCAGTTTCTGTGAGTCAACCAGTATTCTTCCATTTCTCTATTGTATCAGATAATAATGTACAACTGGAATATACTCCATTTGTCTTCCAAGTTAATCCGATGAAAGGTGGTATATCTGAAGCTCCAAATTTAGGAACCGGTGTAGACAAATCAACATTCAGATTAGACTATAGACGTGATTTCTTCTACTATAACATAGCAGGTCCCGATTCACATATAAGTGGTCAATTAGAACAAGGTGTTGACAATTTCTTATCTACCTTATGGAGTTCATATAGCATATCTGCAGGTGTATCCAGACAGCCAGTCTCATATTTCGATAATATAACAGATTTGAGTAAACCTCTAGGATACATAGATCAAACCGACTTCAAGGTACATATTAATCCTAATATGTGGCGCACAAAAGATGGCAATGCTAATGGAGCAATGATTGGTCAAATGACTTACAGCGTCAAAGGAGAAGATCCTCAAGGAGCTGCTAGTGGAGCACGTGTTTCTCCTATGTTTATCTGGTTTGATACTAAATTCTAATAAATACATACAAAAATACTCGTTATGTACAATATAAATTTTATAAAATCAATTAGCGTAAGAGGGTGGTTCACCCTCTTGACACTGATCCTAACGATCAACCTATATGCGCAGAATACCACTTTAAAAGGTGTTATTGTAGACGAAACAGATACTCCTCTCATCGGAGCTACTGTACAAGTAAAAGGAACTTCAACAGGAAGTATAACTGATTTTGATGGTAATTATACAATTAAAGCCAATAAAGGTGCTGTTATTACATTCTCATATATTGGATACAAAACACAGGAAATTAAATTTACCGGTCAACCTACCGTCAACATTAAAATGGTTCCTGACAACCAAACTCTAGATGAAGTAGTTGTAGTTGGCTATGGCACAATGAAACGCAGCGACTTAACTGGTTCCGTAGCTTCTATAGCAGCCAAAGATGTAGAAGGATTTAAAACCAGTTCAGTGGCAGGCGCATTAGGAGGACAAATCGCAGGTGTGCAAATCACATCAACAGATGGTACTCCAGGTGCAGGTTTCAGTATTAATATCCGTGGTGTCGGAACTCTGACGGGAGATTCCTCTCCACTTTATATTGTCGATGGTTTTGAAGTAGATGACATTGACTATCTGTCTAATTCTGACATTGAATCTATTGAGATTCTGAAAGATGCATCTTCTTCAGCTATTTATGGTGCACGTGCAGCAAATGGAGTCGTATTGATTAGCACTAAATCTGGAAAAATAGGGAAACCTATTATTAACTATAATGGTTCAGCTAGTTATCGTAAAATATCAAAGAAATTAGATGTCCTGTCTCCATATGAATTCGTTAAATTACAAGGAGAAGTAAACTCTAAATACTCAGACAGTTACTTTAAAACAGGAAATGATGATAATGGAAACCCTTATCGTTATCAATCTCTGGATGACTATATTGGTGTAAGCGGTGTAAACTGGCAAGATGAAACATTCAATCCAACGTGGTCACAAGATCATAGTTTATCAATCATGGGAGGTACGGAAGATACTAAATATAATGCATCATTCTCACGCTATATTGAAAATGGTATTTTCAAAAATAGTGGTTTTAATAAAACAACAGGTAAATTCCGTCTTGATCAGAAATTAAGTAAAAGTCTTTCTTTTAATTTTACTGTCAACTATGCATTAACAAACCGTGAAGGTGTAGGTACATCCGGTGATTCTGGACGCTTCAATATGCTTGCACAAATTTTAAGTGCCCGTCCCACCGGTGGACTAAAACTGACAGATGAAGAACTCCTTGCTTCAGTCATTGACCCTGAAATGCTCGAATCTGGTGAAAGTTTAGCTCAAGTGAACCCGGTTAAGCAAACCGAGTCAGTAACAAATAACAAACGTGCAGAAATGTGGTCCGGAAATGCTTCGGCAACATGGCAAATTATTAAAGGACTGACATTCAAGACCTCAGGGACCTACAATACAACCAACAATCGTACAGATATATTCTACAAAGATGGTTCAAAAGAAGCATACCGTAACGGTCAAAAACCTTATGGACGCACCCAAATGGGACGTGATGTACGATGGACAAACTCCAACAACCTTACTTGGAAACAGAAGGTGAAAAAGCACAACTATGACATTATGTTAGGTCATGAAGTTTCTTTTAAAAGCACAGAATATTTACTAGGTGAAGCTATGGATTTCCCTTTTGATAATTTAGGCAATGACTATCTGGGACTGGGAGCTACTCCGAGTAGAGTTGAAAGTAGTTACAGCGAAAAAACGCTTCTATCATTCTTTGCACGTGGAAACTACAACTATGATAATCGGTATTTATTTACAGCTACAGTACGTGCCGATGGTTCAACTGTATTCTCTAATAAAAATAAGTGGGGATTCTTCCCCTCATTTTCAGCCGCATGGCGTGTTTCGGAAGAAGCTTTCATGAAAGATGTTGAATGGGTATCTAATTTTAAAGTCCGTCTAGGTTGGGGTATCGTAGGAAATGACCGTATTTCCAATTATCTTTCCATGGATTTATATGAAGCAAACAAATATGGGATTGGCAACAACACTGTTACTGTCCTAACTCCCAAACAATTGAAAAATGCTAATTTAAAATGGGAAGGCGCAAGCAGTGTTAACTTAGGAGTCGATTTAGGATTCTTTGACAACAGATTAAATGTTACAGCTGATTTCTTTATCAAAGATACAAAAGATCTATTATTAGCACAGTCATTAGCACATGTTACTGGATTCGATTCACAAATGCAGAATATTGGTAAAATTCAGAATAAAGGAATTGAGCTAAGTTTTAACTCTACTAATATTCAGACACGTAACTTTACTTGGCAGACCAACTTCAACATTTCATTTATCAAAAATACGTTGAAGGGCTTAGCTTCAGGAGTAGAGTCGATGTATGCACGTTCTGGATTCGACAGTAACTTTACTGCATATGACTATATTGCCACAGTCGGACAGTCACTTGGTCTTATTTACGGATATGAATTTGACGGTATTTATCAAAGTTCTGATTTTTATACAACTCCTGACAATCAGTTGATTCTAAAAGAAGGAATCACGAATAATGCACGATATGGTACTGTTAAGCCAGGTGTTGTGAAATATAAAGATCAGGATGGCGACGGCATTATTACTACTAATGACCGTACCGTTATTGGTAATGCTATGCCCAAATGGTATGGTGGTATTACAAATACATTTAATTATAAAGGTATAGACTTCAGTTTCATGTTCCAGTTCAATTATGGAAATGACATATATAATGCTACCCGTTTGTATGCTACACAGTCTAGAAGTGGTCGTAGAAATATGTTGGCTGAAGTTGCTGATCGTTGGAGTCCGACAAATGCATCAAATAAAGTTCCTTCACAGGATGGATATATTGTTAATGATGTATATTCCCGCTTTATAGAAGATGGCTCATTCCTACGTTTAAAAAATATAACTTTAGGATATACACTGCCACACAAATGGACTCGTAAATTCCATGCATCTAAGCTTCGCATATATGCAACAGGTCAAAATTTGTTCTGCATAAGCGGATACAGCGGTTATGATCCGGAAGTTAATAGTGCAAGCAGCAATCCTATGACTCCAGGACTAGACTGGGGTGCCTACCCGAAGAGTAGAGTATTTACATTTGGTATTGATCTTCAATTCTAATCCACAAAAAATATAATATGAAAAAGATAATATACTATATAGCCATATCAGTAATGTGTTTACTTCCTTTTTCTTGTTCATTGGAGGAAGAAACCAGAACTGAAGTAGAGAAAAAAAATTATATGAACAATGCGGATGAAGCAAAGGATGTATTACTTGGCGTATACCGTACAACTATTGAGGATGCTATGTATGGTTATCATTTATCCATACTATTCAATTTAGGAACAGACATCTCACAGGTAGAAGGAAGTGGAAATGAGAACTTCCGTATAATTCCTACAAACTCATTCCCTACAACACAGTCAGAAGTACAGCAAACATGGGCTGCACTTTATGCAGGTATTTACAGGGCTAATGATTTTTTAGAACGTATTTCTAACAAAATTGAATCCTATACTAGCACTGATAAGAAACTGGGCACCATATATATTGCAGAGGCCAGGGCATTAAGAGCTATGTTTTATTTTGAGTTAGTAAGACGATTTGGGAATGTAGTTTTGATGACCAGTACAGAAATGTCTAATCAGGATCCAGCAACATATGTACAATCAGCTCCAGAAAAAGTATATGAGTACATTGAAGATGATTTGTTATATGCATCTGATATATTACCATATGCAGTCGATGACCAATATCGTGAAAGTAATGAATACCGTTTTTCAAAAGGAGCAGCACTAGGATTACTTACTAAAGTCTATGCAACTTGGGCAGGAGCTCCTGTGAAAGATACATCCAAATGGGAAGCCGCAGCCAAAACTGCACGTATCCTAATCGAATCAGGAAAGCATGGACTACTAACAGATTATGAGCAATTATGGAAAAATACTTGTAATGGGGTTTGGGATCCTACTGAAAGCTTAATTGAAATTTCGTTTTACTCACCAACCGTATCTGGTAATAGTGATCCAGTAGGGCGTATCGGTAAATGGAATGGGGTAAAAACTACTGCAATTGCTGGTGTTCGTGGAAGTTGTGCTGCTAACGTAAAGGTAGTTCATACATTTGTACTTGACTGGAGAGAGAATGCAGCTGATATTCGTCGTGATTTGTCCGTAGCCAACTACCAATATACTGACACAAAGAAAACTCTTTGGGCAGCCAGTGCTAGTGACACAGAAGAAAGTGCAGCTGCAAAAGACGCAGATCCGACAAAAGCACAAAAAAATAAACAGAATTATACCCCAGCTAAATGGGATATTGAGAAATATGTAACAACCAACAGTTTCATTAACAATGATAAATCAAATGTAAATTGGTACTTCTTACGGTATGCTGATGTATTGTTGCTATATGCTGAAGCATTGAATGAATGGAAACATGGTCCTACAACCGATGCATACAATGCTATTAATGCAGTACGTCGTCGTGGTTATGGTAACCCGGGCAATACAAGTACATGTGATTTAACAGAAGGGCTTGATGAAAAAGGATTCCGTGAAGCAGTTCGTAAAGAACGTAGTTATGAATTATCATTCGAAGGTCATCGACGTATGGACTTAGTTCGTTGGGGCATTTATTATAATACCATACAAGAAACTGCGAAAGAATTAGGTTATTGGTGGGAAAGTGCTGGCTCTCCTAATTATTCTGTGGCAACATATACAATTAATGGTAAACATGAGTTATTCCCTATTCCACAACGAGATATGGACTTATGTATTTTATTCAATCAAAATCCTAAGTGGTAATTTAAATAAAATCTTCTCCAATATGCCTTAGATAGGGCATATTGGAGAAAATTAAAACCATTTTCAACAAAATCAAAACTTGAAAAGCAAGGTTCAAACACCTTTTAGACAATCCTGCAACGGAAAGTTTAGTCTTTCGCATACTTTTGCATCAGTACAAAACTTCTAAAAACAATTACTTAAAATGAATAACATGAAAAAGAAACTTGTTCTCTTTGCTTCGGTTAGTATTGCACTTGCGGCGTGCCAGATAACCCCAAAGGAAGACTACAGTTGGATAAAAAAAGGACTGGATGTAGCTTCTGCCCAATTACAACTTTCTGCTGAAGAAGTTAGTGGTACAGGGATGTTGCCACGCTCCATCCGTACCGGCTATGACATGGATTTCCTTTGCCGTCAGTTGGAAAGAGATTCATTAACATTTAAAGATTCCCTACGTGCACAACCTACTGCCGAGCAATTAGGCAAACGTCGGCTCTGTAACGTTTATGACTGGACAAGCGGTTTCTTCCCCGGTTCATTATGGTATGCATACGAACTGACAGGAAACGATACACTGAAAACTCAAGCAATCGAATATACCAATCTTCTGAATCCGGTACGCTATTATAAAGGTACACATGATTTGGGATTTATGGTCAACTGTAGCTACGGCAATGCAGAACGTCTCTCACCTAACGATACCATCGCTGCTGTGATGAGAGAAACTGCCGATAACCTCTGCGGTCGTTTCAATGATTCTATCGGTGCTATCCGTTCATGGGATTTCGGAACATGGAACTTCCCGGTTATTATCGACAATATGATGAACCTCGATCTTCTGTTCAATGTAGCAAAGGCGACAGGTGACAATAGATATAAAGACATCGCTATCAAGCATGCCATGACAACCATGCATAATCACTTCCGCCCGGATTATACTTGCTGGCATGTAGTAAGCTATAACAGCGATGGTACAGTAGAACGAAAACAAACCCACCAAGGCAAGAACGATGATTCTTCATGGGCACGCGGACAGGCATGGGCTGTATACGGATACACCGCTTGTTTCCGCGAAACAAATGATAGTATCTTCCTGAACTTTGCAAAGGACATAGCCGATATGATTATGGATCGCGTAAAAACAGACGACGCTATTCCTTATTGGGATTATGATGCTCCTGTAACCAAAGAAACTCCACGTGATGTATCTGCTGCTGCTGTCACTGCTTCTGCAATGATCGAACTAAGCACAATGGTTCCCGATGGACAGAAATATCTGGATTATGCGGAAAAGATTCTGAAGAATCTGTCAAGTGATGCATATCTCGCAAAAGTGGGTGACAATCAAGGATTCATTTTGATGCACTCCGTAGGTTCACTACCCAATGGTTCTGAAATCGACACTCCACTGAACTATGCTGACTACTATTATCTGGAAGCATTAAAGAGATTCATGGATCTGAAAGGTATCAACTACAAAGATATCTAATACATAAAATTATAACACCTATTATATCATGAATAAAACTTTAAAGTACATCATTTTGCTTGCAATCGCATGTTTCGTAAGCAAGGGTTACGCCCAAGAACTGAAAAGTGAAGTCTTTTCTCTCCTTAACCTAGACTATCCGGGACTGGAGAAAGTAAAAGCTTTGCATCAGGAGGGTAAAGATGAGGATGCTGCCAAAGCATTACTGGACTATTACCGTGCACGTACCAACGTAAAAACTCCGGATATTAATCTGAACAAAGTGACCATCAGCAAAGAAGAACAGCAATGGGCAGATGATGGATTGAAACATACATTCTTCGTACATAAAGGTTATCAACCTTCTTACAATTATGGAGAAGATATCAACTGGCAATACTGGCCGGTGAAAGATAATGAGCTGCGCTGGCAGTTGCATCGTCACAAATGGTTCACTCCGATGGGAAAAGCTTACCGCACATCCGGTGATGAAAAATATGCTAAAGAATGGGCACACCAGTATATCGATTGGATTAAAAAGAATCCGTTGGTGAAGATGGACAAGAAAGAATATGAGCTGGTAAGTGATGGAAAAATCAAAGGTGAAGTAGAAAACGTACGTTTTGCATGGCGTCCTCTGGAAGTGAGTAATCGTCTGCAAGACCAGACCTCACAGTTCCAGTTATTCCTTCCCTCCCCTTCTTTCACTCCGGACTTCCTGACAGAATTCCTGGTGAACTATTACAAACATGCTGTACATATCCTTGCTAATTACTCGGATCAAGGCAACCATTTACTGTTTGAAGCTCAACGCATGATTTATGCAGGTGCCTTTTTCCCTGAATTCAAAGATGCTCCGGCTTGGAGAAAAAGTGGTATCGACATTCTGAACCGTGAAATTCACGTACAGGTATACGAAGATGGCGGACAGTTCGAACTTGATCCACATTATCATCTGGCAGCTATTAACATTTTCTGTAAAGCTTTAGGTATCGCAGATGCCAACGGATTCCGTAAAGAATTCCCTCAAGATTATTTGGATACCATTGAAAACATGATTATGTTCTATGCAAACATTTCTTTCCCTGATTACACCAATCCATGTTTCAGCGACGCCAAGTTGACAACAAAGAAAGAAATGGTGAAAAACTACAAGTCATGGAGCAAACTGTTCCCGAAGAACCAGGCAATCAAATACTTTGCTACAGAAGGAAAAGAAGGTGCATTGCCGGATTATATGTCCAAAGGTTTCCTGAAATCAGGCTTCTTTGTATTCCGTAATTCATGGGGAATGGATGCTACCCAAATGGTAGTAAAGGCAGGTCCGAAAGCTTTTTGGCACTGTCAGCCGGATAATGGTACATTTGAACTTTGGTTCAACGGCAAGAATTTGTTCCCGGATTCAGGTTCGTATGTATACGCCGGTGAAGGCGAAGTAATGGAACAACGCAACTGGCACCGTCAGACTTGTGTTCACAACACAGTAACCTTGGACAACAAAAATCTCGAGACAACAGAATCTGTTACAAAGTTATGGCAACCGGAAGGTGCTATCCAGACTTTAGTGACTGAAAATCCGAGTTACAAGAATCTGAAACACCGTCGTTCTGTTTTCTTCGTTGATAACACTTACTTTGTCATTGTAGATGAAATGGCAGGTAGCGGTAAAGGTTCTATCAATCTTCACTATCAGATGCCGAAAGGAGAAATTGCCAACAGCCGCGAAGACATGACGTTCCTGACACAGTTTGAGGATGGAAGCAATATGAAACTGCAATGCTTTGGCCCTGCTGGCATGAGTATGAAGAAAGAACCAGGATGGTGTTCAACAGCTTATCGCAAACGCTACAAACGTATGAATGTATCGTTCAACGTGAGAAAAGACGGCGAAGAAGCTGTACGTTACATCACTGTTATCTACCCGGTTAAGAAAAGCGCAGATGCCCCTAAATTTGACGCTAAATTCAAGAACAAAGCGTTCGATGAAAACGGTCTGGAAGTAGAAGTGAAAGTAAACGGAAAGAAACAGTCATTAAAATACAAACTATAAAAAGCCTCAAAGCCTCTCCCTGCCCCTTTTCTTAGGAGAGGCTTCTTATCATTATGGAAAACTATTACACCTCCTCTACCCTACTCCTCCCATTGGCAGCACTAAGTCTCGTTTCTTGCAGCAGCCAAAAGAAAGAAGAAGTCAGACAGCCGAACATTATCTTCATGATGACGGATGATCACACCACTCAAGCGATGTCCTGTTATGGAGGAAATTTGATTCAAACTCCTAATATGGACCGGATTGCCAATGAAGGTATTCGCTTTGATAATTGTTACGCTGTCAATGCTCTTTCGGGACCTTCGCGCGCTTGCATCCTCACCGGCAAGTTCAGTCACGAAAATGGTTTTACCGATAATGCAAGTACATTCAACGGCGATCAGCAGACATTCCCCAAACTTCTTCAGCAAGCCGGATACCAGACTGCCATGATTGGCAAATGGCATCTCATCAGCGAACCGCAAGGTTTCGACCATTGGAGTATCCTTAGCGGCCAACATGAGCAAGGTGACTATTACGATCCTGATTTCTGGGAAGACGGAAAACATATCGTAGAAAAAGGATATGCTACGGATATTATTACCGACAAAGCAATTAAATTCCTTGAAGGACGGGACAAGAACAAACCGTTCTGCATGATGTATCACCAGAAAGCCCCACACCGTAACTGGATGCCCGCTCCCCGTCATTTAGGCATATTCAATAATACAACTTTCCCGGAACCGGCTAATCTGTTCGACGACTACGAAGGTCGTGGAAGAGCTGCTCGCGAGCAGGATATGTCTATCGAGCACACGTTGACAAACGACTGGGATCTCAAATTGATGACTCGTGAAGAGATGCTGAAAGATACAACCAACCGTCTTTATAGTGTATATAAACGTATGCCTATTGAAGTTCAGGATAAATGGGATTCTGTATACGCCGGGCGCATTGCCGAATACCGCAAAGGTGACTTGAAAGGCAAATCTTTAATCAGCTGGAAATATCAACAATATATGCGCGATTATCTGGCTACGGTTCTGGCAGTAGACGAAAATATCGGCCGACTACTGAATTATCTCGAAAAGATTGGTGAACTGGACAATACAATCATTGTCTACACCTCCGACCAGGGTTTCTTCCTTGGAGAACATGGCTGGTTTGACAAACGCTTCATGTATGAAGAATGTCAGCGCATGCCTCTTATCATCCGTTACCCGAAAGCAATCAAAGCAGGAAGTACCAGTAATGCAATCAGCATGAATGTAGACTTTGCTCCTACCTTCCTCGACTTTGCCGGAGTAGATATCCCGTCAGATATTCAAGGAGCTTCTTTGAAACCGATATTGGTCAACGAAGGCAAAACCCCGGCCGACTGGCGTAAAGCTGCTTATTACCATTATTACGAGTACCCTGCAGAACACTCTGTAAAACGTCACTATGGTATCCGTACACAAGATTTCAAACTGATTCATTTCTACAACGATATTGACGAATGGGAAATGTATGACATGAAAGCTGATCCGAGAGAGATGAACAACGTCTTCGGCAAACCGGAGTATGCTAAAGTACAAAAAGAGCTGATGGAGCTACTTCAGGACACTCAAAAACAGTACAAAGATACTGACCCGGATGAAAAGGAAAAAGTCCTCTTTAAAGGTGATCGCCGACAAATGCAAAACCGCTAAGAGGAGGACATATAAATAAGAATTAATATGCTTCATTATTAGTTTACCGAATAAATTAGATAAAACCATGGATAGAAGAAAGTTTTTAAAAAACACAGGCTGGTCTTTCCTCGGATTGGCAGCTTCAGACAGTTTGCTGGGTTCTTGCGCAGCTGGAAGCAAAGAAGCAAAAAAGATTATGCCGTCAGCCAGTAACCTCAAAATGTACTGGGGCGACTTACATAACCATTGCAACATCACATACGGACACGGCGACATGCGCGACGCTTTTGAAGCAGCGAAAGGACAATTGGATTTTGTCAGTGTCACTCCTCATGCTATGTGGCCGGATATTCCCGGAGCAGATGATCCCCGCCTGAAATGGGTGATTGATTATCACACAGGAGCTTTCAAACGTTTGCGTGAAGGCGGTTATGAGAAGTACGTAAAAATGACGAATGAATATAATAAAGAAGGTGAGTTCCTTACTTTTGTCGGATACGAGGCCCACAGCATGGAACATGGTGACCATGTTGCATTGAATTATGATCTCGATGCACCGCTTGTGGAATGTACTTCTATCGAAGACTGGAAACAGAAGGCAAAAGGACACAAAGTATTTATTACTCCACATCACATGGGTTACCAGGGCGGCTATCGCGGTTACAACTGGAAATGCTTTACCGAAGGAGATATTACCCCATTCGTAGAAATGTATTCCCGTCATGGTCTGGCAGAAAGCGATCAGGGAGATTATCCTTATCTACACGATATGGGTCCGCGCCAATGGGAAGGAACCATTCAATATGGCCTTGAATTAGGCAACAAATTCGGTATCATGGCTTCTACCGATCAACATTCCGGTTATCCGGGAAGCTATGGCGACGGTCGTATCGGTGTCATGGCTCCGTCATTGACTCGCGACGCTATTTGGGAAGCTCTCCGCACCCGCCATGTATGTGCCGCAACCGGTGATAAAATTATTATCGACTTCCGCCTCAACGACGCTTTCATGGGTGACGTGGTTCGCGGTAACAGCCGCCGTATCTATCTGAACGTTACAGGTGAAAGCTGTATCGACTATGTAGATATTGTCAAGAACGGACAGATTTTAGCTCGCATGAATGGCCCGCTGACTCCGATTGCCCCGGAAGGTGATACGGTACGTTGCAAAGTTAAAGTTGATTTTGGTTGGAATCGTGAAGAGAAATACGTACATTGGCAGGGTAAACTGTCCGTGGACAAAGGACAGATCCATAGTGTAACTCCTTGTTTCCGTGGCGCAGCGTTCACTTCTCCGCAAGAAGGTGAAACTGAATTCCACACGCATGTCAACCGTATCGTATCCGTTGGCAACAAGGAAACCGAACTGGATATGTATAGCAGCAAAAATCCGAATACGACTACAGCAGCCATGCAAGCCGTCATTCTGGATGTGGAAATGCCCAAAGACGGTAAGATCATTGCCGAATTCAATGGCAAGAAGTTTGAACATGCGTTGGGCGAGTTGCTCGAAGGTTCACGTTCACACTTCATGATCGGTTGGTTGAGCGAGGCGATCCTTTTCAATCGTGCTATGCCGGAAAGCTGTTTCACTTTGGAACACTACATGGAAGATAAAGAGCCGCAACGTGATACGGACTACTACTATGTACGCGTTCGCCAACGTGACGGACAATGGGCTTGGAGTTCACCGATTTGGGCAGAAAGAGTGTGATTTTTTTAAGTATTAAGTATTATGATTAAGTATTACTTGGTGATATGGAAAAAGAATACGCTATAGGAATTGACCTTGGCGGAACTTCTGTAAAATACGCCCTAATTGATAATGAAGGCGTATTTTACTTTCAAGGGAAGTTACCGTCGAAAGCCGATGTATCAGCAGAAGCTGTCATCGGACAGTTGGTTACTGCTATCAATGAAGTGAAAGCCTTTGCACAGGAACAAGGCTACAAAATCAATGGTATAGGAATCGGTACACCGGGCATCGTAGATTCTACAAACCGCATAGTTCTGGGAGGTGCGGAAAACATCAACGGTTGGGAAAACATACATCTGGCGGACCGCATTGAAAAGGAAACCGGACTCCCGGCTTTATTAGGAAATGATGCCAATCTGATGGGATTAGGAGAAACAATGTATGGAGCCGGACAGGGAGCCACTCATGTTGTTTTCCTAACAGTAGGAACAGGCATTGGCGGTGCAGTAGTCATCGATGGCAAATTGTTCAACGGTTATGCCAACCGGGGGACAGAACTGGGGCACGTGCCTCTCATTGCCAATGGCGAACCTTGTGCCTGTGGTTCCGTCGGCTGTCTGGAACATTATGCTTCCACTTCTGCCTTGGTACACCGTTTCAGTCAACGGATAATAGACGCAGGTATCTCCTACCCGAATGAGGAGATTAATGGAGAACTGATCGTCCGCCTTTACAAACAAGGAGATAAGATTGCACAACTATCGCTGGAAGAACACTGTGATTTTCTGGGACATGGAATTGCAGGATTCATTAATATCTTCAGCCCTCAAAAGATTGTGATCGGTGGAGGACTTTCCGAAGCCGGAGACTTTTATATTCAGAAAGTAAGCGAAAAAGCCAGCAGTTACGCCATCCCCGACTGTGCCGTGAATACTCAAATCATAGCTGCCGCTCTTGGAAACAAGGCCGGAAGTATTGGAGCCGCTTCACTCTTTTTCAAATGAAAACAAAAATAAATGATAGTTGATAGCTGATAAATGATAGTTAGTAAATGAAAGTTATCTCAACATACAAATACTCAATCATCAATTAATTATCAACTTCCATCTATCAGTTATCATTTATCAACTATCAACTATTTAAGATTATGAGAAAAAATTTAGGGATGCTGGCGCTGATTATGGCGTTCTGGTTTACCATCTCGTTTATCACCAATATTCTAGGCCCACTCATTCCGGATATTATCCACAACTTCAATCTAAGTGACCTGGCAATGGCGGGATTTATCCCGACTTCTTTCTTCCTGGCCTATGCCATCATGTCTATCCCTGCCGGATTGCTCATCGACCGTTTCGGTGAAAAGCCGGTATTATTCGGTGGATTTCTGATGCCGTTCATCGGCACCATCCTATTTGCCTGCATGCACACGTATCCGATGTTATTGGCTTCTTCTTTCATCATCGGACTGGGAATGGCCATGTTACAAACGGTATTGAATCCACTCCAACGTACCGTAGGAGGAGAAGAAAACTATGCATTTATCGCCGAACTGGCACAGTTCATGTTTGGCATTGCTTCTTTCCTAAGTCCTCTGGTATATACTTATCTGATTCGTGAACTTGATCCGGCAACATATACAGCAGGTAAGAGTTTCTTTATCGACCTGTTGGCCGATGTCACTCCACGGGAAATGCCGTGGGTATCTCTTTATTGGGTATTTACAATCCTGCTATTGGTCATGCTGATAGCTGTCGGTGTATCCCGTTTTCCCAAGATCGAGTTGAAAGAAGACGAGAAAAGCGGGTCTAAAGATTCATATCTGGCTTTATTCAAACAGAAATATGTATGGCTGTTTTTCCTGGGAATTTTCTGCTATGTAAGTACGGAACAGGGAACTTCAATCTTCATGAGTACCTTCTTGGAACAATATCATGGAGTTAACCCACAAACAGACGGTGCACAGGCCGTAAGCTATTTCTGGGGATTGATGACAGCCGGTTGTCTGGTAGGTATGATTCTGCTCAAATTAATTGACAGTAAACGATTGTTGCAAATTTCCGGAATTCTGACGATCATCCTATTATTATCGGCATTATTCGGAAGTAAGGAAGTATCCATGCTTGCTTTCCCTGCTGTTGGATTCAGCATCTCCATGATGTATTCCATCGTATTCTCATTGGCGCTGAACTCTGCGTCACAGCACCACGGTTCATTCGCAGGTATACTATGCTCGGCAATTGTAGGTGGTGCCGGTGGTCCGATGATTGTAAGTACACTGGCAGATGCAACATCACTCCGTACGGGTATGCTCTTTATCCTTGTTTTTGTAGGATATATCACCTTTATCGGTTTCTGGGCATGTCCACTGATTAATAACAAGACTGTTCGTCTGAAAGATTTGTTCAAACAACGCTGAATAACAAAGCGATGAATAATAAAAGCAAAGTTATATGATGAAACAACGAATATCTATTTTTCTCTTGTTCACCCTTCTGCTATTCGCCAATGGATATGCACAAAAAGGAATCATGCGTCTGACTCAACAGACCTTGATGCATGAAGTCCGCGAAACGCCTTCGCCTCTGGACGGACAGCATATTACTGTCAATCCCCCACGTTTTATGTGGCCGGATAAGTTCCCGCACCTCGGTGCTGTATTGGACGGAGTTGAAGAAGAGGACTACAAACCCGAAGTAACCTACCGCATCCGTATTGCACGCGACCCCGAATTTAAATCGGAAGTGATTACCGCCGAAAGAAAATGGGCATTTTTCAACCCATTCAAACTCTTTGAAAAAGGGAAATGGTATTGGCAACATGCCTACGTTAACAAAGAAGGAAAAGAAGAATGGTCACCTGTTTATCATTTTTATATAGACGAACACATACGTACATTCAACCCTCCTTCTCTACAGGAAGTATTAACCAAATTGCCCAAGACTCATCCCCGCATCTTGCTTGATGCCGAAGATTGGGATAATATCATCGAACGGAATAAAAACAATCCGGAGGCACAGGCTTATATCCGAAAAGCCGATAAATGCCTGAACCACCCGCTGAAACATCTGGAAGAAGAAATTGATACAACCCAGGTTGTCAAGTTGACAAATATTGTTCAATATCGTTCTGCCCTGATTCGGGAAAGTCGTAAGATTGTAGACCGTGAAGAAGCAAATATCGAAGCCATGGTACGCGCTTACCTGCTAACGAAAGATGAGGTATACTACAAAGAAGGCATTAAGCGTCTTTCCGAAATTCTTTCCTGGAAAAAAAGTAAGTACTTTGCTGGAGATTTCAATCGTTCTACTATTCTGTCCATGAGCACTTCAGCGTATGATGCATGGTACAATCTGTTGACTCCGAATGAGAGAAAACTACTCCTAAGAACGATTCGTGACAATGGAAAGAAGTTCTATCATGAATATGTCAATCACTTGGAAAACCGCATTGCTGATAATCATGTCTGGCAAATGACTTTCCGTATCTTGAATATGGCGGCATTTGCTACGTATGGCGAACTCCCGATGGCTTCCACCTGGGTGGATTATTGCTACAATGAATGGGTATCCCGTCTGCCGGGCCTCAACGCGGATGGAGGATGGCACAATGGTGATTCTTATTTCCAGGTCAATCTTCGCACATTGATTGAAGTTCCCGCTTTCTACTCCCGTATCAGCGGATTCGATTTCTTCGCCGATCCGTGGTATAACAACAATGCATTTTACGTCATCTACCAGCAGCCTCCATTCTCAAAATCTGCAGGACAAGGCAATTCACATGAAAGCAAAATGAAGCCGAACGGTACACGAGTAGGTTATGCGGATGCCTTGGCACGTGAATGTAATAATCCGTGGGCGGCTGCTTATGTACGTACCATTCTGCAAAAGGAACCGGATATCATGGAAAAAACTTTCCTCGGAAAATCTGGAGACTTGACCTGGTATCGTTGTACAACCAAGAAAGTTCTCCCCAAAGAAGGACATACTCTTGCCGAACTACCCATGGCGAAAGTATTCAATGAAACGGGAATCGGTACGATGAATACCTCTTTGGGAGATATAGATAAGAATGCCATGTTATCGTTCCGCTCCAGTTCTTATGGTTCCACTTCCCATGCACTGGCCAATCAGAATGCTTTTAATACATTCTATGGAGGTAAAGCCATTTTTTACAGCAGCGGACATCGTACAGGTTTTACGGACGATCATTGTATGTATTCTTACCGTAACACCCGTGCACACAACAGCATTTTGGTAAATGGAATGACTCAAAAGATTGGAACGGAAGGATATGGCTGGATTCCGCGTTGGTATGAAGGAGAAAAAATCGCTTATATGGTAGGAGATGCTTCCAATGCTTATGGTAAAGTGACTTCTCCCCTATGGCTGAAACGTGGAGAACTATCCGGTACGCAATATACGCCTGAAAAAGGATGGGATGAGAACAAACTGAATATGTTCCGCCGTCATATCATCCAACTGGGAAGTACCGGAGTTTTCGTGATTTATGATGAACTGGAAGGAAAGGAGGCTGTTACATGGAGTTACCTTTTACATACTGTAGAATTACCGATGGAAATACAGGAACTGACCGATGAGGTGAAAGTAACCGGAAGGAATAAAGCTGGCGGTATCTCTGTTGCCCATCTTTTCAGTTCGGCAAAAACGGAACAGGCAATGGTAGATACTTTCTTCTGTGCTCCGACCAACTGGAAAAATGTGACGAATGCACAAGGAAAAGCAGTGAAATATTCTAATCACTGGCATTTCTCTTCTACAACTGTTCCTTGCAAAACCGCCCGTTTCCTGACTGTGATGGATACACATGGAGACAACCGTCCGGATATGCAGGTAGTTCGCAAAGGCAATATCATTCAAGTAGGTGACTGGACTATCACTTGCAACCTTACGGAAAAAGGAAAAGCCGCTATTCACGTTAGTAATAAAGTGGAGAAAGTTTCCTTAAACTACGATGCCGGTAAAAAGGAAGGTGCAACGACGGTAACAGATCAGGTAAAAGGGAAACAGGTTAATAAAGTCCTGACAGACTATTTACCGGATTTTGAGATTTAATCTCTCCCCCCAAAAAACTGTCCCGTTATTCAATTTTCTATAAATTGAATAACGGGATATTTTTTATAGAGAATAAAAGATAAAGAACAGAGTATAAAGTACATGATCCTATGAATTGTAACCAAGAAGAGTTCTCTCTACAAACATATACTCCTTTAAAAACGTTATATTTGCAGAGTAAAATAAATTAAGAAAGAACAATGAAATATATCGGAGCACATGTTAGCGCCTCTGGTGGCGTAGAGTTCGCACCCATTAATGCGCACGAAATAGGAGCAAATGCTTTTGCGTTATTCACCAAGAATCAACGTCAATGGGTAAGTAAACCTCTAACAGAAGAAAGTATCAGTCTCTTCAAAGAGAATTGTGAGAAATATGTTTTCCAACCGGAATATATCCTTCCACATGACAGTTACCTTATCAATCTGGGGCATCCGGAGGAAGAGGGACTTCAAAAAAGCCGTGCCGCTTTTCTGGATGAAATGCAACGTTGCGAACAGCTTGGATTGAAACTTTTAAATTTTCATCCTGGTAGTTCTCTCAATAAAGTATCGGTAGAAGATTGTCTGTCACTTATCGCAGAAAGCATTAATCTCGCTTTAGAGAAAACAAAGGGTGTAACAGCCGTTATTGAAAACACTGCCGGACAAGGAAGTAATTTAGGAAGCGAATTCTGGCAATTGAAATATATCATTGATCGGGTAAACGATAAGAACCGGGTAGGTGTTTGTCTCGATACCTGCCATACCTATACCGCTGGTTACGATATTGTCAATGAATATGATAAAGTATTTGATGTATTTGATAAAGAAGTCGGATTCAACTACCTCCGTGGTATGCACTTGAATGATTCTAAAAAAGCATTAGGCACCCATGTTGACCGCCACGACAGCATTGGTAAAGGATTGATTGGCAAAGCTTTTTTTGAAAGATTAATGCAAGATTCCAGATTTGATAATATACCGTTAATACTCGAAACTCCGGATGAAAGTAAATGGAAAGAAGAAATTGCATGGTTAAGAAGTATAGAATAAAAGATTAGAAAATACAAGTTATAGAACATATTTTGAAAAAATATTCAACTATTTTATGGTTGTGTTGAATATTATATATATCTTTGTACCCGTAAGCCTTTGAACTTCAAAGAACTTACGGGTTTCTTTTAAAAACAAAACGAACTAAAGTATCGCATAAACAAAAACTATTAAATATGAGAAGATTTTGGTTAGCATGCACAATGGTAATTGTAGTGGGTATAAGCAGTTGTGTGGATAGTGATAAAGACTTATACCAAGAAGCTCCAGGGGCAGAAATTAACACCTCTAATTTTTCTACTATACAAAAAGTACAAGTAGAAATTGATTATTCCAATTCCGAATCAAGAGTTCCTTTTTCCATTTATGATGGAAATCCATTGATTGAAGGTGAAAACACCACCATTCTAAAAGAAAACGTTCAGGCATTAGATGGTGCATGGACAGATGAACAAGGTAAATTCACCGCAACGGTTGAATTGCCGGCTTATGTATCTAATGTGTATATCGTTTCTACATCACCTTTTGCCAGACAGGCAATCCCTGGAAAAATAGTTAACGGTGTTTTGAAAGTATCAGACACAGATGAACAACTTACTACCAGAGCATCCTACAGAGAGTCAACCCGGTTTGATAGAAATCGGTTTAATAATCTAGGTTGGAATACTAATCTCGGTTCATTCGACGATCGCAGTGGAGTTATTGATTATGCTTATAAAGGTAATGATCCTAAGCTCACTTTAAGTAAATCTGAAATGAACGAATTACGTACTACTGTAAGCAAGGTGTTGAATACATTAGGAAGTTGTCCAGAGGAATATCGTACTCAAGCCGACTTATATGTAGAGGAAGATGAAACAGCCGTAGTACTAACTGCATTAAGAGGATGGACCTGTTGGAACAGTTCATTAGGCTACTACTATTACAGATACGATCAAGCTCCTGCCAGTCTGAAAGACGTAAAAGTATATGCTGTATTCCCCAATACTCAAATGACCTGGAATAATGGAAGCCTTCAAGCCTCTCCCCAAGGTATAAAAGAAGGTACAGCTGTACAACTAAAATATTTTGATGATCCGGAATATCCAAAAGGCAAGAACTTCCCCAAAGGATACTACATTGGTTTTATTCTCGCTTGCAACGCATGGAACACCTATTTTACAGGTTTCAACAGTTATACTCTAACCGAAGGATTTTATGCCAGTTCCACAAAAGGATTTAGTACTAAAGTTAATAGCGGTATAGATGTACGTACAGCTATGTTTAAAGATAAAAACAGTAACATTGCTATCGCCTTTGAAGATTTCATGGATGATCAGAATTTTACAGATGTTGTATTCTCATTAAAAGCCAATCCTGAAATCACTAATGTTCCTCCTGTAGATGAAGACTTAAATACAACTATTGAAAAGACAGGTGTATACGCATTTGAAGATGAATGGCCTAAAGCTGGTGATTACGATATGAATGACGTATTGGTTCAGTATACTTATCAAAAAGTATTCAATATATTCAATGAAATCTTAAGCGAGTCATTTACATTTAAAACTTTATATAATAAATCGACTGTATTCACTAACGGATTAGGTTTCATTCTTTCAAATGAGGGAAATGCACAGTCAACTGAATACTTTATTAGAAAAGAAAATGAAAAGGACTTTACTGTAGCTTCGGGAGCTGACAAATTTACTCGTGAAAGCAATGCAATCATATTGACAGATAATGTTAAAACAAACCCAAATGCCGAATATAAAGTAACATTCAAATACGGAGATAAAAACTCGAATAAAAAGCAGGAAACATCAATCGATGCATTCATATACCGTCCTAGCAAAGAAGGTAATCGCTTGGAAGTTCATTGTCCTATGAAGAAACCAACTTCTAAAGTCGATACTTCTCTCTTCGGACAATATGAAGACTGTTCTAAACCTAATGAAGGCATTTACTATGTATCGAATCAAGAGAATATTTATCCTTTTGCATTCTATTTGTCAAATGCCAATGCTAATGATATTGCAGAACTAAAGAACTTCGATAAAAACGAGAAGAAGTCTATCAGCGAAATCTATCCTAAATTTATAGACTGGGCTAAATATGGTACAAACACCGATTGGTATAAGAAAAAATAAGTACTTAATATACTGAAACAAGAATAGCTGGAAGAATCTCTCTTTCAGCTATTTTTGTATATATCAAAGGATAAGAGCCAGACACTTAATAAATATTCGCCATACTGACTAAAGGTTCATACAGTTTCTCTATATCCTGCGAATCCATCTCTATTTGCACCTGATCGCCGGGCATTAATGTCTGCCCTTTAGAAGGCAAATTCTTCCGGTCACGATGAACATTAATTATCACACAACGCTCCGGTAAACGAAGTTCATCTACTATTTTCCCGTCTAAATAAGAGCCGCTCATTATTTCTACAGACAATGTGTAACGCGGTTCTTCCTTAAATGCAGGCGAATGAATCATATCGTCATACAAAATAACATTGAACGGTTTGATTTGAAGCATTTCCGTAAAATAATAAGTTAATCCTCCTACAACAATAGAAGGATAAAAGACTTCCAAATGCCCCGTAATCTCGGTTATTAGTACAATAGCTGTCAAAGGGGTACGGATTACTGCAACAAGGAATGCAGACATACAAATCAACATGATATAGCTAATATTCTCATAAGCAATAACATCCTGTTGAACCATAATTAATCCCACTATTTGTCCAAGAAGTCCTCCCGTCACCAGCGTCGGGATAAAACTTCCTCCCGGTAAACCCGAAGAAAAAGAAAAAGTGCTAAAAACAAAATGCAACAACATCATGCCGACAATCCAGAGAATATGTGTGTCCGGATGCATAGCTTGCGATAACAAGAACTGTTCCCCTCCTCCGGTCAGATTAAACTCGGCCATAGAAATCAGAAAAGCGATAAAAAGCAAATACAGCATCTTCACGTATTCCGGATGCTTAATAGCAGGGTAAATACGTTTCACCTGAAGAGTGGTGACAGAAAAGAACTTTCCAAAGACAGAAACCACTGCTGCCAGCAAAAGAAACAATTTCACTTGCCCCCAGAAAGTCATCCCCGGTACAATAGCATCAATATGAAAATAAGGATTGATCGGGAAAATCCAACTGGCAACTCCACCTGCCACTACTCCTGCCAAAAGAGTGGTAATAGCTGTTTTAGGTGCATCGAACCGCTCGATAGATTCGATCACCAACAATGATGAAGCCAATGGGGCAGCAAAAGCAGCAGCTAACCCGGCACCGGCGCCGGCAGACAATAGTTGTTTCCGTTCACCACTAAGCACCCTCCCCCATTTGGATACCAAATATCCAACATACGAACCTATTTGCACGGAGGGACCTTCACGCCCCAAAGACAATCCAGTACTTAATGCAAGTATTCCACCTACAAACTTTGCCACCAATTCCAGAAAAGGATGTTTATAATCAACCCTGCCATTGATAACTCCACGTGTTTGCGGAATACCCCCACCGGTAATAAGCGGCATTTTCTTTACCAACCAGGATACGAATACAAGTATTCCCCACATCAAAAGAAAAAGAGGTATGTACCAATACCATTTGGGACGAGAATCAAAGAAATCGTGACGGAGATTAAAGAAAAACTGTAATAGGTAATGATAAGGCACAGCCACAAGTCCTGTCAGTAATCCTACGAAGATACTGACAAAGTACAGTCGGGCATCAATCAACTTCAGTTTAAAAATGCGCCAACGACCTTTATCTTTTATCATTTTTATCAGTCGAAACATTCAGCCAGCCTTACATTGTTTTTATACGTAGGACATACAACAATCAAAACCCTGCTGTGGTTTTCAAACTAATGAAGATTTAATTTCTAATTATTTTCCCATCATATTCAAACGAAAGATAGCATGCACCATAAAGTAAGAACCCAGTGCATTATAATCAGTGTCACGAATGGCAGTAGCGGTTATCGTGCGAATCATAGAAATGTCCTGATGAAGAATATCATATATTTTGAAGCGGATTAGTAACTGTTTCCTCTTCAAAAAGGCTTTTGACAGCTGACAGTTCCACATGAAATTTGCTTTGGCATAACCCTCATAACCATATCCGGTACGAAGGAAATAAGTCAGGTCATTATATAACTCCATCCCCCAGGGAAGATAAAGCTGCAATTCAGTTCCTGCCTGATAATCAAAAGTTTCAGTACGTTTCTCCCGTACGTCATTATAAGAATTGTTATAAGTCAGACCAACAAGCCCTGTAAGTTCCATTTGGCGGGTACGATAAGTAATCCGTAGACGTTCACGTCCCGTTAAATGCTGTACGGAAGTTTTCACCGGTTCTTCTTTGTTCAAGGTTGTATAGCCATTCTGATTCCGGTATTGCAGATAGGAGTAAGTACGAAATATCCAGTTACGATTCTTAAAAGGGGTATTGAGAGAAAAAGAACCCATAGCCCGCCAATTACCATTCATATTGACCGGAGATGTAGTTCGTACACCGGTTTCACTATCATAAGTCACCTGATTGGTTACATTGTTAATGGTATTCTCAAACAAAGCGGTAGCTACCATATTTCGCTGATGTTTGGTATTATAAGAATTGAAATTCAGCGTAAAAGTATTCATATATGAAGGCTTCAACAAAGGGTTTCCGACACGGATATTCAAAGGGTTGATACGGTCGGTCACAGGTTGGAGATCACGTATATTAGGCTGTTTCCCTTTTCCCCTATACACAATTTGCAAACGGGTGCGTTTTGAAAACCTATAGCGGAAATTGACAGTAGGCGAAAAATTCACGACCGATCTTTCCAACTGATCTTCGGGAGCATCACTCAACAATGAATGGCTAACAGACTTTTGAGGTTCAAAATCAACACCAATATTATAATTGTACTTTTTTTGCGAGGTACGTATCGCAAGATTTACTAAATGATTACTATATTGATTCTCAAAACGGTTACTGGATTCTTCATCAAAATCAGGAGCAAACTCTTCCAATTCCTTATCCCAGTCATAGACAAAGCGATCGGAATTATTCACTCTATACTGATAACTGTAACGCAGTTGCAGGAAATGCCGCCACGGTAATGGCTCTACATACACCAACTGCACCCGGTAATTGAACCCGTCAACATCATCCTCTATTTTCTGATTCTGAATCTTCTTCGTATTATTTTTGAAGTATTGGGTAGTAGAAAGGTTCGTCCGATCCGTAGCTGAAGCATTAGTACCATAGTCTACCTTCAAAGCAACATTTCTCCCCAGACGACTCAATTTCCGACTAAGCTGCAACATCAGTGCCAGATTATACCGAGAATTATGATTAGTGCCGGAGGACTCTCTCTCATTCAGCAACACATCATTCCCCCACCCTTCCTGAAAACCATTATTCTCTCTGTCATTGGCTGCGAAACGATATTGAGGACGGAAAATCAATGTAGTAACAGAATCCATTTTCCATTCAAGAGAAGCATTGGCTACCAGTTCATGATTCTGTTGCCGGCTATGACTCGTGCCAAGATTGATTGATTGATCTTCCCGGAGAAAGTTGTCGACTGTGGTACGGCTATCTTCCAAACGATCGGTGCCGACATATTGAATATTTGAACGTAATTTAACGCGCTTCCAATCATAAGTCGCATTAAGCCCCAATGAGCGGGAGGTAGTCAGTCCCATCCGGCTACGGATATTGCCTGTTGAACTGGAAGATTCATTCTGTAATTCCGAGAATCCCTGGTTATTGGTATTATTCAGATTCCCGATAATGGTTAATTGAGAGTTTTCACGAAAACGGTTCAAGGTATTGGCTAATTCATAACGGTCTTTACTTCCATATCCTCCCATAAAATTCTCCATCCAGCCCCGTTTCATATTTTTTTTCACAGACAAGTCCAGAATCATCTCTTCCTCTCCGTCATCTATTCCCGTAAGACGTGCCAAATCCGATTGACGTTCATACGCTTTTAACTTCTCCACCATCTCCACAGGAAGATTTTTAAGAGCAGCTTTCGGATCATCAGAGAAAAACTCTTTACCGTCCACCAAAATCTTTTTTACTTCCTTGCCATGTATCAGCAACTTACCGTCTGCATCTATTTCACCTCCCGGAAGCTGTTTTACCAATTCTTCAAGCATTGAGCCTTCGGGAGTACGATAGGCAGAAGCGTTGAATACCGTTGTATCCCCCTCTGTCACCGCCATTGGAGCCTGCCCTACTACCACTGCTTCATCCAAAGCATAACTTTCCTGAGTCAGATTTATATCCCCCAATTCGTAAGAAGAGCTTTTGCTGGAAATGGAAATGGGATGAAAAACCTGCTTATATCCGATATATGACACCTGTAATAATAAAGACTTCGCTTTAATTGCATGATTAGGAATGGAAACGGAAAGTTGAAATTTACCGATAGCATCCGTAGCGCCGCCGCCCAACAATGTACTATCCGGTAAAGCTAAAAGCCGGACCGTAGCAAACGGTACCGGCTGATAGGTTTCAGTATCAATCACACGACCGGAAAAACGCTCTTTGCCGGACTGAGCAAAAACAGTCAAACTAATCAGTAACAAGACATAACAAGTAATCAAACGGTACTGAAAAGAATAAATATGGCTGTCTATGTTCAAATTGTGTTGATTTAGTAAAATAAAACTATAATAAAATAAACCTAATATTTATTTCTGGTCCGGACGTGGAGCGCGAGATCTTTGCCCCTGGTGATGTCCCTGTCCCGGTTTCTGTCCTTTTCTTCGGTCAAACTCTTTCTTAAACTTATTAGCATTCATCTTCTCCTGCTGATAAATCTTCAAAATCTGCTTCTGCGAAAGTATCTTGCTGAATTCATTGTAATACTTTTCACGAACATCCAGCATTTTACGGCTTTGAGTAAACTGGTTCCGTAACATGGTCGCAATCTCGTCATCAGTCATGGACGGACGTTCTTTCTTAGCGTCTGTGCCTTGTCCTTTAGTTTTCTCTGTTCTCGCCTTATGAGTCATCATACGACATTCACGCAATTCTTTCAGATACTTCTCGTATACCGGAGTAAACTTAGCTGCCGTTGCATCATCCAACATCAATGTTTTTACTATTTGTTTAGTCTGCATCTGCACCATTTGTTCTGGTGTAGGACGCTGTTTTTTTTGTTTGTTATCCGTATTCTGTGCAGACAAAGTCATCTGGCTTCCCATCAGGAGGACGGCCATAATTACATAAATAAATTTAGTCTTCATAATCTTCACGTTTAAAATAATTGATTGAGTTACTTAATTCAAAAATATATCATTTTCAGAGAAGCTGACGAGCTCTTCCAACTCCTCATCCGATAGTTCTTTAATCCATTTATCTACAGATTCTGTACCATTAGCTAATACTTTCGAAGAAGACGTTTTCACCTCATCTGCCTGTCTCAAAGATGGAACAAACAAAAATCCGATCAATACTGCCGCCATGGTAATCACCGTAGAAATAATCAGCTTCATGTGAGATTTCCGCTGTTGCTTCACTCCGGCGCGTTCCATCACCTTTCGTTGCACATCCTCGAAGAATCCATCGGGGGTACGGTAAGGTGTCCGTTTACCAATATCGTCAAAATCAAAATCCTTTTTCATCATTCTATCTGTTTAATATATATTCCTTAATCTTCTCTTTCGCATAGTGGTAATTCACTTTTAGTGTATCCACTTTGCTATCCAGTACACAGGCAATCTCTTCATATTCAAGTTCATCGTAATAACGTAAGTTGAATACAAGCCGTTGCTTTTCAGGCAAACTTAGAATGGCCTCCTGAAACTTCACTGCCAGCTCATTTTCATAATCAATATAATCGGAAGCCTTCAACTTGCCCATCAACTCTTCCTGAACATCTTCTGCAGAAACAACTCCCTCATCTTTACGACCGTTCAGCAAGCGTAAACTCTCATTCGTGGCAATCCGGTAAATCCAGGTTGACAGTGAACTTTCTTCGCGAAACTGATCGATATGCCGGAACACCCGGATAAAGACTTCCTGAAGCACATCCTCCGCATCTTCATGAGATATGACCAGTCTACGGATATAATTATATATCGGTACCTGAAAAGAGTCCATCAACATCTTGAATCCCCGTTCGCGATTCGAGGCACAAGCTTCACGAATTTTATTCTCGTTTATCATCAATTCTTTTTCTGAGCTTTATTAGTTAGAACGAAGAAGAGCGGGGAAGTTAAATACGAGAATCCGCATTTTGCTTTTATTAACAAGAAAGAGTAAGAGAGAAGCTGCACATAAGATATAAAAAGTGCCTCCATATCCTTTGTAAAGGCGATGAAGGCACTTTTAGTAGTTTATCTATAAGTTGTAAACAAGAAAATGATTACCAGAACTTATTGTGTTCCACACTATATTCAAAGCCCACGGCTTTCAACTGATTCACTAATTCATCCTTGTCCACATTCATATCTTCACAAAGTTCGTCAAGTGAAGAATAACAATCACGTAACTTCATATTGATGACGCTGAACAACATCATCGGATCTTTTGGTAATTCCATAACATACAATCTTTTAAACCGGATGCAAAGGTACAGCAATCTCATTGAATAACAAAACAAATCAATCACCTATTTCTTCTATCTTCAAAGAGATCTTTTCTATCAGTTTACTGATTTCCTCTTCCAATGGGATCACGTTGAAGTCCCTCCAGAAGTTCTCATCATATTTGAAATAGGTGTCAGAGAAGATGGTACGGGTGGGCAATCTGTCTGTACGGGGAAATACGACCACTTGCTCGGTATCCACCTTGCAAGTAATCATCTCAAACCAGATATGAAGATCCCGGCTGCCGAACAGCATTTTTACCCGTTTCACTTTGAAATGAAGATCTCCACGGATATGGTGTATGTAATAAGTCCCTTGCCACGGTTTATAAGAAATTGTATATACCACCTTTTGAGGAATCATTCGCACGTTACGCGTACGCCTTTCGACAAACATACCTGCCGCATTCTTCACATATACAGGATGAACTTCCAGACGGGCTTGCAATAGAGCACTTGTCTCGGAATCAAGAAATAGCTCTCCACAAAAAAGAGGTTCGCTGATTCCCTTTTTCTGCTCAAAATGCACCACATTTACAAATCGGTCCTCTAAAAATGTTACTCCTTCTGAAGTATAGTCATAAATACCCTTCTCTACACTAGGAGTCAGGAACTCGGGCATATCTTTGATGATATCCATCTGGATACAAGCCTGAATTCCGGATTTTACTTTTACAAGCAAGCTGTCTTTTGCTTCTACATTACTTAGCCGACTCATCTTCAACAGCTTCACCTGATCCGGTACAGAAGAATATAAGGATGTCTTATAAACCTTAAACACAGCTTCCGACAAGTTTTGAAATTTGTTTTTCAACTGAACTCCTTCACGATAAAAAGTAGTCAGATATACCGGAGTATGCGAATAATTCTTATTCCGCCGCTCAATCATTTCACGCAAAAGTTTCTTTGGATCACTTCGACGAATCACCACTTCCTGCAAAGGGACAATTTTAGGTTCGAGACTAAGTATATTGTGCCGTCCAATCAGCAAAGCAAACTCTATGTCCTGTGAAAGATAACCTATATGAGAAAAAGTAATCGAATCATTTTTCAAAGAATCGGGTAAAGACAGTTTAAAATCTCCATTCTGATTCGTTATACTGCCAATAGATGTTCCTCGCACTCCAACAGTAGCAGAAGAGATAGGTATTCCTGTCTCCTTATCCAGCAAAGTACCGATAATGACAAAGTTTGTTATCTGTTCCGGAACAAAATCTTGTTGCACACGTACCTTTTTCTCCGAAGGGAGAGTAATCAGGATGTGAGTGCCCATCACTTGAAACTCCAGACTGGTATTTCCTACGATGTCATACACTGCCTGACGAATGGAACGTTCGCCTCCCTTTATCTTCACTACTGCATCTATATCAATGACTTTACTATCATAAATAAACATATATCCCGACTGTTGAGAGACATCACTCAACAATGAATAAACAGTACCTTTTATCTTGGGAAGTCTGACTATACGTTCCAGCACATCACTTCCATCCGCTCTCATCATATCGACAAAGAAGAAGAGTATCAGCAGAACGGACAGATAATGATAAGACTGTTTCATTTTTCCCAACTTTAATGAGTTCTATTCCGATAATAAAAGAATATCTCCTTGCCGGATACATTGCAGACCGAGCGCATTAGCTATCAGATTAGCTATAACTTCAGAAGATTCGTCAGAGAATTCGACAGTCAGCCGACGTTCCTCCAATGCCGGTGAGACAACTTGTATTTGCAAACTATCCGAATTCAAATTCATGACTTTCAGAATGTTCGCTAACGATTCATCTTTAAATCGTATATGCTTAAAGAAGCTCCCCCACTCTTCATTCTCCTTATCTGTATCCAAAACGACTAATCGTTGTGATCGCACTACTACCATTTCCCCCGCTTTTACATAACACTCCTGATTTCCTTTTTTTAGAGTAACCTTCACTATCCCTCTTTGTACGGATAAACGGAACGGAGCATTTTCATCACTTTGCACACTAAAAGCAGTACCTAGCACTTCAATCTTAGCTTGCTCCGTGTCAATCCAAAAGGGTTGTCCCTGCTTCTTTGCTACGTCAAAGAACGCATTTCCCTGTAGACTCACTTCCCGTTTATCAGCAATAAAATGTTTCGGATATAACAGGGAAGTTTCTTTTGCCAAGAGTACGACAGAACCGTCTTCGAGAGTCGTTGCCAAAGTGGAAACACCTTGATTTTCCTGTGTAAGAAGATGCTGTGCCAGTTCTTTATCAGAACCGGTCACCCAATACAAAGTTCCCCAAATGACGCCTATCAAAACGGCGGCAACTGCTCCGTACCTGATCCATTGTGAATATTTGCGTGTATGGTGGCCTTCATCCACTTTCGCAAGTAAACGGTCATTGTCCAAGCGATTATACAATCGATTCCACGCCTGATCTGTCTTTATTTTATAAATATCTGTTTTCATCACTTCATGTGAATATAAATTTCGACTTCTTCTCGTAATGTCCGGAGGGCTTTTGTCATTTCAGCCTCTACTGTCTTAACAGAAAGCGAAAGCTGCGTCGCTATCTCGACATATTTCCGCCCTTCCAGACGATGCATCTCGAAAATCCTCCGTCTGCGAACCGGCAGCTTTTCAAGGGTTCCATTTATGAATCTCTCCAATTCCTCATACTCCATCTGTTGATGAGGATCTGTTGACTGCTCTGGGTTGGAAGTAGTCAATACAGTTTCACGGTATCTGTTCCGAACTTCCTCGTGTTCGCAATACTGCAAAGATTGATTACGAGTCGCTCTATACAAGTAACTTTTAACGGACTGAAAGATCTGTAAGCGCTCCCTTTCTTTCCAAAGTACATAAAAAAGTTCCTCCACAATCTCTTCAGCCACTTCCATTTGCCCGGTAATGCCTGCCGCATAACAGCAAAGAGGAAAATAGTAACGGCGAAAGAGTTCCTCAAACGCTTTTATGTCACCTCCCTTTATCTTTTTTAGTATGAGCAGTTCATCCAGCATACTTGCTTTTCTTTATGATTGACCTCAAATATAAGAAAACTATCCCTGTTTCAATTCGATTGCTTTTTTAATTTATCCACTGCGTGCTCCAAAGATTCCGTAGGTTCGATGATATTGTAGTTTCCCCAAAAGTCCGGACTCCAATATTCGTCTACTTTATCATAGAATATTTGATTCAAGCTGAAGGCTTCTTTGTTGGGAATAGTCTCCAACATTCCTTCTCTCTTGTCGGTCACGACCATTTCGGAAGCTACTGTATAGTTTGTGGAAAACAGTTTCTTCTTCCAGTCACATTTGAAACGGATTGTGTTGCTAATGTAATTCAGATAAGTTTTTCCATCCACATCTTTATAAGTGACCAGGTAGGACAGCTCTTGCGGCTTGAATCTTAAACCGAGAGGCTTTTTATATAGAATGGCAGTGGTTGCCTTCGATTTATCCTGCATGTCCAGACTCATCTCTATACGGGTAAATGACAAGCATTCACGATCGATATATAATTTGCCATACAAGAGAGCATACATAAGGATTACCTTCGGGCGGAAATTAATAACATACTGCATACGGTTATCTATAAGCATGGATTCCGCCATCCAGAACTCATAATTATTCAATTCTTCCATATCGAGTAATGCTCCCTTGTTCTTCACAACATCCAAAGTGATGCTCAAGTTAGGGCCGCCAACAACCTTGACAGCTAATGTATCACTCGCTTTCTGGCTAAGCAGGCGACGTCCCTTCACCACCCTTACTTTGTCATAATTAGTATTTCTATTAGTGTAGGCTGTTTTGGACACATCGATCACAGCCTCCGATATACCGATATACCGACGCCCTTTCTGTACAGTCTCCCGATAAAATCCCGTCAGCATATCACGCTTATCACTATAATTTAGAGGAATCTTACTGATTGCCTTCTCTACAATCATACGTGGATTTTCAGCAAACACCACCACTTCATTCAGCAGGTTGGCATGAGGTGTCAGCCAAACCGTCAACTTAGAGGGTGTTTCTTTCTCCAGAGAGATATGATTATTTACATAACCTATATGTGAAATCTCCAGTTCGCGCAGCGCTTCTGTTTTTTTGATTTTCAAAGCAAATTCTCCTTCCGCATTCGTCACAGTGCCGATATTACTGCCATGTACAGATACATTTACGTTCTCCAGAGCTTTTTTATTTTGCTTGTCTTTCACCATGCCAACGATTGTTAGATAATCTCCGGCATCTCCTTGCGCCCACACAGGAAAGCTACAAAGCAGCAAACAAACTGACAGCCATCCAACCAAGTGTTTTTCTACATTCTTCATACTGATGCTTTTTAAAGGTAAATAAATTACGTTTCTATTTATAAGAGCGCTCAGACTGGAAATACCCTACAGCTTTTACAAAAAAAAGAAAAAGAAATCATATTCCAATGTTATATCCGGGAATTAATAAGAAACAATGTACCAATGGGATAACATATACTCCGATGAAATTTACGATAAGCAACTTCAAAGAATAATTCCCGGTAATCACTGATATAATTGTTAATTATGCTTGTGAATATGTATTTCATATAAAAATAGTTTCTACCTTTGCGGTCGTTATGATGAAGTACATATTTTGTATACTATTAGGCGTATTTCTGTGTTGGGGATTCCATCTGATTTCCAACGAAGCACAAGAGGCATACCGGTTAGAAGCCGGTAGTAACGGCATACAAACCTATTCCTATTCATATACCTCTAAAGCTAGCATTATACAACTGGATCAAGAACAGAAACTAGTCAAGACAAAAGAATACGCCGGAAAGCAAAATTACAATAACGATAACGGCGTTTTAAATCCATTTTCCTTCCGCCACCTCTCTCCCTTAAAAATACTAAGATTCAATATTCCTTCTGTCACTATCCGCATACTAAGCTCGCTAAAGATTCAACTTCCTAAAAATCAATGGACAGGTTTTTCATATTATACCAATCTTTTTAAATATTCCGATAGATATCATATCTATTCATTAGGACACATACTCATTTAGCCATTTTATATCTTTTTTCGGCATAGGACAATTCAAGTCTTTTATGCCCCACTTTCTGTTTGCCTCCACCATTTGAGTGAAAAAAGAATTCACTATGGTCTGGAAGCCTATAACATTCTTTCATTACAATAATAACCAAAGTATATAAAATGGACTTTTTATTGGATTTTATACTTCATATCGATCAATATATGGTGATGATTGTGCGTGATTATCATGCCTGGACATACGCCATCTTGTTTTTTATCATCTTCTGTGAAACCGGATTAGTGGTCACTCCTTTTCTTCCCGGTGATTCTTTACTCTTCGTTGCAGGAGCCATTTCAGCATTACCCGATATGCCCATCAGCGTGCATATACTTGTCATTATCTTATTCGCTGCTGCCGTATTAGGCGATTCCTGCAATTACATGATAGGACATTTCTTCGGCCGAAAGCTGTTTAATAACCCCAACTCCAGGATATTCAAACAAAGTTATCTGGAGAAAACACACGAGTTCTATAAAAAGTATGGTGGGAAAACAATTATTCTAGCCAGATTTGTCCCGATAGTACGCACATTTGCACCTTTCGTAGCAGGAATGGGAAAGATGAATTACTACTATTTTATGATGTATAATTTAGTTGGTGGTGCGCTCTGGGTTGCCGTATTCTGTTATGCTGGTTATTTCTTCGGCGACCTTCCGTTTGTGCAGGAAAACCTGAAGTTACTGATTGTAGCCATCATATTTATCTCTGTATTGCCTGCCATTATAGAGGTAGTACGTGCCAAACTAAAATCTTAAAAACAGCAAACTATAATCTGTATTCATTTGTTACTAATATAAATAGAGAAGAAAAAACAATTTAAAGTTTTTACACTTATGAAAAATTCTTTTTTTAGCCAGTTTACTCCAAAGGAGCCCAAATTTTTCCCTTTACTGAAACAGCTATCAGAAGTGCTCTGCGAAGCATCAGTTGTTTTAATAGAAAGCTTGCAACATGACTCACCTACAGAACGTTCGGACTACTACAAAAAAATCAAAGACCTAGAACGGGAAGGCGACAGACTGACACACCTGATTTTTGATGAATTAGGTACTACCTTTATCACTCCTTTCGACCGCGAAGATATTCATGACTTAGCTTCCTGCATGGATGACGTCATTGACGGAATAAACAGTTGTGCCAAACGAATCTCTATTTACAATCCCCGTCCTATTTCAGAGAATGGCAAAGAGTTGAGCCGTTTGATTCAGGAGGAAGCGATCTATATATGCAAAGCCATGGACGAACTCGAAACATTCCGTAAGAAACCGACTCTTCTCCGTGAATACTGTTCCAAACTGCATGAAATCGAGAACCAGGCGGATGATGTATATGAATTCTTTATCACCAAACTTTTCGAAGAGGAAAAGGATTGCATTGAACTTATCAAAATAAAGGAGATCATGCATGAACTGGAAAAAACGACCGATGCCGCAGAGCATGTAGGCAAGATTCTCAAAAATCTGATTGTAAAGTACGCATAAAGCAAGCCGGAACACATGGAATTATTAGTGACTATCATCATTCTGGCTCTGATATTCGATTATATCAACGGCTTTCACGATGCAGCAAACTCAATAGCTACCATCGTATCTACCAGGGTGCTTACTCCCTTTCAAGCTGTAATATGGGCTGCTTTCTTCAATTTCGTAGCCTTTTTCATTGCCAAATATATAATAGGTGGATTCGGTATCGCCAATACAGTATCCAAGACTGTGGTAGAGCAATATATCACCCTGCCCATTATATTAGCAGGAGTTATAGCGGCTATCACCTGGAACCTGGTTACCTGGTGGAAAGGGATTCCGTCTTCTTCCTCACACACCCTTATTGGAGGTTTTGCAGGAGCTGCCATTATGGCAAACGGATTTGAAGCAATTCAGCTTAACATCATTCTTAAAATTGCAGCCTTTATCTTTCTGGCTCCTTTTATCGGAATGGTCATTGCTTTCGGTTTCACTCTGTTTGTCCTCTACATCTGCCGACGCGCACATCCCCACACAGCCGAGCAATGGTTCAAGAGGTTGCAACTCGTATCCTCCGCCCTCTTCAGCGTCGGACATGGCTTGAACGATTCACAGAAAGTAATGGGTATTATTGCCGCTGCCATGATAGCCGGCCATTCAATGGGATTGGGCATGGGTATCAACAGCATCAATGACCTTCCCGACTGGGTTGCTTTTTCGTGCTTCACAGCAATTTCACTCGGTACGATGTCCGGTGGCTGGAAAATAGTGAAAACAATGGGAACAAAAATTACCAAAGTAACCCCATTGGAAGGAGTGATTGCCGAAACAGCAGGTGCTTTCACTCTCTACATTACGGAAATGTTGAAAATCCCCGTTAGTACTACACATACTATCACAGGAGCGATTATTGGAGTAGGTGCAACTAAACGCCTCTCTGCCGTTCGTTGGGGAGTAACCAAAAGCCTCATGACTGCCTGGATTCTTACAATTCCAGTCAGTGGACTCTTAGCTGCAGCTATTTATTATATTGTTTCCATCTTTTTATAGATGGAAACATATTATCTATCAGGAATGTTATAATAAATAAACCCACATCTAATGTCACACTTGCCAACTTTGATTGCCGACCTTGCGCTGATATTAATATCGGCCAGTATCATAACCTTGTTGTTCAAATGGCTAAAACAGCCTTTAGTCTTAGGTTACATTATTGCCGGATTGCTGGCAGGTCCTTATATTAATATTTTCCCTACAGTAGGAGATATTGAGAATATCAATATATGGGCAGAAATAGGTGTTATATTCCTGCTCTTTGCACTCGGACTGGAGTTTAGTTTTAAGAAGCTCATGAATGTAGGTTCCACAGCTTTTATAACGGCTATCACCGAAGTAATCAGTATGTTGCTCATTGGATATTTGGTGGGACAATTATTAGGATGGGGCACAATGAATTCCATTTTCCTGGGGGGAATGTTGTCTATGTCGTCCACTACAATCATTATCAAAGCCTTCAATGATCTGGAATTGCGTAACCAACGTTTTACCGGTATCGTATTCGGTACTCTGGTAGTGGAAGACCTGATTGCTATCTTAATGATGGTGCTTCTTTCCACAATGGCAGTGAGTCAAGACTTTGTGGGTGAAGATTTGCTGATAAGTGTGCTCAAGGTCGTTTTCTTTTTAATCCTGTGGTTTCTCATAGGTATCTTCGTTATTCCGGCCTTTCTCAAAAAAGCAAAGAAGTTGATGAATAACGAAACTCTTCTGATTGTCTCTCTCGGTCTTTGTCTGGGAATGGTGGTATTGGCTACTTACACAGGTTTTTCAACAGCGCTAGGAGCATTTATCATGGGATCTATCCTTGCCGAAACCATCGAGGCCGAACATATCGAACATATCATACAACCGGTAAAAGATCTCTTCGGAGCTATCTTTTTCGTTTCGGTCGGTATGCTGGTGAATCCGACTGTATTGGTAGAATACGCCTGGCCTGTCATCATCATTACACTGGTTACCATTATCGGCAAAGCCATTTTCTCTTCGTTTGGCGTACTCTTATCCGGAGAACCACTGAACACTTCCATCAAATCCGGATTCAGCCTGGCACAAATCGGAGAGTTTGCTTTCATTATTGCCGGACTGGGTGTTTCGCTCAAAGTGCTTGATCCGTTTATTTCACCTATCATTGTGGCTGTATCTGTTATTACCACTTTCACGACTCCTTACTTTATCCGTTTAGCCAATCCTTTTGCCGAATGGCTTTACAAAATATTGCCTACTAAAGTACAGGAGACATTAGATCGTTATGCTTCCGGCAAGAAGACCATGAACCACGATAGTGACTGGAAGAAATTACTAAAAAACATGATTGGGAGAGTTGTCATCTATAGCGTACTGCTCACTGCTATTTGGCTGCTGTCGATACAAATCATTTATCCCGTCATCAGCGAAATGTTTACTCCTATCACTATATGGATCAAACTGGTGATGTGTCTGGGTACTCTTCTGCTTATGACTCCTTTTTTATGGGCGCTCATCTCCAACAAATACAACTCTTCGGAATTATTCCTGAAGCTATGGAGAGACGAGAATTACAATCACGGACGCCTGGTTTCCCTGGTTCTGGGACGTGTATCTGTTGCTCTTTTCTTTATCACTAGTGTAGTCATCAGCTACTTTAAACTAAACTGGGGAATAAGTGTGATTATTGCCATAGCCGTAGTAGCATTGATTCTTATTCTTAGGGAAGACCTCACGCAATATTCACGATTGGAAACAAGATTCCTTGCCAATCTTAACCGACGGGAAGAGGTAGCTAAAAAACGGCACCCGCTAAAAACAAGTTTCAATAGCGAATTCAATGATAAAGACCTTGACTTGACATCTATCCTCGTATCGCCTTATTCCGATTACATCGGCAAGTCTTTAGGAGAACTTTCATTCAGGCAAAATTTTGGAGTAAATGTCGTCGCGATCACTCGTGGCGATCTGAACATATATATACCGAAAAGCTCTGAACACATCTATCCGCAGGATAAATTGACAGTAGTTGGTACAGATACGCAATTGCAGGAATTCAGAAATAGAATAGAAGATGTAAAAAATACATCAGATATGGATGCAGTGGATAAAAAGATAACTCTCCACTCTTTCACGGTAGACGAAGAATTCCGCTTTTTAAATCAGACCATCGCTCAGTCTCATTTAGGAGAGAAGCATGATAGCATTGTTGTAGCTATTGAACGAAATGACGAACTGATTACCTTGGATAAAGACACAACTTTCCAATTAGGAGATCTCGTCTGGATTGTAGGCAACCGGGAAAAGATTAGAGAAATACTGTACTTAACGTAATTTGTATCTAAGCCAGAATGGAATACAAAAGTAAAGTACACCCAATACAACAGCTTTAATGTTTTTGTACAGGCTGTATACTGCAATAAAGTTCTGATTCAAAATAAATACGTTACATATAAAGTCCAGATGAGGCTGAACTCAAAACTAAACTTGAAGTTCAGCCTCATCTGCTTTACTTATCTAACATTCTATTTACAAAGTGAGGACGCGTGAATGGCTTACTTGGTCCTATAGTTGGTTTAGCACTGCGCGTTTGTGATTTATTCTGCAAATCAAATACGGCAAACTCCTCATAAGACATTTGTTTACCCAAACTTCTTTCCATTATTTTATCATATATCGCTTTACGGGAAGGAGCATTAAACCCCTCGGTATTACTATTCATCATACTCTCTTCTGAAGGACGATACGCCCCTTTTATATAAGTACATGCCCCTTCAAATACTCCCAGTTTTTCTGACACATACCGATTATCATTCAAGAAAGCAGACCAAAGTACCTGAGATGGATCGGATGTAAAATCAACATTCTGCGCCCATCCTAATGTCTGCAGATACTGTACATTTTTTATTTCTTTAGAAGAAATAGTCCCATTTTCCTGATAAGCATACTCATCTTCTAATTTGGCAAAACCATGTCCAACAGCCTCGTGTACAAGTACCTGCCTGAAACTTTCACTTTGCAAATCGTATATCACCGGGCAATAAGCAATAGCAAACTCAACCACTTTCGTCTGATTAGTATAACCAAAATAAGTAGTTCCTGCATACGCAGGAGAATTTAGAATTACAACAGCCAATGTTTCACTCATATCTATATTATCCACGCATTGTACATAACGTTGTACAGCATTATCTTCACCGGAAATCCCCGTACTGTTTCCACCCGCCAGTTCACAACCAAGCGCTGTTTCATATCCTGTACCAAAAATATTGTGTTTCGAAACCGCAGTTACTGCATATACATTAAAATAATCTCGAAGTGACTTAATGGGTTCTTCCGTAAAAAGATTCTCAAAAGCTTTGTCCATAACCGCATCATAAGTTCCATCGTTAATTTCAGTATCTATAAATCCATCGCCCATAAGCACAATAGGAAGCCCTTTTCCCAACTTTGCTGTTTGCAGAACACGTACTTTTTTATCTGACGAATAATCAGTAGATTCACTAGCCACTTCCCCCCTTTGTATGATAGTAACCATCTCTACTACGATTGATTCCATATCAGTTACTTTCACAAAGTAGATATAGGCAGTACGGGAAACACCATCAGTATTAGGCAATACAGTCAGGTTAAGCATGTAGGAAGAGGATGCACGAGTTTTTGTCTCCTGTGTCAGCCAAGTGCCAGTACCCAAAGAACCATAAATCAACAATTCATCTTCAGCTATATTCGTAGAGAATCTAATATCCAATTCCCCACCTTCAACAGATACATTATATATATTCTGCTCAAGATTCACAAATTCTGCCGATTCCTGCTCTATGGTAATGTCTTGCGTCAATGTCCCAGAAGTTAATGTAAGTGTTGCTGTACGTACATTTCCTGTTATATTCTCACTGATAGCAGTAAGCGTAATATTGCACGTACCCGCTTCTCCCGAAACCGGAGCGATTGTAAACCAATCCGCAACTGTACTCGCCTTCCATTCACGGGTACTCGTAAAACTGATTGTTACCTGCGAACCTTTAGCCGAACCCATCACGACATCTCCGACATTCTCTATCGAGAAGTTAGGATCTACTTCATCTTCAGTACAGGATACTATAAAAAACAAAAACAAGGGAAATAATAGAAGATAAATTGTTCTCATACCCATTACATGTTATTTTGTTATACCAAAGATAAACTACATTTTCATTACCAGAAAATTTATTCGACAAATCGCCCTAAAAAAAAGACGTACGGACTTTTTTTTGAACTTTCCGATATAGAATAATAGTCATTCAGCAATTTTATTTCACCTCTTCAAAATCAACATGATATATCTATTAGCGACTTGCGTACATGTGTTGCAAATATAACGCAAATCCGAAAATAAGCATTCACAGGCAACAACAGTTCTTGCCCACAAAAATATGATATTCATAAACAACGGGATGTAAACGCATAAAAATCAAAAGAAAGCGGTTATTTTAACAGATTCTTCGGTTTTATCCTTACCTTTGTATGTGATATTGAGTTATTGTACTCGAACAATAATAAGAAAACCATGTAGATACATAATAAATTCAAATTATAAAACAATTTATTATATTGAATATATGTCAATATGGAGCAAACTTATAGGAATCAAGAAAACTGAGGACAGAAACAATGCCATCGGTAATAAAATTACATCTGTACCATTTAGTGCCCCAAACTATGCCATAGTAGATGTTGAAGTTGGCTTGAAAGATCATAAAATCCATGATATAGGGGCACTCCTACATGATGGCACGACATTCCATAAAACTTCCAAAGATGAATTGTTTAGTTTTCTTTGTGATATAGACTACATCTGCGGTCACAATATCATTCATCATGATGCCAAATATCTGTTCACGGATAAAACATGCCGCTGGATTTTAGTTGATACACTTTATGTCTCGCCTTTATTGTTCCCGGAACGCCCTTACCATAGGCTTGTGAAAGATGACAAACTGATTAGTGAACAGATGAACAATCCGGTGAACGATTGCAAGAAAGCAAACGACTTGTTACTGGACGAAATAGCATGCTGGAATTCATTGCCGAAAGAAAAGCGCATACTATTCGCATCGCTACTAAAGGGCAAAAAAGAGTTTGAGGGATTTCTCCGCATAATGAATGCGGAGTATATCAATGAAGGAATACCTAAACTTATAAAAAAACTGTATGCAGGAAAGATTTGCCAACATGCTGACCTTGACATGCTCATCGAACAATATCCATGCGGATTGGCATACGCATTGGCTCTAATTGATACTACTGATTATCGTTCCATCACTCCCGGATGGGTACTTTACAATTATCCGGAAGTGGAATTTATTGTAAAACTCCTGCGCCACACCAGTTGCCGGGAAGGCTGTGACTACTGCAATACGCAACTGGACGTGCTTCATAACTTAAAAGTATTTTTCGGATATGAACGCTTTCGAACATACGAAGGCGAGCCACTGCAAGAACAAGCAGCTCAAGCTGCGGTAAAAGGCAAATCGTTGTTGGCGATATTTCCTACTGGTGGAGGCAAATCACTTACCTTCCAGTTACCAGCACTCATGGCAGGACGTTCTGTACACGGGCTTACGGTTGTTATCTCCCCCTTACAGTCACTAATGAAAGACCAAGTAGACAACCTTGCCGACAGAGGCATCACGGATGCCGTGACCATAAATGGAATGTTAGACCCCATCACAAGAGCACTGTCCATACAAAGAGTACAAGACGGAGAAGCCTCACTTTTGTATATATCTCCCGAAATGCTTCGTTCAAAAACTATCGAGAAAATATTGATAGCACGCCACGTTGTAAGATTTGTGATAGACGAAGCGCATTGCTTTTCTTCATGGGGGCAGGATTTCAGGGTTGACTATCTCTACATAGGTAAATTCATCCGAGAATACCAGCAAAAGAAAAAATGCAAGAATCCAATACCCGTATCCTGCTTTACGGCTACGGCAAAACAAAAAGTAGTACAAGACATCTGCGACTATTTCAAACAAACATTGAATTTAGACTTAGAATTATTCGCATCAACAGCCTCAAGAACAAATCTGCGTTATTCCGTCATACATGCCGATAGTGACAATGATAAATATTTAAAGCTAAGAGAACTTGTGGCTGAATCCAATTGTCCGACAATCATTTACGTATCACGTACCAAACGGACTGAAGAACTGGCAACCAAATTGACTCGTGACGGTTATAAGGCACTACCTTTCAATGGTAAAATGGAATCAGATGAAAAAATTGCCAACCAAGATGCATTCATGAATGACCAAGTACACATCATCGTGGCTACGTCTGCATTTGGTATGGGAGTCGACAAAAAAGATGTCGGTCTTGTGGTACATTATGACATTTCCGATTCGCTGGAGAACTACGTTCAAGAAGCAGGTAGAGCCGGTCGTGATCCCAGCCTCAGCGCGCGTTGTTATGTGCTTTATAGTGACAATGATTTGGACAAGCATTTTATACTATTGAACCAAACAAAACTAAGCATCAGTGAAATACAACAGGTATGGAAAGCCATAAAAGACCTTACCAGACAACGTATGAAAGTCAGCTGTTCTGCATTGGAAATTGCCCGGCAGGCAGGATGGGACGATTCGGTATCTGATATTGAAACCCGTGTACGAACAGCATTAGCAGCTTTGGAACAAAGTGGATACTTGATAAGAGGAAATAATGTGCCTCACGTATATGCCACAGGCATCACGGTAAAGAATATGGATGAAGCAAGAAAGCGCATATCAATGTCATTGCTCTTCGACCGCGACGAAATAGAAAAGGCAGTCCGAATCATCAAATCATTGATATCCCAAAAACACATTGCCAAAGCCCAAGATTCAGAAGCAGAGTCGCGGATTGATTATCTGGCAGACATTTTGGGAATAAGCAAAAGAGAAGTTATATCCGTAGTGGAACGAATGCGACAAGAAGGCATATTGGCAGACAGCAAAGATATATCTGCTTATTTACTGGATGCAGGTGACTCGGAACGAAAGTCGCAAACACTCCTCGAACGTTTTGCAAAACTTGAACAATATATCCTCAACCATATTCCTGACGAATCTTTGCGAATATCATGCAAGCAACTGAATGACAATGCAGTAAACAACGGGATCAATACATCCAAAGAAAAAGATATTCGGACACTACTCTATTTCCTCACTGTCAAGGGCTATACCCGCAAAAAAGAGGATGCGGTTCGTAATATAGAAATAAGTCGTCAGGCAGACTTGGAATCAACCATCAAGCGTTTTGAAAAACGATTGGAAATTAGTCGTTTCGCCATAGAATGGCTATACAGGATCGCCTCAGATACGGAAACGGGAAATTCACCCAATAAGGCTATCCAATTTTCTGTAGTAGAACTTCTGAATCAAATAAAATCAAGCCCCCAATCCCTTTTCGGCGGACTTGATGACATTCAATTGGAAGACGTGGAAGAAGCACTTCTGTACTTATCAAAAATTGGTGCGCTAAAACTTGAAGGCGGTTTCCTGGTTCTTTATAACGCCATGAATATCCAAAGAATAAAGGACAACAAATCAAGATACAAGCAGGATGATTACCGGATGCTCAACGAATTCTACAAACAGAAGATTCAGCAAGTACATATTGTGGGCGAATATGCTAATCTGATGGTTAGGGATTACAATACAGCCCTGCGATATGTTCAAGACTATTTCCAAATGGATTACAGGAAGTTTGTTACAAAATACTTCAAAGGGGACAGAGTAAGCGAAATACAACGTAACTTGACGCCACAAAAATACAAGCAGTTGTTCGGGCAGCTATCCAAACGTCAAATGGAGATTATTTCCGATAAGGATTCACGTTGCATTGTGGTTGCAGCCGGACCAGGCAGCGGGAAAACACGAGTATTGGTTCACAAACTTGCCTCACTTCTGCTACTTGAAGACGTAAAACACGAGCAACTTCTGATGTTGACGTTTTCAAGGGCAGCGGCTACTGAATTCAAACAGAGACTCATGGAGTTGATAGGCAATGCAGCCCATTTTATTGAAATAAAGACATTCCACTCCTATTGTTTCGACCTTTTGGGGCGGATAGGAAATCTTGAAGATGCAAAAAGTGTCGTTGCAAAAGCAGCCGAAATGATCTGTCAAGGAGAAGTAGAGCCAAACAAAATAGGCAAGACGGTACTGGTCATAGACGAAGCTCAGGATATGGGAGTCGAAGAATATGCACTGTTAAGGGCCTTGATGGCCAACAACGAAGAAATGCGTGTGATAGCAGTGGGAGATGATGACCAAAACATCTATGAATTCCGTGGATCTGATTCCGACTATATGTACCGACTAACACAAGAAAACGGAAGTAAATTTGTCGAGATGACCGAAAATTACCGCAGTGCACACCATCCGGTGAATTTTGCCAACGGATTCTTGAGAACCATTGATAAAAGAATAAAAAGTACGCCAATTATCTCCATGAGAAAAGAAGAGGGTTGGGTCGAAGTAACACGCCATCAATCAAAGTATATGTATCAGCCACTCGTTGAAAAATTACTTCAACATAAAGACAAAGGCACTTCGTGTGTACTCACCCAAACAAACGAAGAGGCTGTTATCCTGATGGCTCTTTTGCGGAAACATGGCATAAATAGCAAATTAATACAGTCAATGGACGGTTTGCGCTTCTGGAATATGGCCGAAATAAGGTATCTCTTGCGGTATATAGACAAACGAGCAAAAACCCCTCTAATTCCAGAAGAATTATGGGAGGAAGCCAAACATGCAACCTTTTCTGCTTATGATGGTAGTCTAAGTCTGACGTATGTAAAGCGTTGTGTAGAGCAGTTTGAACAAACCAACAAAGCAAAATACCTCTGTGACTTCAAAGAGTTTGTATTTGAATCATCGGTGGAAGACTTTTGTGATGTTTCAGGAGCAGAAGTAGTGGTATCAACCATTCATAAAGCCAAGGGTAGAGAGTTTGACGACGTGTATATACTAGTATCTGATAATTATTCAAAAGATGCCTATCTGATGCGCAAATACTATGTAGGAATAACTCGTGCGAAAAACCGGCTGTTTATACATACGAACGGTGACTGCTTTAATCGTTTAAGTACAGATCGATATTTTGTCGACCAACGACAGTATGACATGCCCGAAGAAATCGTACTACAGCTCTCACATAAAGATGTCTATCTAGGATTCTTCAAAGAACGTAAGCAGGAAGTTTTAGCATTAAGAGGTGGGGATTCTTTGAATTATAATGATTTCTTTTTGTATAGTTCATCAACTAATAAACCTGTAGCAAGGTTATCATTAAAAATGCAAGACACATTATCAGAGTGGGAAGAAAGAGGTTATAAGGTGAAATCCGCATCTGTACGGTTCGTTGTAGCATGGAAGCCCAAAGATGCACAAAAAAATGAATCAGAAACAGCCGTTCTTTTAGCAGATTTGGTTCTTTGTAAGATAACAACCATGAATCCCCCAAATACAAAAGTACAAAAGCGTGCAGCTTATTGAGCTGCACGCTTTTGTCTTATTAATTTATTATAAATTAGTTCCTTATCGGAATCATTTGACTTCCTCAAAGATAATCATTACTGAATATCAATACATTATATATTGCTTGGTACAGATATGATTACTTTGCTCCAGTTACTACATATTTAAGCCTTAGAAAAAGCAGAAAAACCGCCACAGGAAAACTTTAACTTAGTTTAACTATGCTATTTTGTGTGATTTCTGTTTTCTCTTGTTTTCAAATAGTCTTGGATATTTTCTCTTGTTATGGTTTTGCTTTCAAAAATCACTGATTACTATGTGATTGCAAAAATACACCTACGATTTGTCTATCGTTTTTTATGAAAATCTATTGTACCTTTGCATAGGGAAAATAAACAATAATAGGTATGAAGCAAAAACAAGATATACTTCACTCTCTGATAATCGAGGTTACTATGGTGCTATTAGCTTCAATGATAGCGTTTCAAGTATGCAATATGCTTGGAATACGAATGAGTTTGATTCCATTAGTTATGGTCATCGGATATGTCATACAAAAACTACTACACCATCTTTGCATTATCTTAGCAAGGTATCTTGTTGATGCAATTCCTCCATCATTGCTAATATCTGTCAAAAAGTGTGTGAGTAAAAAGACACAGCCTTTAGCGTATTCACCTACCTCAAACAATGAAGAAGTCCAGAAAAAGCGACTGGAGCTATTTCATTATGAATACCAACGTGAGCAACAACAATACCAATGGCAAAAAGAAAGAGAAGAAGATGAAAAATTGAATGCTATCCTGAGATACACACGAGATACATTTAAACGGTTTGATTTGGAGGAAATAGAGATTTACCAAATATGCGAATCTGTCCGCTATTTTGCAATTAACCGTCAAGTGCTTTCTGCAACCGAAATTCATATCAAGAAGCGCACGTCCCTCACTCAAATCTCGTTGAAGAACTTTGCTTGGAATATCGCTTTTCAATATAATATAGGTAGAGATATGACTACATCATTTGTAATGGCGACATTTGCAGAGTGGTTTGCCAATTCCACATTTGATACTGTTAGAAAGAATCTGCGTACAACCACAGGACGGCATAAGATTGAAATAGACGAAAATATTTTGGCAAAGTACAATGTGCAGACCCATTAGCAAAATTAAATTTATGCATGTTTCGCATAATAAGATTAGGCCAACCCCTTATCATATATGACATTCAATAGTTCGTTTGCTAGTTTGGTATCTGAAATTTTAATGATACTGTCTTCTTCTGTTGAATATCCAAGAACATTAACACTACCATACCAGATGGCCGTTTTATCAATGATACAGGCGCATAACGATAGTTTTGGAACAATCCTTATGAATAACCCTTGATTCTTTAGATACTCGGTTTGTTCGTTCTCGGTTGTTGTAAAAATAGCAACATCAATACCATTTGCCTGAAGTTCAAGCAAGTTTTTTATAAGCGCGTTCCGCTCTACACGGTAAAGTCTTGGAGATGATATTACAACAGATTGATTTGAGCTTTTCATTTCTTGAACAATGGGATAACGGAACGTATTCCCATTGAAGATTTGCCCTTCACACGATGATAAATGCAAGTCCTCAGTCGCATCAAATAAAGTCGATACTTCTTTCGTAAGAACACGATAACCAATGGCTGAATATCCCTTTAGCCGTTTACGATACATACTTTCGCACACAGGTTCGTGTATGTCAATATAATCATAAATGCGAACATCTGTTTTACCTTCATTCTCTCTATGCAATCGACCTGCATATTGGGCAACCAATCCTTTCCACGAAATAGGAAGAGCAAGAAATAGTGTATCAAGCCTTGGATAATCAAAGCCCTCTCCTACATATTTTCCTGTAGCGACTATTACAAGAGGAGCGTCCCGTGGAATATCCTGTAGTTTTTGTATAATTTCACGTTTATGTTTGCTCGTACCCTCTCCTGTAAGTTTTATAACATTAGCTACTTGTGGTTCAAGCATTTTCGTAATCAACTCGACATGAGAAGTTCTACTTGTCAGTATAATTGGTGTACGACCTGAGGCTACTGCGTTAAGAACATCTTCTATGATGAGATTATTTCGCATCTCAGATTCCGCAAGTGATTGTGAGAGTGCCGTAAATGTATGTTTGTCGTCTGTAACGGGTCGATACGAAGTAAACCTCGGCACAAGATAACGTTGAAACGATTGTTTTTGTATCTGTGCCTTAGCATCAACTGAAAATCGAATCGGGCCACATTGCATAAAAATAATTGGCTGTAGTCCGTCTTTGCGAATTGGAGTGGCAGTAAGCCCATAAACATAATGAGCCGTAACGTGTTTTAGAACATTTTCAAAAGTTATTGAAGATACATGATGACATTCATCAACAATAACCATTCCGTAATCTTGTACAAAAGACTTGACTTCACCATCTTCAAAGCAAGATTGCATAAGAGCCACATCAACAACTCCATGCAATGTATTTGAAGTTGAATCAAGACTTCCGACTGGAGAAAAGACTTTCTTTCTACCACGTTTCTTAGGTACGTTATCCTCTATGAAATCAATATCAAGAAATTCAGAAAGGCGTTCGTGCCATTGCATAAGCAATGCTTTAGAATGTACCAAGATAAGTGTATTTATCTTTCTTTGGGCAATCAATGCTGCCGCTGTAACAGTCTTTCCAAAAGCGGTTGTTGCCGACAATACTCCATTTGTATGGGGCATAAGTGAATTAATGGCTTCTAACTGCTCATCACGTTCTTTACCCTTAAAGGCTATCGCAATAGATTTGCCATGGTTGGTTTTATCAATTATTTCATAATCAATACTTAGAGAAGACAACATGGCTATTATAGCCTCTTCGCACCCCCGAGGCATAACAAGAAACTCATCATTGAAATCAGCGCGACAGATAATGCGAGGAATGTTATATGTTGAAATACGCATTGCCTGCTTACTGTAAAAATCAGGATTCTTGAAGGCGGCAAATCGCTTCAACTGATTAATCACCTTGCTGGAAATTGAACTTAATGGGATATAAATATTGTCGGATTTGTTGATTTTAAGTTTACTATCAAAGTCTGTCCGTGCGACTTCTTGTACAATAGGTATTTCCCAAGGCTTTGCTTCCGAAGATGTGGCTAATGCTCCAAAATCCTCTTGTTGATGTTCAACCAACAATCTATCCACGACACATTCGTCAATTCTCTTGACATTGTACAAATATGCCCATTGGTCTTTGAATGGAAGAAATTTATCATCAACAAAAACGCTGTTTCCCACTTTTCTTGCTCCACCTTGTAATGGTAGTGCTATTAGATTTCCAAATCCTCCTTCCGGTATTCTATCTTGGTTTGGAAAGAAACGGTCGTATGAATCAAAAGAAATTCTTCCATTCCGCTTCATAGCTTCCGTAAGAATGATATTACCAAACCGTCTCACTTTAATAGCTGGAATCGCATCAGTGAAGAAGACCCATACATGTGCTCCATTTCCAGACCTTGAACGCTCAATGCTACATGGGACATTCCAATCTCGACAAACAGAAACGAATGCCAACACATCATCCTTATATCCGTGAGTGCAGTTTTTGTCATCAAAATCAGCGCACAGAAAAGAGCATTTATTATCCGGAGTAATGACATACAGGCCGATAACATCACATCCGTTTTCGTCTTTACCTTCCAAATGACGATATATGTCTTGGTTTGTCAATGACGCAAAATTACGGTTGGGACATTCCGTACATTTATGTTTTTTCTTGTCGCATATTCCTCTACGCCATTCGTTGATACAGACTGGTTGATAGCCACCTTTTTCTGTGGTTTTGCTGAACCATCGTCGTGCAAATACATCATCCCTTCCTTTGAAAAAGCTATGGAATAATTCTATTTTCTCATCAAGAGAGAAATATACAGGAGGAAATGAGATAGAAGAGAATACTGATTCCTCATCCATTCTGTTTGTAGTAGAATAGGCAATGCCGTATTGCCGAAGGATTGATTTCAATTCTTCGTTTTCCGCAAGAAGGCTGTCGTATTTTCTGACAAGTGTGTCGTATTTCTCCTTAAAGTTATCCATCATACGCTTAGAGATTCTTTTGACACTTACAAAAATACGAAAAAGGACCCAGACTATTGAATATAATTCACTATATTTGCAGAATAAAATTACATCTAAGAATGAAGCTAAATAGAATAAAGGCAGTCTTGACAGACAAAGGTATCTCGCAGACATGGCTAGCCAAACAACTTGACAAAAGTTTTAGCATGGTTAATGCCTATGCTTGTAATAGAATCCAGCCCAATTTGGATACGTTACAGCAGATTGCGGAAATACTTCAAGTGGATTTAAAAGAATTGATAACGGACAAAAACGAACGTCAATAGCGTTTGTCGTTATCAATTATTTTTACACTACAACTTCTGATAATATAAAAATATAGGAATATATGACACCGGAAGAAAAAGCTCGAATTAAAATTGACCAATGGCTGACCGAAGCCGGTTGGAAAGTTATAAACCGAGAAGAATATGAACCGACTTGTACGGCTGTAGCCATAAGGGAAGGATTGCTAAAAGGTAATCTTGAAGCCGATTATTTCCTTTTTATAAATGGAAAGGCTGTTGGTGTGCTTGAAGCCAAGCGTGAAGAAACGGACGCTTTCTCGGCAAAAGTGTGTGAGCAAGCTGCACTATATGCTAAAAGTGTACCCAATATCTACCAAACGTATCAGAAGCCATTACCCTTTATCTTTACCTCCAACGGCAAGGAATTATATTTCTGTGATTTTCGCGAAAAGGATGCTTGTTTCATCCAAATAATGACTATACCCACACCGCACGAACTGGTTAAGAAGTTGGGAATAAATGATTATTTTGCCGGACTACCTACTCTGCGCAAAAAAGGGTTGCGTAATTGCCAATATGAAGCCGTTACAGAACTGGAGAAAAGTTTTCGCACAGGTCAAAATCGTGCATTGATGGTTCTTGCCACAGGTGCAGGTAAAACATATACGGCTTGCCTTGCTGCATATCGTATGTTGTCATACACTCCTATGCGCAGAATCTTGTTCCTTGTGGATAGGAACAATCTTGGAAAACAAGCTGAAGGAGAGTTTGGCACATTCCGATTGACTGAAAACGGTGATGCTTTCAACACAATATTCACTGTCAACCGTCTTCGTTCTGCTTCCATTCCTGCTGATAGCAATGTAGTTATATCAACCATACAACGCCTTTTCTCTTTCTTGAAAGGAGAAGCCATAGAAGATACGGATGATGATGACGACAACGAACTAACGGAAGAAGTCGCCTTGCCTGATAATCCGAATTTGCCCCACGATTACTTTGACATGATTATCATAGATGAGTGCCACCGCTCTATCTATGGAAACTGGCGCAAGGTACTCGAATACTTTGACACGGCAAAACTAGTGGGACTGACGGCAACCCCTATTCCAGAAACAATAGCATTCTTCAATAACAATCGTATCGTCAACTATACTTTGGAAAAGAGTATTGTGGACGGTGTAAATGTGGATTGCCGTGTATATCGCATCAAGACAGAAGCTACCGAAAACGGTGGAGCTATATTGGAAGGAGAAAAAGTAAAAGAGGAGACTCGCTATACAGGAGAGATAAAAACAATCAGCAACAAAGAGACAAAGACCTACACCAATAAAGAACTGAACCGAAGCATTATCAACCCGGCACAAATCAAACTAATACTCTCCACTTATCGTGATGCGGTCTATACCGAGATGTTCAACGACCCACAGCGTGAACCAAATATGGACTATCTGCCCAAGACTTTGATATTTGCTCTCAACGAAGCCCATGCCACCAACATAGTGCAGATAGCGAAAGAAGTGTTTGGACGTACTGATGACCGTTTCGTTCAGAAAATCACTTATTCGGCAGGAGATAGCAATGAACTGATACGACAATTCCGAAACGATAAGGATTTCCGTATTGCCGTGACTTGCACATTGGTTGCAACAGGTACGGACGTAAAACCGCTGGAGGTGGTGATGTTTATGCGTGATGTAGAGTCCCAATCTCTTTATGTTCAGATGAAAGGTCGTGGCGTGCGTACCATCGGAGATGAGCAGCTACGCAATGTTACTCCAAATGCCTTTAGCAAGGATTGCTTTTACTTGGTGGATGCTGTGGGTGTTACAGAACACGAAAAGACTGTCCCTACAGCAACTGATGAGCCTACGACAAAGACCATTACCCTCAAAGAATTATTGGAACGGATTAGTCATGGTTATATCCCCGATGAATATCTGAAACGGCTTGCAGCAACACTTGCCCGAATCTATAACAGAGCTGATAATTCTCAACGAAAAGAGTTTGAGAACTTGGCTCACGGTGATATGAAGGAATTGTCGGCAAGAATCTACACTGCGCTTGAAAACGACACACTTCCTCCTTTTATAAATGCAAATGAACCCAATAGCGAACGCAAAGGATTGGTTTCTCCACTTGCAAATCATGCGGATGCCAGAAGATATTTGCTTATCCTTGCTGCCGGATTTGTCAATACATTGATGCCGGGCGAGGACACGCTTATCTCAAAAGGTTTCTCCGTAGAAGAAGCAAAAAGTACGACGGAGGCATTCGAGGAGTTCTGCAAAGAACATAGTGACGAGATAGAAGCTTTACGCATTATATATAATAATGAAGGAGAGCCAATCACTTATTCAATGTTGAAGGACTTGGAGAATAAACTCAAAATGGCGAATAACCATTTTACGTCCAAACAACTTTGGAACTCCTATGCCATAGTCAATCCAGCGGTTGTAAGACGTTCCACAACAAAGGAAGAAAGTGATGCCCTGACCAATATCATACAGTTGGTTCGTTTCGCTTACCATCAGATTGAAAAATTGGATAGCGTGGTTACCACCTCCAAGCAATACTTCAACTTGTGGCTGGGACAAACGCAACGTAACATAACAGACAAACAGCGAGAAGTAATCAGCCGCATTGTAGATTATATTGCATCCAATGGAGCTTGCACTATTAGAGACATCCGAGAGGACGATGCAACCCAAGCGGCTCAAATGATACGAGCCTTTGGTAATATGCAGAAGGCAGACGAGGCTTTGCACTCACTTTACACATTTGTAGTTTTAAGAAAATCAGCATAATATAATGGCAACAAATAACGCAACAGAGCAGTCGCTCACAAAAAAGGTTTGGAATTTGGCAACAACCCTTGCCGGACAAGGCATCGGCTTCACCGACTATATCACCCAACTGACCTATCTTCTGTTTTTGAAGATGGATGCCGAGAATGTAGAAATGTTTGGAGAGGAATCAGCTATACCCACCGGTTATCAGTGGATGGACTTAATCTCTCTTGACGGATTGGATCTGGTCAAGCAGTATGAAGATACGCTAAAGCAGCTCAGCGAACAAGAAAACCTAATTGGCACAATTTATACCAAAGCCCAAAACAAGATTGACAAGCCCGTTTATCTCAAAAAGGTTATCTCGATGATTGATGAAGAGCAGTGGCTCATCATGGATGGAGATGTAAAGGGTGCTATCTATGAAAGCATTTTGGAGAAGAATGGTCAGGATAAGAAGAGCGGAGCCGGGCAATACTTTACGCCTCGTCCATTGATTAAGGCAATGGTAGATTGCATCGCTCCACAAATGGGCGAAACGGTTTGTGATCCGGCTTGTGGTACTGGAGGTTTCCTGCTGACGGCATACGACTATATGAAAGATCAATCCGCCAACAAGGAAAAGCGTGACTTTCTGCGTAACAAAGCTTTGCATGGAGTAGACAATACACCATTAGTTGTAACGCTTGCTTCCATGAACCTCTATCTGCATGGTGTCGGTACAGACCGAAGCCCGATTGTATGCGAGGATTCTTTGGAGAAAGAGCCTTCCACGCTTGTTGATGTGATTCTTGCCAACCCTCCTTTCGGCACTCGTCCGGCAGGTTCGGTAGATATTAACCGTCCCGATTTCTATGTCGAGACAAAGAATAACCAGTTGAATTTCCTCCAGCACATGATGCTGATGCTCAAAACAGGAGGACGTGCTGCGGTGGTATTACCCGATAATGTTCTTTTTGAAGCCGGAGCAGGTGAAACTATCCGCAAACGCTTGTTACAGGATTTCAATCTTCACACCATCCTGCGCCTACCCACCGGTATTTTCTATGCTCAGGGAGTGAAAGCCAACGTATTGTTCTTTACAAAGGGGCAACCCACTAAAGAGGTTTGGTTCTATGACTATCGTACCGATGTGAAGCACACTTTGGCAACCAATAAATTGGAACGACATCACTTGGATGATTTCGTTTCCTGCTACAATTCCGGTAACTTAGCCGAACGAAAAGAAACATACGATGCCGAGAATAATCCACAAGGGCGTTGGCGCAAATATGCTGTGGACGAACTATTGGCTCGCGACAAAACCAGTCTCGACATCACTTGGATTCGTCAAGGTGGCGAAGTGGACGACCGCTCATTATCGGAACTAATGGATGAGATAAAGGAGAAAAGCGATACTATCAGCAATGCCGTGGCAGAGCTGCAAAAGTTATTGGCAAATATAGAGGAGGACTAAATTTTATGGGCAAAGACATCATCACAAACAATCAAGAAATAAACAACTTGTTTCAAAAAGTTGTTGACCTTATCACTCAGGCAAGGAAACGTGTGGCGACAACAGTCAATATCGCTGAAGTCTATACAAAATTCCATATTGGCCAATATATAGTAGAATATGAACAAAAGGGAGAGATTAGAGCTGAATACGGAAAGACTGTACTGAAAGAACTCTCTAAACGTCTGACTGACAGATTAGGAGACGGTTGGGGATATTCAACTTTAAAAAACATCAAACAGTTCTATTTAGTTTATGCGAAAAGGCTAAACACTGTCGAGCCAATTGAAAACAGCAAACTTAGGTTGCAAAATGAGGAAAGGAAATACGATCAAGATTTAGTGCAGGATAAAAAGGACAAACACTGTTTAGCCTTTTCAGAAGAATCATTTACTCTTTCGTGGTCACACTATCTAATATTGATGCGTATAACAGACCCAATGGCTCGAAGATTCTATGAAATTGAGTGCCGACAACAAGATTGGAGTGTGCGACAACTCAGCCGGCAAGTGGCATCTTCGCTTTACGAACGTCTTGCGCTCTCACGTAACAAAGACGAGGTGATGCGGTTGGCACAGGAGGGACAAACCCTTGAAAAGCCATCTGACATTATCAAGAACCCCATTACATTAGAGTTTCTTGGTCTAAAGCCTGATGCTGTATACTCGGAAACTAAACTAGAGAATGCCATTATCAGCAAGATGCAGCAATTCCTATTGGAACTTGGCAAGGGATTTCTTTTTGAGGCTCGTCAAAAGAGATTTACATTTGATGAACAACATTTCTATGTTGACTTAGTGTTCTACAATCGCTTGCTACAATGTTATGTGCTTATAGACTTGAAGATAGAGAGACTTACCCATCAAGACTTAGGACAGATGCAGATGTATGTCAATTATTACGATCGCCACGTCAAACAAGATTTTGAAAAGCCGACAATTGGCATCCTGCTGTGTAAGGAGAAAAACGATGCACTTGTGGAACTTACCTTACCCAAAGATGCCAATATATACGCCTCGGCATATCAGCTCTATCTCCCTAACAAAGCTCTATTGCAGGCCAAGGTAAAGGAGTGGATTGAAGAGTTTGAAGAGAGTGAAGAAGAGAAACAAATAAACAAAAACTAATTGTGCAGCCAAGAACTGCACAAACTGTCCAACCAAAAATTGGACAAATAGATTAACTGGTATGGATACTAAGAAATTACGTCAAAAGATACTCGACCTTGCCATTCATGGTAAACTCGTCCCTCAAGACCCGAATGATGAGCCTGCATCTGTTCTCCTTGAACGTATCAAGGCAGAAAAGGAGCGACTGATAAAAGAGGGTAAAATTAAAAAGAGCAAAAAGTCTACAAAGGCTTCTGATACGCCCCATTATGAGAATGTACCGTTTGAGGTGCCGGAATCGTGGGTGTGGTGTAAATTCCAAGATTGCATGGATGTTCGTGACGGAACTCATGATTCACCTAAATATACTCAAGAAGGCTACCCTTTAATCACTAGTAAAGATTTTAAGAACGGACAATTTGACTTTTCAAAAACCAGATATATCTCAGAAGTAGATTATAAAAATATTATCAAACGCTCAAAAGTTGATATTGGAGACATATTGTACTCTATGATAGGAGGAAATATCGGAAGTATGATTTACATACAGCATGATAATTATTTTGACATGGCAATAAAAAATGTTGCTCTTTTTAAGCCTTATCAAAATAGCGACATTAGTACAAAATATATCGCTTATTTCTTAGAATCAAAAATAAAAGAGTATCAAGCAATAGCTATTGGTGGTGCGCAACCTTTTGTTGGATTAGATATTTTTAGGAACACTCTTGTACCATTACCTCCACTTGCAGAGCAACATCGCATTATAACAGAAATAGAGAAATGGCTTGCTTTGATAGACCAAATAGAACAAGGCAAAGTCGACTTACAGACCATCATCAAACAAACCAAAAGTAAAATTCTTGACCTTGCCATTCACGGAAAGCTCGTACCGCAAGACCCGAACGACGAGCCAGCCATTAAACTCTTGAAACGCATAAATCCCGACTTCACACCTTGTGATAACGGGCATTATACGCAGTTGCCTGATGGATGGACTGCTTGTAGGCTTGAACAAGTAGCAGACATATTGGATAATTTACGAAAACCGATTAATTCTAGTGAACGAGATTCACGTATAAGGAATAGGCAAATCGATGAATTGTACCCTTATTATGGTGCGACAGGTCAAGTTGGACTGATAGACGACTATATTATAAATGGCAATTATTTATTGCTTGGTGAAGATGGTGCACCATTCCTTGATAAAAATGCAATTAAGGCATATTCTATTAGTGGAAAAAGCTGGGTAAATAATCATGCTCATATCCTATCTCCTAAAATTGATTTTGAATTTCTACAGTACTCACTTAATCAAATTGATTATTCTGAATACGTAAATGGAAGTACACGCTTGAAACTTACGCAAACCGATATGCGTTCTATTAAAATAATGCTACCCCCATTAGCAGAACAAAAACGAATTAAGTCTAAAATACAGATTTTGTTTTCTCAATTGGATTTGATGATGGAGAGTCTATAAACTCTCCATTATCAAATCTAAAGACATAAACGCTTTAGTTATAGCCTTTATAATCTTTTGTTGTTCCTTGTAAGGTGGAATAGGAACTTCGATAGCTTTAAATATTTTCTTGTTCAAGTGAGGAATGGCAGACCCAACCTTACTTTCTCTCAAGATTTTCCTATGCAAGTTGATAACTTGTAGTACATATTCTTCGTTCATATTTTCGTTGATACGCAACTGCTTGAAAGTACTACCTTGATAGCCGTCAATCGAACTCCGGAAAACCTCACCAGAGTTCTCGCCATCAACTAGAATCAAGAGAGTGTTTGCAGTTACAAACTTGCCGGAAAGCAAAGACTTTGCCTCCCGTTCTCCACGCAAAAATTTTACATCAAGATTGATTCGTTTAATGCCACTTTGCTTTTCTCCATCTGTTAAATTGCATAAAGTTTGCATAGATGCAATTTGCCATCCATCAGGCAACTGCGTATAATGCCCGATACGTTCTGCTATATTGTTACTGTATTCATTATAAATCAATGTAATATGGTAACAAAATTCAAAAATTATTTGGCAAAAACTAATCTTGCCAAGAACACCGTCACCTCTTATGTGTGGACGGTGCAGTATTTCCTCAACCATTATGGAGAAGTAAACAAGAAGAACCTTTTGGCATACAAGGGGTATTTGGTAGAGAACTTCAAGCCGCAGACTGTGAACCTGAGATTGCAAGGTATCAATAAGTTCTTGGAGTTTACGAAACAAGAAAAACTAAAAGTGAAGTTCGTAAAGGTGCAACAAAAGAACTTTTTGGAAAATGTAATCAGCGATGCCGATTACAAATTTCTCAAAGCACGGCTTAAAGCTGATGGTTATGAGGAGTGGTATTTTATTGTGTGGTTTATGGCTGCCACCGGAGCACGTGTTAGTGAATTACTCCACATCAAAGCGGAACACATCAAAGTGGGCTATCTTGATTTGTATAGTAAAGGTGGAAAGATTCGACGGCTATACATCCCCAAGAATTTACGGACAGAAGCAGAAAAGTGGTTGAAAAGTCAAGGCTTGACATCGGGCTATATCTTCCTGAACCGTTTCGGACAGCGTATTACTACTCGTGGAATCGCTTCTCAACTCAAGCATTTTGCTGAAAAATATGGAATGAACAAGGAGGTAGTTTATCCTCATTCATTCCGTCATCGTTTTGCCAAGAACTTTCTTGACCGCTTTAACGACCTTGCTCTACTTGCCGACCTTATGGGGCATGAAAGCATAGAAACTACTCGTATCTATCTTCGTAGAACAGCCAGTGAGCAACAGAAGATTGTAGATAAGGTGGTGAACTGGTAAAATCACACCAACCCTTAGAAGTGTATTGGATTACACTTCTAAGGCGTTTTGAATGTTGTCAAAGACATGAAATAATTCTTCTATTTTTTGAACTATGCGTTGTTGCTCTGCAAGAGGCGGTAAAATAATATTCTCATTTCTTATTATCTCTCCTGATATTGCTTTAAACGTAGTCCCTGTTGATTGATTATCAAAGCTATCTTGCAAGGTTTGAAGTAAATAGAAATAAAAATCCACATTACCTTCAAAAGGGGTTAAAGCACATAATCCACGCCCAATACATATTTGATTTTTTGTTATATTCACAACTCCAACTGGGGCTCGAACACATAATAAGATGGAATTAGGTTCTGCTATTTTTGTGGGCTCATTTGTAAATATACCAGACTCTAAAAGAAATTTATCTGAAAAACATATTTTCCCTTGATGAAATTCTATACCTCTTTTATTATTTAATGAATCTCCTTTAGGGGATTGCCCCATTGTGATTTTAAGTACATTACTAAGTTGACAATACGCCCATCCTTGTGGTAACTTCCTACTATGCCCGTTATCACAAGTGATTTCTGCCTTCGAGTTGATGCGTTTGAGCAGTTCTGAGGCAGGTTCATCGTTTGGGTCTTGTGGTACGAGTTTGCCGTGAATGGCAAGGTCAAGAATCTTACTCTTGGCTTGCTTGATGGTTGCCTGCAAATCTTCCTTTCCACTTTCTATAACGTCAATCAAAGAGAACCAGTGTTCAATTTCTTTCACAATACGCTTTTGCTCAGCAAGAGGTGGCAATGGAATCATGCCATTACAAGCATCTGTTGTACTCAAGCGTGGCATCTTAACACCATATCCACATTGTTGCGTATAGTCAAGAAAATATGCCGAACGCAGTACATGATTAAGATAATATGAAGAAACATTACAGTATGAATTGAATGGCATTATTTCAGTTGTACAATATCCTGATTGTGGTGCGACCAAGACCTTATTCAGATATGTGCGTAATTTAGAGTATAGGATATCTCCTTTGTTGAATCTGTGCCGTACTCCTTTAATACTTCTTTTTGATCTAGAAAGTGTTTGAATGATTTTTGCTGTATCCTTTTCTAAATCTTCAAGTTCTAAAACCCAGTCGTCATCGGTTATGCTATCAACGGAAACATTATTACATTCGCCATAATTACTAATTTCTCCCAAAGTTGTCCACACCCACGAACTTGGTACCTCAAACGGTACGTTCTCATAATGGGGCGTATGTATTGTACATAATGAGTTAAAAACATTTAATGTGTTGCAACTTTAGTTTTTAATTACAGCACATCAAATAGGACGTTTATCTTCTCCTATAACTTTTCTTTTTATTCTGAATCTTAACCATTCCTATCGCAAACATCAGACACCTTCTTCGATAGGCTTCTTCCTCTTCATCGGGTTGACGACCATCCCATCGGATATCAGATGAAGAGTCACCTCCTCCAGAAGATACACTGATAGGAGTTCCACCTGCTAAAGCATCCGCTATGGCGAATATCTTTGACCGGAGTGATGGATTCGACAGTTGGTCAAGTATGGTGTCCAATATTGATTTTAACTCATCGTTGTTCTTTGAAAGTTGTTCGACATCCCTTTTTAACCGATAAAATTCCCCATACTCTGCCAATACATTTTGCTGTGCAGTCTTCACTTGTCTCTCCGCTTCATTTCTATAGAGAGCCTCTATTTGGCGGACGATCGAATTGAAACGCTTGGCTATTTCCTGATTCTGTTTCTCAATCCATTTGTCCGTAATAAACAGAGGATATTTCCCCGAAATACAAGGTGGATCAAAATCAATTTTGTAGTTTCTGAAAGGCTGTATTACAGAGCCAGCTTTTTCAAGGTCTTGGGTCAGTTTGTTCAATTCCTGCTCTTTTGTATGGAGTTTGTCAGCCTTGTCTTCAAGTTTGGATTGGTATTCTGAAATCTGTTTCTGTATATCCGCCTTTTGAAATTTGTATTCTTCAAGAGCTATTTTACCGGAAGCCAGTTCCTTGTCAATCTGTTCAAGTTGAGATTTAGACTTGAATATTTGCGATTCCAGTCTGTGTATCATAGTCTGTAATCCCTTAACCGCTTTCTCCGCCTGTTTTGCCTCTTTTGATAGCTTACGAATATAATCGCGTTTGTTCAAATGCTGCACATTGCGCCCATATATGCTGTCTCCTCGTTCAAGTCCGTATTTACTTCCGACCTCCTCATACAGCGATGTGTGCATTTCTTTCAATATCTGCCCATATTCAAACCTGTTCTTTCCGAACTTTGCAGACCACATGACACACTCACGACCGCTTTTAGGCCGGATACCGACTGGCACAACTAAAGCATGAATATGCGGGCTGCTCTCGTCAAGGTGAACCTGAAAGCCGACAATGTTTTCCTGACCATATCTTCGGGAACACCAATCATAAACATCCTTCGCCCAAAGTTCTATTTCCTCGCAGCGGTGCAGATGGCTGTTGTCTGATCCTTTCTCTAAATTGACGGTCTGATTGCCAAAAGCCATCTCAAGTGTACGTTCATGATTGCCGCCAAAGACAAATTTGGCGCAACAGTTCGGTTGAATCTTACTGTCCGGTTTGAATGGCTTCCAACCTAATTCCAACAATCGTTCCTGCAAACGGAGTTCAAGAGACTTCTCTTGATACCCCAACGGATGTATTTTGCCATCGGGACCAATCTCAAAATTCAGCCTCATTCTGGTCTTGTCATAATTGTTGGTAGGGTCTTGATTTTTACAATCGACCTTATCTTCGTTCCAACGCCTTTCGTTCTCGTTGGCTTCTGATGTGCCAAATGATTTGGCAGCTTCAACGTGCATTGCTTGTTTTATATCAGTATTCATAATCTCGTTTTTATACGTATTTCTAATAATTGGAGCTTGCTCCTGTGCCTATTCACATAGTGTGGCAGTAGCCGGATTTTATTGCTATCAGGCAAAAAGTCCTTATTGTGTTATGGACTTTCTATAAGTGACCGGAACAAGTTCCTTCGTTATTCAATAAGTTCTAACCCCAATTCATCAATGAGCGTCTGCAAAGCCGGATTGCGCTGTATCATCTTTGAAAGAATCATTTGTGGTGTATCGGTCATCAAGAGGAAATCGGCAATGTCCAATCCTTTCTTTCGTTGTTCATCAGTAGCGCATTGTTCTAATGTGTCACTCATTATAACCTTTGAGCAAACGGAGAAGAGCATAGCCATCTTGGATTGCCAAATCTCTTTTGCTCCTAAGTCCGGACACAACATTACCGTCCGACCTTTTAATACACCAACCGCATCTGCTTTGAAGCAGCCGTGCATTCCACCAGTAGCCAGCCATATAAATTCCGGCATATAATGAGTGGCTATCAAAGCAGACTTCTCACTCTCTACTATAGCAATCGGTTTGGCAGGATTATCAGACAACAGATGCTCACCAAACAAACATTGCTTTAGATTGTAGTCGACAAGGTTCAACTCGGTATGTACCCAACTTACATAACTTCTCGGCTCTTTTGTCCGATGTCCTGTTGTTGAATCATACAACATTATCTTTCCGGTTCGCACGTAGCCTTGCCTATCAATCTGCCAGTAGACAGTAGAGCCGCCCCATTTTTTTGATGTGCCAACACGATATAAATGGAATATTCGCTTTGTTTCATCCTTGCCCAATATACCTACCAGATAAATGTACAAAGGATTCATTGTGTAATTGGTAAGTGTTCGCTCCATTAGTTCTTTATCAATAAAGGAAGTAGGTGGCAATGAATGTGGCTGTGGCTTAGCATGTTCAATGCCATAATTGGAACCTTTTTCTATCAGCGTTGGATTATCCTTGAAATAATCAGAGGGCGTATAATGGTATTTGCACGACTGCTCATGGTCGCATCTGCCTACATAGTCAGGAAACGAAACTTCCCCTTGAGTATCAACGTAACGTATAAAACATTGTTTCTTTCCACACTGAGGACATGAAAGTTTAGAGCCTCGCTTATATTTTTGAAGGGTAAATCGGTATTCATTCATGCTTGATATTTTTTATAATTGCAGTCCGTGCAGTTTGCAGTTCTTGCAGTTTTGCAGGAAAACGGATGATACGAAAGTGCAAACTGCAACAACTGCAAGATGCAATGGGGATAGGTTATTGCAGTTTCTCATATTCCCCTCTCTTAATTTTCTTGATTATCTTATTCGTGGTAAGGCTGACCAAAGAATACATTACAGAGCGTTCGGAAAGCCCCACTTCTTTTCCTGCTTGAATGGCATCGGCAGTTGTGAATGTTGCAGAAAGACAATCAAGCAATTCTTTCTTTTGTGGTTCAATGCCCTCTACCAACATATATTTCTGAATGTCGGCATAACAACTTTCAAAGTAATCGCTTAATGCAATAGCTGATTTGATTGAATCGATGTCCACAAAATCTTTATGAACCTCACCACAAGCCCAGCGGAAGATTTGCATAACCAAAGCCAATCGTGCTGTAATCATCGGAGCTTTCATTATTCTGCTATCCACCAAGCCGTCATCTTGGATTTGATTGACTGCATGAATAGCATCATTGCGCCAATTGGTAAAATAGGCTTTTGCTTCCGAAGAAAAGTCCAAAATGTCAGGAACTATTTCGCCATCCTCATTTACTATAAAAGGCAAACTCATCACTTTGTTGATGATATTTTCCCACATAGACGAGTATTTGTCAAAAGTGGTAAAAGCGTTTTCTTCATCTTGCCAATCTGATATTTCCTGTGAAGACGGATAAACAAAAATTATTCTATCAATCAACCCATTGTCCTTATAGCCTTTATCTGTAAGTTCGTGCATTCGGGTGGTCTGCATCGTACCTACCATATTTATAAAAGGATGCTCTATGTGAATAGGTATGGGCATACTGCATCTGGAAATGTCTAAAGGTTTTCCGCTGAATGCAGTCAATAACTGTTCAATAAGTTGCCCTTTGCTGTATTGATTCACAGCATTGAACATTCCCATAATTTCATCCACATATACCACAATACCACGCTGGTTGTCATCAAGCGCACGCATTAAAGCTTCTGGGGTAAAGTCGGATATTATGGTTCTTCGCAAAATCGGTTTTTCTGGCAATGGAGTGCAATTTTCCTTCTTCCCTTTGTTGTCCTCTACCATATTATTATATTGCTCCATATCAGACTTGAATTGTTTGACAGCTTTGGCATCATGCTTGCGAATTGGGCGAAAAGCAAAGTCTAACGGGGGAGTTTTGCCCATTCCGGGGCGGCCAACCAATATCATATAGAGGGCAGGATTACTTATCCAGCCACCACGAATACGGATATTGACAGCATTACCGATGGCTGTTGAAATTGCCGCCAAAAGAGAAGCCATCATATATTCAATGGAATAATTCTCTTGTCGTGCCAATGCCAATACCATATCCTGAATTTTAGCAGGAAAAGCATTCAAAGGAATCTTGTCTTCAAGTATCCCTCCAAATTCCATTCTGATTGCATTGCATAAATCGAGTGAATCCATTAGAATCGGTTGTTTCTTTTAGACTTTATGAATCGGGCAGCTTCGTCCTCCAAGTCTTTTTCGGACTTTACCTTGCCATCTCGAAGCCACGCATCAATCTCCGATTTTAGAAACATGATACGTTTACCTCTTTTATGAAATGGGATTTGGTGGCAGCTTGTCCATCCATATACTGTTTGCTCTGCCGGATGACTGGGAATATAATCGCACAACTCCTTTAAGTTCATCCATTGCTCGGTTGGAATACTCGGACTTTGAGTGTTGAGACCGTCAATCTTAGAATCCAGTTCATTCAATTTATCCATCATCCACGACATTGCCTTGGGTAAATCTTCAAAAGTAATGTTCTTTTCACTCATACTGCTATCTGATTTATGTTTGATTTTTCGGCAAAGTAATCGTGATTTAGCATACTGATTTTATGATGGACTGTGTCACATAAAGAAACAGCAGCGAAACAGAAATACCATAAGGAATATGTATTGATTATCAATGCAAATGATGAAAAACGTCAGTAGTAGTTTTTTATGGTAATGTACCCAATCATAAGGAAATCATTAGGTGGTCATAATAACAGCTCATAGGTAAAAACAAAAAGCCACCCACGCAGAATCTACGCAGATGGCTATGCCTATCAAGTGGGACAACACTTTTATTCCGTTTGTGATAAAGCTAATTTGATAGTTTCTGTTGCTTTCTCCTTTTTCTCATCTACAACCTTGGCATACACTTGAGTGGTTCGTACATTGGTATGCCCCAACATTTTGCTAACGGTATAAATGTCCGTTCCTCCAGCCAGTTGAAGGGTAGCGTAGCTGTGCCTAAAGCAATGGAAGGTAATGTGCTTGGTAATTCCGGCAGCTTCAACCCATTTTTTAACAGGGCGATTTATCCATGATGGGTCAGGTAATCCGGCAAACACTAATAATTCTCCTTCTTTTTGCTCTCCGCAAAGATTATATGCTTGCTCTGAAATTGGCATATACTCAACACCTTTTGTCTTTTGTTGCGTAAAGTTCAGCCGATAACCACCATTGAATTGTTCCACCTCCGACCATTTCAATTTCTGAATGTCGCAATGTCGGATTCCTGTTAATGCTGAAAAGAGTGCGGCTCGTTTCAATAATGGGTCACACGGAGTTTGTGCCAGTCGGTTCAACTCTTCTATTGTCAGGTATTCTCTGCGACTCTCCCTTTCCTGAATGCCTTTGACTTTCGCTGCAATATCAATAGTCAGATAGCCATCTATAAAGGCTTGTTTCAATCCTGCCTTGAAAATTGAGAAGTATGTTGATGCTGTATTTTGAGAAATTGTACCTCGTTTAGTACCACCTTGCGGTGCGTTCATTATGAATTGACGGAACGATTCAACCAGCTTTAAGTCTATCTGCGAAAAGAGAATGGTATCACTTTTTGCAAATATCTTCAGTAACTCATGTACTCGCCTCCAATTGACAATAATAGAATCGGAACTATGGGCATGTCTTGTTCGTTGCACATGGTCGAAGTACTCAATAAAATTACTTCGGGAGCGTTCCAACTGCTCCGCCTGTTCTGCATCGGTATCGGCATATAAAGCTGCATTGTCGTATTCCTTTTGTCTTAGGCTTCTGACTTTATCGGCATAGATACATGATTCTTGGTCTATTTGCGACTTGCATTGAATAACACCGTTTAAATCTCGCTTCGGCTTATAAGTAGTTTTGCCTTCGGCATTAGTCCTTGCATTGCGTGATTTATCCCAAATAGGTGTTGTAATGGTACGATTGAGATATTCACGCACTCTTTGTGGCGTATGTTTTCCAGATTGGAATACAGGATAAGATTCCACATAAAGATACCATTCATCACGATATTCAGACTTGCGGAGCTTTACCGACACACGTGTATTAACTAATGCTTTCTTCATCGCTTCATATCCTTGACATAGTAATTACTTTCACTTAGATTGTTTAATCATATTGCATATAGCTTCTGACAAATCTTGATCAGAATTATCTTTCCCCCAAATACTCCAGAAAGGAACTGTTTGACTTGATGGTTTGATTGAAGGTTCATTTATTTTTACTCTAGACGGTAATAATGTAGCATCACCAACAATAATTGCTTCTGCGATGTCAAGCAAAGAAAGATTGTCGGCAATATTACCAAGATTATCTGGTAGTAGTCGTTTAATCACATTTTGATCATCCACATTTGTAAGTCGAAGACTAATAAAATTATTACATTGGCTTAGTACTGTACGATTTACTTCTGAAGGTCTTTGACTGATTATCACAAGACCAACTCCATATTTTCGTCCTTCCTTCGCTATTCGTTCAAAACTTTTCAAACCTATTTCTGCAACAGCATCTTGTGAAATAGATTGCTGAACATATAAGTGTGCTTCATCACATAATAGTGCTATTGGATGACGATGTTCCATTGAACTCCATTGTTGAACAGTAAATACAATTCTTGCCAATAGACCAATTACTAAAGGAAGTACATCTGATGGTACTTCTGACATATCTATAACCTTGACCCCACCATCAGCCTTCATCAGAACTCTGGCGAAATCTTTGAGCCAATTTTGCGATTTTTCTTCTGTTTGTAAACTGAACATAAATCCCATTCTCTTATCTGAAAGTTTATTCTCCAGTCTTTGATTGAACCGTGTTAACTTCCCATTGTATGGGCCTAGCTTTTCAGAACCGGCTCTTGCACCAGGTACCATTTCTTCGTCTTTGGACTTTAGCCGAGTTAACACTGTTTGCAAGTCGTAAGCTACGGGACTATCAACAGTAATCAGATGTTCATATATTGTTCCTTCTACACCTTTTTCTTTTTCGGCAAGAACTTCACGAGAGAATATCATTGCTTGATTTGGTGCATTTTGGTCACTACGATCTAATAACAATGCCTGCATTTCCTCATAATTTAAGAGCCAATAGGGTACCATAAGTATATTGTTGTTGAGTTTTTCAGAGGTAGCCAAATCTCCTGGTGTTGCAATTTTATATTGTTTGATGCCATCTATTTTGAAATCAGTAGAGGAGTATTCTCCGTGGATATCAAACAAAATTGCATTAGAATGTTTTAATTTAGCCATTTGTTCAACAATACATGCAACACAAAAAGATTTACCACTCCCTGTAGAACCCACAATAGCAGCATGTCGTTGAAATAGTTTATCTCCATCCATATATGCTATAGAACTTTCATCCATTGTATATTTCCCTATTGCAAGAGGACTGATGGAAGTCGCTAATTTGTTGGATATTGTTTGCATGAGGTCTGTGAGACGTGTTCCTTCAATCTTATAACATAAGGCACTTATAGATGGAACTGCACTAACGTTTCTTCTGAACACGTTACTTTGCTCTCCAGCTTTGTCCATAAATTCACCCACAAAAACTAACCTAACTTGGTTAAATGCCGAAGAAGTATCTTCTTCATCCTCGTCATCATTCAAAGTCATATCAGTAGCCTTGCGATAGATTTTTACTATCATTGCTATAATGTAACGACCAGATTTCGGACTTTGAATAGCTATAAGTTGATTAATTTGTAACTGGGACAGAACATCGTCAGAATCTATAATGGCTGTTGCCATACCTGTGTCTACACTATTTATTGAGCCTATTGACTCACCTTTATCATATCTTAATACTATACTTTCCATTTTTTATATTTCCATTAATCCTTCTATAGTCCAATATATTTTGTCATCAACAATTATAGAATCACTATTTGTATGAAAAACAGTACCCTTAGCACCATCACTACAAATAGCGATATAATCATATCCTTTATCTATTACATTTTCTTTTATTGAATTTGTAATTTCTTTGGTAACAATCAGTATTTTTGCCTTTCTCTTTTTGGCATATTTAAGCAACATTTCTTGAACATGTTTGTCATTAAAACCATAACCAATACAAACATAGTTTTGGGCACTTTCAAAGATTTTGTCCACAGCTGATAAAAGTTGTCTATGTGGTTCCTCTTGAGTACGTTCGTATTTATTAGTTCCTGGAGTTACGATACATGGTGTAAACCCTAATGGAATATTGACAGAATTGGGGATATTGCAAATGATTCCATCTCTCCTATACCAGTCTAGGGAACCGTGAACTTTCAAGATATTAATAAATCCAGTATAATCAGCCTCCGGCTTTTTAGGATTTAGCATAATATTATCTTTTAACTTTCCCATCAGTCCGTGAGTAAAACCTATATTAATGTAAGCGTCAGTTTGACAAGCTGCATACTCGGCAATCCTATCATAATTGGTTGAGATTACATTTAGCGTTTTATTCGGATCTCCATATATAATATAATCAAATAGTTGTCTTAGATTAATATCTTCTCCACTTATAAACCTTTCATAGACTTTTGCATCGGATTCAATAATAACCTTCCAGACAATATTTACTATATCTGCTTCAACAATTTCAGGAACCTTAACATCCAGCAATGCAGCTTCCAAACCTACACCTGAATCTAAAAGCTTTATGAAATCACTAACGACATCATTAGTAGCTGTATCATAATATGGATTTGATTTAAAGAAGTTTTTTAACTCATTTGCTAAAACACCCATTCCTGGTATGCCATAGGAAACAGATGCTCCACTTCCCAATACAATTACAGGATTGGAACTTCGTATGTTTTGAATATCTTGAAATATGTCTTTCTTTTCCATATTCATTAAAAACATTTATTTGATAAAAATCTCAATTAAAGTACTACGTTGTATGCATTTATGCGAATTTCTATCGTTGTGCAATTACTTAGTTGAGATATTTAATCGATACTCATGTACTAATGCTTTCTTCATCGCTTCACACCTTTATATAGATTATCAATTTCTTTCTTTGGTACATAAACAAAGTTACCTATCTGTCTGGTAGGAATGGAATACTTGCGTATATGAAGGTAAACAGTGCTTTCATTCACAAGAAACTTTTCTGTGATTTCGCCAATAGTATAACAGTCCTTTGGCTCCAGACTATACAGCTTGGCAATAGGCTTTGGCTTTGTGAGAGTTTTCTTTCGGAGAGGATAGAGTTTCATCAATTCTTCTTTTGATAGTAAAGTCTGCCTTTCTCCGGCATTCACACTTGGGATTGTACCCTTACGAATTAAACGATAAAGAGTTTCCTTGCTTATGCCAAACAAAGCGTATGCTTCAGGAACTGTGATATACTCTTTGGACTTGGGTATCTTCTTAACCACTTCGTCCAACCTTTGCAATCTCTGTTCTTCATCCTTACGCCTTTTCCACGCAATCTTGGAACATTTGGGAGTGCAATACCACGATTCAATGGTTTTAGCTACAAAGGTTTCTCCACAAACCTTGCATTGACGTGTTATTTCAAATTTTGCTGCTGGCATAACCTACATTTTACTTATATTCTTCATTCTCAATACCGCTGTTTTTATAGGTGTCACATTATCTACTTTTAAGTGTCGGTACAATTATGGTACAAATATATAATAAAAATCCGAATAACAAGCAAAGTCAAGGAAAAGTGATATAAAAAGAAATAGGGCATAACTCATTGAGTTACACCCTGCATTCCTATTTTTAGTTATCGTTGTTTATCGCAACTTACTTGACTTCCTCGAAGTCAGCATCCTGAACGTTATCTCCGTGCTTGCTGTTATCTTGCTGGCCAGCACCACCATTCATATCAGGACCAGCCTGTGCTCCACCTTGTGCACCGCTCTGTGCATACATTTCAGCACTTGCAGCCTGGAAAGCAGTATTGATTTCTGCCATAGCAGTATCAATAGCAGCCAAATCCTGTGCCTTGTGAGCATCTTTCAATTTCTGCAAAGCAGCTTCAATCGGAGCTTTCTTGTCAGCAGGCAACTTATCACCTAATTCCTTCAACTGATTTTCAGTAGAGAAGATTACGCTGTCAGCCTGGTTCAACTTGTCGATCTTTTCACGTTCTTTCTTATCTGCTTCAGCATTAGCTTCAGCTTCAGCCTTCATCTTTTCGATTTCTTCCTTGCTCAAACCACTGGATGCTTCAATACGGATAGCCTGTTCTTTACCGGTAGCCTTATCTTTTGCAGATACTTTCAAGATACCGTTGGCATCGATATCAAATGTAACCTCAATTTGAGGAACACCACGACGAGCCGGAGCAATACCTGTCAAGTTGAACTGACCGATTGATTTGTTCTGTGCAGCCATCGGACGTTCTCCCTGTAATACGTGGATAGTAACTTCCGTCTGGTTATCGGCAGCAGTAGAGAATGTTTCACTCTTACGAGCCGGGATGGTAGTGTTAGCATCGATCAACTTAGTCATTACACCACCCAGTGTTTCGATACCCATTGACAACGGAGTAACATCCAACAATACTACACCTTTGATTTCGTCTGTCAACACAGCACCTTGTACAGCAGCACCAATTGCTACTACTTCATCCGGATTCACACCTTTAGAAGGAGCCTTGCCAAAGAAATCCTCTACCAATTTCTGAACAGCCGGAATACGTGAAGAACCACCAACAAGGATTACTTCATCAATATCAGCATTGTTCAAACCTGCATCACTCATTGCCTTCTTACATGGTTCAAGACAAGCCTGAATCAATTCGTGAGCCAAAGATTCGAATTTTGCACGAGTCAAAGTCTTCACCAAGTGCTTAGGCACACCACCCACCGGCATGATATACGGCAAGTTGATTTCTGTACTTGTAGAAGAGGAAAGCTCAATCTTAGCTTTTTCAGCAGCTTCTTTCAGACGTTGCAAAGCCATCGGATCCTGAGTCAAGTCAGCACCTTCGTCGTTCTTGAATTCCTGTACCAACCAATTGATGATTACCTGGTCGAAGTCATCACCACCCAGATGAGTATCACCGTTTGTAGAAAGTACTTCAAACACACCACCACCGAATTCGAGGATAGAGATATCGAATGTACCACCACCAAGGTCGAATACAGCAATCTTCATATCTTTGTGAGCCTTATCCAGACCGTAAGCAAGAGCTGCGGCTGTCGGTTCGTTTACAATACGTTTTACTTCCAGACCAGCAATCTGTCCGGCTTCCTTAGTAGCCTGACGTTGAGAGTCGGAAAAATATGCAGGAACGGTGATAACTGCTTCTGTTACTTCCTGACCGAGATAGTCTTCGGCAGTTTTCTTCATTTTCTGAAGAATCATTGCAGAAATTTCCTGCGGAGTGTACAGACGTCCGTCGATGTCAACACGCGGAGTGTTATTGTCACCTTTCACTACTTTATAAGGAACACGAGTCACCTCCTTCTGTACCTGATCCCAAGTTTCACCCATGAAACGTTTGATAGAGAAGATTGTACGTGTAGGGTTCGTAATAGCCTGACGTTTTGCAGGATCACCCACCTTACGTTCACCGCCATCTACGAAAGCGACAACAGAAGGAGTCGTACGTTTACCTTCACTGTTTGCAATTACTACAGGTTCGTTACCTTCGAATACGGCAACACAAGAGTTTGTAGTTCCTAAGTCAATACCAATAATTTTTCCCATGATCGTTATTTTTTTATTTATTATTTATTCATTGATTTCTTTTTGTCCGGTTGTTTCTCCGGCTCTTATCAAGGAGCCTCGTCGCGAACGGACGCTTACTAAAAAGCAAACCGTGTGCCAAAAAGAAATTATACGAATGCATGACATAATATCTGCCAAAAAGACAGTTTTAATAAATAAACACTGCTGACATAGTCATATTCAAAGCCAGTCAGCAACTGTTTCTTTAAACAAATGCAGACGGCTCTGGTTCGATGAAAGGAAAAAAATATGCCTGTGTCGTCATGTGAGACACAGGCATATCCTATTATATAGATCGATCTATTTATTACTTTTCCAGCACGATGACCAATGCACCATTTGCATCATACAAGCCAATGCCGCCACCGGACAACACATCGAATGACTTCACCTCATTGATAGCTTTCAGCACCTTACCTTCTGTTTCCATGTCCGGACAAGCCATCATTGTGCTCGCTACTCCCGGAAAAGAAATTGATTTGGCATTACTGGTACTGGTTTCAAAACCGCCATTAATCAAATTACATCCGGCATTGCCATGAATTGTCTTTTTCTTCACATCAAAAGCAATGAAAGGTTGTTTTTCCATTCCGGAAGGAATTGCTTCACCATTCACTTCTTTTATTTTCCATTCTCCATTCAAAACCGAAAGTTTCACATCAGCCTCCTTCTTTTGTAGAACGACAACCGGACGGTTGGACGAATTGCAAAGATACACTTTGTCCTTACCTGCCTTCTTATATCCTTTTACTTGCGCAAAAGCATTCAATACATTATTTTCAGTAGTCATATCCGGACACATCATCCGGGTACTAGCCATTCCTGTAAGTTCAAGACTTCCCGGCTTCGCATTTACATCGAAGCTACCCATCATCCGATTACAGCCGCTATTGCCGGACACACGACCGGTTGCTGTATCAAAAGCGATAAAAGGAAGGGATTTACTTTCGCCCGGAGTGATTTTCGAGCCATTGACTTCTATGATATTCCATTCACCATTGATAGACGACAGGGAAATTGCCTTCTCAACCGAACGGCACGAAGACATTGCAAGTGCTGCACCAGCAATGCAAATTGAAACAAATACTTTCTTCATATTGTTATAACGTTTAAGTTAAAATCGAGGGCAAAGATATCAAAAAGATTGGAAAATAACATCCAATGCAACATAAAATATATACATTTGCCAGTAAATGTACAACAAACGAACAATTTACATAGTTCACTTAAAGTAAACAAATATGAGAATAATTGTCCTGTCTTTGATTCTATTCTACTGTGGTACGTCTCCTATCATAGCCCAAAATGATTACATCGTCACTACTCCTTCTGCACAGGAAATCCCTGTAGGCCAAGAAGAACAGTTTATCAAAAGTAACTTTCCGTTGCTACCGCTGGGCAAATGGACACCCGGAATGAAATTTATGTTCGTTCCATCTCCACGGAGCATGTTCCTTCCCACCCTTTCCAGCTACGAGACCGAGAAAGGGGTAGACAACAGCCTGCTGAAACATAAAATACTCACTTTCACGGGAACTGAAGAGAAAGCTCAGAATATCCCCAACGGGACTAACTACTCCACTCGCTTCATCTTCGAATGTGAGGGAGGAAAATATTATTATGAGATAAAGAATATGCGGCTGGAGGAGATCTCCGAAAAGGCTCCCCGTGCCGGCATCAACGGATTGGTTTATTTGAAGGATGTGGATACTGCTAAAGAGCTGTTGGTAGGAAAAACAGTCTATATACAAGCAGAAAGTGTCCGGATAGACGATGCCAACAATTATTCCGGCTACCGGGATATAGCCATTCCCGTCAATACGGAAGCAACGATTACCGCTATCGGAGTCGGCAGTCAGGCATATCCGGCAAAAATCGTATTCAAAGATATGCAGGGACATTCTTATTATCTGGAAGTTGCCCTCTCACGAACAAACTCCGGCATGGACCTGAATGATTTTCAAGGAGAAAAGAGAATGAAGTATTTCTCAAATGCATTCAGTTTCACCAATAAGAGTCTAGGCACTATCGAAAGCCTGAAAAATAAATATATGGGAATGACAGTTTATCCTAAAAAGGTGCTGCCAGCCAAAAGAATCATATCATTTGAAGACAAGCAGACCGAATCACGCGTTCACCTGCCCCGATATACAGTTCTGCAAATCAAAGACATTAGATTATCTCCTCCCGGCAGTCTGGCTATTCTCTCATTAGAAGACAATGACGGAGCGATCTATGAATTGGAAACCGATCTGAAATATGATGTTATCGTCAGAAATGAAAATTATATCGAAGACTTTTTCGGATTCGAAGATATACATAAAAAATATCCGGGTATCACAGAAAATCGTTGGCAGATTATCTCCCGGGGAGATCTGGAGACGGGTATGAGTACAGTGGAATGCCGTTTGTCCATTGGTGATCCGATAGAAATCGAGCTAAAAAAAGACAATCGTTTCGAAACTTGGTTTTACAATGGCAAAACGCTGGAATTTGAAAATGGAACCTTGCAGCGTTACAAATAAAAAGGGGTAGCTGCGAATGATTATCTGAAAATAATCACGTATATTTGCAAAGCTAACAATTCCAATATTCTTAATATTTTAATTCGCAATTAACGAAATGGGTAGAGTTCTTATTATTGGTGCGGGCGGTGTTGGCACTGTCGTTGCGCACAAAGTGGCACAAAATGCCGATGTATTTACAGATATCATGATTGCCAGTCGTACGAAAGAGAAATGCGATAAAATCGTCGAGGCAATAGGTAACCCCAATATAAAAACAGCTAAAGTTGATGCAGACAATGTAGATGAGCTGGTAGCCTTATTCAACGATTTCAAACCGGAAATGGTGATTAATGTGGCTCTCCCTTATCAGGATCTGACTATTATGGAAGCTTGTCTGAAAGCTGGAGTGAACTATCTGGACACCGCTAACTACGAGCCGAAGGATGAAGCTCACTTTGAATACAGTTGGCAATGGGCTTATCACGATCGCTTCAAAGAAGCAGGTCTGACAGCTATTCTCGGTTGCGGATTCGACCCGGGAGTAAGTGGCATCTATACCGCTTATGCAGCTAAACATTATTTTGATGAGATTCAATATCTGGACATTGTAGACTGTAATGCGGGTAACCACCATAAAGCATTTGCTACGAACTTCAATCCGGAAATCAACATCCGCGAAATTACGCAGAACGGACGCTATTATGAAAATGGCAAATGGGTAACTACCGGTCCGCTGGAAATTCATAAAGACCTGACATATCCGAACATCGGTCCGCGTGATTCTTATCTTCTTTATCACGAAGAGCTAGAGTCATTGGTGAAACATTACCCGACAATCAAACGTGCACGTTTCTGGATGACTTTCGGACAAGAGTATTTAACTCACTTACGCGTTATCCAAAACATCGGTATGGCACGAATCGACGAAGTTGATTACAACGGAGTGAAGATTGTGCCGCTGCAATTCTTGAAAGCTGTATTGCCTAACCCGCAGGATTTAGGAGAAAACTACGAAGGAGAAACCTCTATCGGTTGTCGTATCCGCGGTTTGAAAGATGGCAAGGAACGTACTTATTATGTATACAACAATTGCAGCCATCAGGAAGCTTACCGGGAAACAGGTATGCAAGGAGTGAGCTACACCACCGGAGTTCCGGCAATGATCGGAGCCATGATGTTCTTCAAAGGTGAGTGGAAGCGTCCGGGTGTAAACAACGTAGAAGAGTTCAATCCGGATCCGTTTATGGAACAACTCAACAAGCAAGGTCTTCCCTGGCATGAAGAGTTCGACAAAAATCTGGAATTATAAGAGTAGACTTGTTCATTAAAAAGATAGTTATGATAAACGTAGGAGATAAAGCACCGGAAATCTTAGGCATCAATGAAAAAGGCGAAGAAATCCGTTTAAGTGCTTATAAAGGAAAAAAGATTGTGTTGTACTTCTACCCGAAGGACAGTACATCAGGTTGCACCGCACAAGCGTGTAATCTGCGCGACAACTATTCCGAACTACGTAAAGCCGGCTATGAAGTAATCGGTGTCAGCGTAGACAATGAAAAGTCGCACCAGAAATTCATCGAAAAGAACAATCTTCCTTTTACCCTGATTGCCGACACTGACAAAAGGTTAGTGGAAGAGTTTGGAGTATGGGGAGAAAAGAAACTGTACGGACGTGCTTACATGGGTACTTTCCGCACTACTTTCCTGATTAATGAAGAAGGAATCGTAGAACGGATTATCACTCCCAAAGAAGTGAAGACCAAGGAACATGCCTCACAGATTTTAAATCAATAACTCCATTAATTATATAAGAATAAGGTATGGCAAAGAAAGATGAACTTAATTTTGAAACAGATAATAAAATGGCATCAAGCGAAAAACTAAAAGCCTTACAGGCTGCCATGGAAAAGATAGAAAAGAGCTTCGGTAAAGGTTCTATCATGAAAATGGGTGATGATAGTGTTGAACAAGTAGAAGTGATCCCGACAGGCTCTATTGCCTTGAACGTGGCACTTGGTGTTGGAGGTTACCCTAGAGGTAGAATCATCGAAATCTATGGCCCGGAGTCTTCCGGTAAAACAACATTGGCTATCCACGCCATTGCTGAAGCACAAAAGGCCGGCGGTATCGCTGCTTTTATTGATGCCGAACACGCTTTCGACCGTTTCTACGCATCTAAACTGGGAGTGAACATTGATGATCTTTATATCTCTCAACCGGACAACGGAGAACAGGCTTTGGAAATTGCAGAACAACTGATCCGTTCTTCTGCTATCGACATCATCGTTATCGACTCTGTAGCCGCACTGACCCCTAAAGCGGAGATCGAAGGTGACATGGGTGACAACAAAGTTGGTCTTCAGGCACGTTTGATGTCTCAGGCACTCCGTAAGTTGACAGCTGCTGTGAGCAAGACACGTACGACTTGTATTTTCATCAACCAGCTGCGTGAGAAGATCGGCGTTATGTTCGGTAACCCGGAAACAACGACTGGTGGTAACGCATTGAAATTCTATGCTTCTGTACGTCTGGATATCCGTGGTAGTCAACCTATCAAAGATGGTGAAGAGATTCTTGGTAAACTGACCAAAGTGAAAGTAGTGAAGAACAAAGTAGCGCCTCCTTTCCGCAGAGCTGAATTTGACATCATGTTCGGTGAAGGTATCTCCCACTCCGGAGAAATCATCGACTTGGGTGCTGACTTGGGAATCATCAAAAAGAGCGGTTCATGGTATAGCTACAACGATACTAAGTTAGGACAAGGGCGTGATGCCGCTAAACAATGCATTATGGATAATCCTGAATTGGCAGAAGAACTGGAAGGACTGATTTTTGAAGAATTGAAGAAGAAATAAATAGCTTTAGATCTGTTTATCCGTAGGCTGAAAGCTAAGTAAACAAAGGTGGGAGAAAGTCGTTTACGATCATTCTCCCACCTTTTTCTTTTTTATATCATTCTCTCTTTTATCCCTTATACAAAATAAATGTATGCCAATGTACTCAAGCTGATAATTATCCAAAGCAATATTCCTTGAATCAGAGGTTTAATTCCAACAGCTTTCAAAACATCAATAGAAAGAGAAGCACCGATGAAGAACATAGTTATCGTCAAAGTCTTACGGGCAATACCGTTGATAGCTGCTCCTAATTGTGGCACTCCATCCAGTAAATAAGTATTTACCACCAATGCCAATACGAAGAAGAGGATAAACCATGGAATACTGATCTTTTGTCCTTTGCTCTTGAATATAAATGAAGTAGCAAAAGCCATCGGGATAATCCAAAGAGCACGGGTCAATTTGATAGTAGTAGCCACTTTTAATGCTTCTTCACCATAGGCAGCTCCCGCGCCTACTACAGAACTGGTATCATGAATGGCAATAGCTGCCCATGTTCCAAACTGTTGTTGATCCATATTCAATGCATGACCAATGGCAGGGAAAATGAAAAGTGCAATAGCGTTCAGGATAAAGATTGTACCTAATGCCACAGACATTTCACTGTCCTTCGCTTTCAACACCGGTCCCACTGCTGCGATAGCACTACCACCACAGATAGCGGTTCCCGAACTGATAAGATAAGCTGTATTCCGATCTATTTTAAACAATTTACGTCCGATGAACCAGCCAATTACCAATGTTCCGATTACTGAAATGACCGTAAATTCCATACCTTCCTTACCGGAAGCTAAAGCAGAATGAAGGTTCATACCGAATCCCAATCCTACTACTGAATATTGCAACAGATATTTCGATGTTTTCTTATTAAACTTTGGATGTGCTTGTCCGCAAGTTAATGCAAAAATAAGTCCGAGGAACAAAGCAACGGGAGGAGTTACCCAAGCCGACCATGCTTCCAATCCCGGAATATAGTCTAAAAACAGGAAGAAAGTCAGAGTGGAAAGCAGCGCAATATAAATCATCTTATTATTTGCCTGCAAAGTTTTTGTAGCTGTTGAAATCATATCTTTTTGTCTTTAATCGTTTTCCGGGTGCAAAGGTACGATAAACAATCAAGCCCCACCAATAGTTTCTAATTATGCATTATAACTTTTAATTATAAGCATACTCTCTCCCAACTACTCTTACACTGTTACAATGTCTTTCCCAAAAGGCGATAATGCCAAAGATGCCAACTTGAAGTGTTGTAATCCAAAAGGGATTCCGATAATGGTAATGCACAATATAGCCCCGAAAACCAAATGTGACAGACAGATCCAAATGCCACCCAGAAATATCCACAGGATATTCATCAATATATAGAGGCAGCCACCGGAACGGTTCCCACTTCTGACTTCTTTACCGAAAGGCCATAAAGCAAGTCCGGCCAACTTCAATGTTTGCATTCCAAAAGGAATGCCGATAATGGTCAGCATCATCAATAAACTCGAAATGAGGTATTCGACAGCAGTAAAGATACCACCAAGCAGCAGCCACAATAGATTCATTAAACAGCCCATATAAAATAGTATTAGTTATTATTCCAATTTTCTTTTTGTTGTCTCATCCACTTTACCCTGAAAATAATGGTCGATCACTTGCTGAAACAAATCATCCGAAGCAACTTCATTAAAAAGCGTCATGCATGACAATACTTTCATCGCATCTAACGAACCGAAAACTTCCTGCGCCGTTTTATTTTTCAAATGAAGAAAAACAGACGTTATTTCACGAAGTCTTTCTCCCAAAATTGGATGGGCAAGATATGCTTCAGCCTCTTCTTTGCCGCTAAGGCCATAATACTGTGAATTATAACTCATGCCCAATCCTTTCAGTTGAGGAAATATATACCAAATCCAATGGGAATATTTCCGCCCGTTTCTAACTTCTGCAAGGGCTTGTTCATAATCACCTCGCTGGGCATCTAAAAATCGTTGTAAGTTATAGTTAGTCATAGATACTTCTCGCATTTTTTTAAGTTATCATACTTTCAGGAGATAACAGAATCAAATAAGTGATTTATTTCGAATCACAGCACTTTTTTCAATTCTATTAAAGCCGAGACTTCGTTTTCCTTATTAATGTACTTCTCTATTTCATAGGGTTTATATCCTAATTTAGTATATAACAGAAGCCCACTCGTATTAGCATCAAAACAAGACAAATGAAGCTCCGATACATTATATTTCTTTTTCCCAATATCTTCCATAGCATTTATCAGAAATGTGCCAACGCCACGATTACGAAAACAAGGACTTACTATTACATTTCCAATAGCACAATATTGAGATTCTCTTACCTCATAGAAATTTGCAAACCCTACTACTTCATTATTAAATAAAACAACAGTCGAATCAAATCTATCTTTTATTGTATTCTTTAATTGATCGATTGTTAAAGGAAAATCAGCTTTAGGAAACATAAAAAACAGTTCCAGCTTGTTTCGAGGTAATTTACAAACAGTTTCTAAATCGTCAAACGTAAAATCTCTATAAGTAAGTTTTTCTTTTTCCATAATAATCATGCTGATACCCTCCATTTCTTTTCTACATACAATATTATAACCGACTTTGCTATATAGATGCAAAGTATTGGGTGTCTCTTCACCCGTAAAAAGAGAAAACTTATGACAGTGGGGAAATAATCGTTCTATTTCAGTCATAAGTTCTCTACCTATACCTTTATTCTGAAAATCGGGATGCACTATCAATTTACCAATATGACATACTCTATTTTCATCCATACGTCCCCTGACAGAACCTACAATCTGTTCATCATCTGATACGTATTTTAGAATAATGCCTGTCTGATACTCATCACAAATCTCATCCTGATTTTGCAACAAAGGGGGAAGATCGAATTTATTCATTCGCTCGGCCACCACCATAAAAGATTTCTTTTGCAAAGATAAAATGTTTACCAAATCATTTTCTTCAGCTTGCATGATATTAGTATGACTCATAATATTACAAATATACACTTTTCTAAAAACTAACAGAAGCATTGCATCCACTTTTTAGGAAATAATATATTAAGCATAAAATCCCGTTATATCCTTTCTCTTTCATCATCTTCATTCCCTCCCAAACTATTAATAGAAAACTTCTTCTTTATTAAGGATAAACTTCTTTTTGTCAAATAGAAAACTTATCTTTGTATAAGAGTAAACTATAAATGCAAGCTTTGATTATAAAAATGAAAGCTTTGTTTTTATAAACGCAAGCTTCAATTATAAAAACAAAAGTTGCATTTATAGTTTATAATTAATCAAAAGGAACTTTACTATTAGAAGAAAGGAAGTTTGCCTCTAATACAAAAGAACTTATCTATTAATACTTTAAACAATAGATGATATGGCAAGATATATCATAGAGGAGATGCCCGATCTTCAGAAAACAGGCAAAAGAATTACTTATCCTAAATTTGCGCGGATAGATAATACAAGCATAAAAGAGTTGGCGCAACGAGTTGGCGACGTCAGTGGATTCAGTGCAGGAGACATAGAAGGCGTACTACTTCAGACCGCCATTGAAATGGCGCATTTGATGGCAGAAGGGCGCTCGGTAAAGATAGACGGAATAGGAACGTTTACTCCCTCTCTTACTTTAGGCAGAGACAAGGAGCGGGAAGATCCAGAAGAAGGGGGGAGTCATCGCAACGCACAAAGTATTTTTATAGGAGGTGTAAATTTCCGGGTAGACCGAGAAATGGTGAGAAATATCAGCGAAAGATGCCAACTGGAAAGAGCACCCTGGAAAAAGCAACGATCCTCTAATAAATTCACATCGGAACAACGACTGGCATTAGCTCTAAAGTATCTGGATGAACATCCCTTCCTGACCGTTTGGGAATATCGCAAACTAACAGGATTGTTGCAAACAGCAGCAACCAACGAACTAAGACAGTGGGGACATCAACCGGATTCTGGAATAGAAATCACAGGAAGAGGAGCACACAGGGTATATATAAAGAAAAAATAGTCGAACGAAGAGGATAACAGTATGAGAAATACCCCGAAAATAGATGAGAAATAACTGTTTTGAGGCCTATTTCACTAAAGAAACTATGAGAAATAGGCTTTCTCAAAACGTTTCTCATTCAGTAATTATCTGGTTATAAGATTATTATAAAATAATTATGAGAATATGAGAAATGAAAATCATTTTTCTGGTTCTTCGTCAAATTTGGTGGTAATCTCTTTTTTATTTCAACTGTCTTC
>NZ_QVLZ01000003.1:0-271835 GCF_003435205.1 Bacteroides sp. AF32-8BH | reverse complement strand
GAAGATTATTTATTCACAATAGAAGAAGTACCACCAAATTTGACGAAGAACCTCTAAAACTTCATTTATTTTCATGGATAACAAGTATTTTATATAAGTATGACATCATTATTAGTTTAACTGCATCAATACATTATACTTTTCTACCGTTTGACCAGCCCAATCTTTGCATTCAGTTTGAAATAATAGACTCCATTCTCTCTCTCCAGGAACCCGTATTTGTCTTTCTCTAAAGATCCTTTTTCTAAACGGGTATTTAAAAACAAAAAATCCTCCATTATTTGCTTTTCCGATTTATGATAACAGAGCACTTCTCCATTTCCATCCACCAATAGAATACCTTCCACTGCCGAATCCAATCCATTGTAAATCTTTGCAGGACGCATTCCCAATACTAATGCCATCAAGAACTGCTTCATCTTGAATTCATAGAACTTATGCTTATTGATTAGTTCATCTTTAATCTTCAACGGATTCATTTGTTTAATAACTTCCGTCAACTCACTAATACGGGAGATACCATCCAAATGCATGATACGAACCATTTCTGTCAGTACACGTGGAAAATGCAGATCAATCATCAAAAGATTACTGCGGAATACGCGGTCGGCTACATCAGCGTATTTAAGTACGCCCCCCAAACGTTCGATCATCATCATCCGTTCGGCAACTTCATTCGGAGATTCAGGCAAAGCATTGATTTTATTCACTGTTGGAGTGGCAAATTTGACTCCACTCTGTTCCAGTTTAAGATTCGCTGCACGTCCTCCGTCCAACAACGGATTCATTACGCCCAACCGTGAACGGACATTGAAACCTCTTAACGGAGCTTTCGGATGCCAAAATGCAATGGAAAAATCTGTGCGATCTTCTGTTTTTGCTTCCAAATCGAAAATTGCAGCTTCGTCTAAAAACTCTTCTACTCCTTCCGGAGAAACAACATCATTTTCCGACGAAGATTTCACAGCCTGTAATATCAGATCAGCTACAATACCAAAATCTTCACGAGGCATGGACTTACTCCCATTCTCTCCTTCTATACGAATCGTATCTTCTTCAATATAATATTGACGTGTTCCATCATGTTCTTCCCGTTGAATCATTGCAACAGGCCAAAATGTATCTCCCGCCTTTGCTTCTGCTGTGCCTAACACTACTTTTCCATCTGCTAAGAGACGAAAGAAAGAATAGAGTTCGCACCATTCTTTTTTGGTTGCTTCAAATGCCATATATTTTTGTTCTTCTTTATTTTACTACAAATGTTCTATCTTAATTCTACTACTGAATTTTCCTAACTATGAGTTGCTTCTACTGATTGATAACCTGCGGTAAGGTTACAGACGACACAACCGGAGGAACTATATGAGTCACCTCCTCCAATGGAGGGAGCTTGCCTACCTGTGCAAACAGGGAGTTTCGTATCCATTCTCTGGGAGTGACTATGATAAATCGTCCCGTCCAACAACCATCAAAATAGGAAGGGTTACCCGGCTGTTTCTTAATGGGATAACAGATGTTTTCTCCTTTAGTCCGCATCTCCGGCGAACGTCCGGGATCATTCACCCACACATGTTTATCATCAATGCCACGAAGCACCATCCAGTGCCCTCTCGGACCAGGACGCAAACCACGAACTGCACCTGTATATCTCACATTTACAAGCACAGGAATGCCACGATCAATATAATCTTTCAATATCCGATAATCTTTCTGCTGGAAATGTTCGGCACTTATCATGTTTTCATAATAACGTGTCAACGAATCAATCTCAAAAGAATAATATCCTCCCTGCCCTATTGAAGTACGGCGACGGAAAGGAGCACGTTTTTTCAGAAAGTAGTTCCGCTGATATTCAATCAGTTTCTTTTCTGCATCCTGGGCTGTACGTTGTGTATCAGCCGTCATTCCCTTAAAATAATCAAAGACCATTAACGAAGAAGCCAGAGAGCAATGCGAGTAAGGGCATCCCGCGATTTTCTGCGAATACCACGGAACAGGAATATTATTAGGAGCCAGTTTTTGAGTTTCCTGTATTTGTGCTTGCGCCTGAACGCTCATCCATACAAAGGAACTTAAAAACAGACTAAAAATTATGTGACATTTATTTATCATGCAATCCACTCTCTATCTCTATTACTACTTCTAATACTTTACCTACAAAATATTCTCATCATCAAGAATCCGCGCTGTCTCCACCTTCTCCAAACGTGCACGCAACTTAGGCATCATCGAACGACGAATCCGCAATGTCATGCTACAATCCATGTCATACGACTGATTAAGAATCTCCGGTTCCTCTTCTTTCACAATGCGCATGACATCATTCATAAAAGGATATTCAAACATTACCGTCACATCCTCATCTACCGTCTTTTCTATAATAGTAGCGGCAGCAATCGCTTCGGCAGCAGCGGCCTTGTAAGCAACAATCAATCCACTTGTCCCCAACTTGATTCCTCCAAAATAACGAACTACTATAATCAGTATATCCGTCAGTTCATTCGAGTTTATCTGTCCGAGAATAGGTTTACCCGCTGTTCCGGAAGGTTCTCCGTTGTCATTGGCACGGAAATCCTTTCGCGCAGCTCCCAACATATAAGCATAGCATACATGCCGTGCATCATAATACTTTTTCTGATACGTTTCAAGATGCATCTTTATCTCATCGAGAGTACGCACAGGAAGGGCTATAGCAATGAACTTGCTTCGTTTTTCCGTATAAATACCTTCGGAAGGCTCAATGATGGTTTTATAAGTATCTTCAGCAGTCATGTTGCAAAGATACGGCTTTAATGAGAAAAGTCAATCTATCATTTGGAAATATTAATGTTCCACTTATCGATGATAGGCAGTTGGGGGAATTAAAAATAGTGACGCTATCCAATAAAAATAGTGACGGTATACCACAACGATACCGTCACTATCCCGGGCATATCCCGTCACTATTTTTTCTACATCAATCAAGCGTCACATCTACTGATATAGTCCCTATCAACAATGATTTTCGCATCATCTTACAGATATTTTTTAATCTAACTTATGAATCACCAGTCCCGAACGAAGTTTCGGTTCAAACCAAGTAGTCTTCGGCGGCATAATATTGCCTGTATCTGCAATATCCATCAACTGTTTCATAGATACGGGATAGAGAGCCAAAGCCACTTTCATTTCACCGCTATCCACACGCTTCTTGAGCTCTCCCAATCCACGGATACCACCGACAAAATCAATACGTTTATCAGAACGCAGATCCTTTATACCTAAAACTTCATCCAAAATCAAGTTGGAAGAGATTGTAACATCAAGCACACCAATAGGGTCGTTATCATTATACGTACCGGCCTTAGCAGTCAAGCTGTACCATTTACCACCCAAATAGAGTGAAAAATTATGTAAGCCGGATGGTTTATAGATATCCGCACCCTTCTCTTCTACTATAAAGTTTTTATCAAGTGCAGCCAGGAATTGCTCGGGAGTCAAACCATTGAGATCTTTCACTACACGATTATAATCGATGATGGTTAGCTGGTTTGCAGGGAAGCAAACAGCCATGAAGTAATTATATTCTTCATCACCACGATGATTCGGATTTTGCTTTGCTTTCTCTGCTCCCACCAATGCAGCAGCGGCAGAACGGTGATGCCCGTCAGCAATATAAAGAGCAGGCATTTTAGCAAATTCGGCAGTAATGGTAGCAATATCTGCATCCTGGTCGACAATCCAGAAAGTATGTCCAAAGCCATCACCCGGAGCGATAAAGTCATAAACCGGCTTGTTTGCTGTATATTTCTTTATAATAACATCCAGCTTCTCATTATCAGGATAAGCAAAGAAAACAGGCTCAATGTTTGCGTTGTTCACACGTACATGTTTCATACGATCCTCTTCCTTGTCACGACGGGTAAGCTCATGCTTTTTGATAATACCATTCATATAATCGGGAACATAAGCACCGACCACCAATCCGTATTGCGTTTTCCCGTTCATCGTCTGGGCATAGATATAATAGTTTTCCTTATTATCCTGCACCAACCAGCCTTTGTCCTGAAACAGTTGGAAATTCTCGGCAGCTTTAGCATACACCCGTTCGTCGTGTTCATCCATACCAACAGGGAAATCTATTTCCGGTTTAATAATATGATAAAGAGACTTTTCGTTACCTTCCGCTTCTGCGCGGGCTTCTTCAGAGTTCAGTACATCATAAGGACGTGAAGCGACCTGTTCTACGAGGTTTTGCGGAGGACGAATGCCCTTGAAAGGTTTGATTATTGCCATGATATTAGTATTTTATATGTAAAAAATTAAAGCCACAGACTTCTTGAAAATCTGTGGCTCAAATATACTACTTATTTCTAAAAAAGACATTCTGCAACGGATTGTTTTTATTCAGATACTACCATAGTTATCCTGAAAAATCCGGCAGACTTATTCAGAATCTTACTTGTTTACTCTAAATTTCTCGCAACCATCTTTCAAGAAGCCCACAATTTGTTGAGCAGCAGCAATACCGGCATTGATATTTGCTTCGGCAGTTTGAGCACCCATCTTCTTAGGAGTTGAGAAATAACGTCCGGCAAACTTTTCTGCAAACTCTGCGTTAGCAGCAGGCATAATATCTGTGATATATTTGAAGTCTGCACGCTCTTCCATCAGTTTGATTAGTTCTGCTTCGTTAATCACTTCCTTACGGGCAGTGTTTACCAACATAGCACCTTTCGGCATATCTTTCAACAGAGCATAATTGATAGAGTTCTTTGTTTCGGCAGTTGCCGGAATATGAAGAGATACCACCTGGCAAGTCTTGTACAATTCTTCTGCAGAATCAAGTGCTTTCACACCATCTTTTTCGATTACTTCTTTCGGGCAGAATGCATCATAAGCATACACTTCCATTCCGAAACCTTTGGCAACACGAGCTACATTGCGGCCTACGTTTCCATAAGCATGAATACCCAATTTCTTGCCCATCAATTCTGTACCGGAAGTTCCGTTATAGAAGTTACGGACAGCATATACCATCATACCCAAAGCAAGTTCGGCAACAGCATTAGAATTCTGTCCCGGAGTGTTCATCACGCATACATTGTGAGCTGTGGCAGCAGCCAGGTCCACATTATCGTATCCTGCACCGGCGCGAACTACGATTTTCAATTCTTTAGCAGCATCAAGCACCTCTGCATCAACAATATCACTACGGATAATGATGGCATTAGCATCTTTCACTGCATCCAGTAACTGGGCTTTTTCTGTATATTTCTCAAGTAAAGCAAACTCGTATCCGGCTGCTTCTATTTCTTTACGGATACCGTCTACTGCAACTTTAGCAAACGGTTTATCAGTAGCTACAAGTATTTTCATAATCTAATTCTGTTTATAAAGACTCACCACAGATTACCCAGATTCTCACAGAATAAAAAAAATCTGCGTCCGTCTGTATAATCTGTGGTGAAAATATTATTAATGAAGTTTTTCAAATTCCTGCATACAATCAATCAAAGCTTGTACGCTTTCTTTCGGCAGAGCATTGTAGCAAGATGCACGGAAACCACCTACAGAACGGTGTCCCTTGATACCTACCATACCTCTTTCAGTAGCAAACTTCAAGAAGTCAGCTTCGAAGTCTTTGTATTCGGGAGCCATCACGAAACAGATGTTCATACGTGAACGGTCTTCTTTGGCAGCAGTACCCACGAACATTTTGTTACGGTCGATTTCAGCATACAACATATCCGCTTTTTCAATGGCACGACGTTCCATTTCTTTCACACCACCCTGTGCTTTGATCCAGCGAAGCGTCTGCAATGCTGCATAAATAGGTACAACAGGAGGAGTGTTAAACATAGAGCCACTGTCAACATGAGTCTGATAATTCAACATCGTTGGAATGTAACGGGAAACCTTACCCAATGCGTCATTCTTAACGATAACGAATGTAACACCAGCAGGAGCCAGATTCTTTTGTGCACCACCATAAATACAGATATATTTAGAAACGTCGATCGGACGTGAGAAAATATCAGAAGACATATCGGCAACCATCGGAACCGGAGAATCGAGGTCTTTCTTCAATTCTGTACCGTAAATTGTGTTGTTAGTCGTGATGTGGAAATAATCTGCGTCTGTCGGGATTGTATAATCTTTGGGGATATAAGTATATGTAGCTTCAGCAGAGGAAGCAACTTCTACAACTTCACCAAACCCTTTAGCTTCTTTCATAGCTTTCTTTGCCCATACACCGGTGTTTAGGTAAGCAGCTTTTTTTTCGAGGAAGTTATAAGGAACCATGCAGAACTCCATACTAGCACCTCCACCCAGGAACAGTACCGAATAGCCTTCGGGGATATTGAGTAATTCCTTGAATAATGCCTCTGCTTCGTCAACCACAGGTTGGAAGTCTTTGGCGCGGTGGCTGATTTCCATCAAAGAGAGACCAGAGCCGTTGAAATCTAAAATAGCCTTCGCTGTATCCTCTATCACCTCACGCGGAAGAATGGAAGGTCCTGCATTGAAATTATGCTTTTTCATTTGAAGTTTGTTTTTGGTTTAACAATTTCGTTACTTTTGTCTTTTGACCTTGCGAATTTACGAATTTATTTCCGCCGCACAAATCTTTCCTTATAAAAATACTGTTTTAAAGCAGATTTTCCTTTCTTTTTATTGGTTTATACAGGATATATACACCATTTTGTTATCCATAGATGTCAAGTAAGGTATCTTACAGAAAAGATCTTTACTTCGCTTCTTCTATAATAGTCTTCATTCCTTTGATTTTCTCCCCCTGAATCAGATTCAAGAGTTGCTTCACCTTAGCCTGGCGAACAGCGACAAAAGCATAATGTTCTTTGACGTCAATCGCTCCGACATCTTCGCGGGTCAGATTTCCTTTTTTATATAAGAATCCGGCAATATCTATCCGGCTAAGTTTCTCCTTTTTTCCTTTACCTATATAAATGGTAGCCCAGACCGATTTCGGAGGCCGGGGAGGGTTTTCAGGCAACACTACTATCTCCATTTCTTCCAGAATATAAGAAGGAAGTTTCTCTTCGGCATGAAGAATCAGATAAGACGTTCCGGTCGCATCCCAACGTGCTGTTCGTCCGTTGCGGTGCGTAAAGGCTTCTTCATTGACCGGCAAATGATAATGGATGATATGTCCGACTTCCGGAATATCCAGTCCACGGGCAGCCAGATCGGTAGAAATCAATACATGACAACTGCCATTACGGAACTTGTAAAGCGCACGTTCACGGTCCGGCTGTTCCATACCACCATGAAAACGTTCTGCGAGTAGTTTTTTATCCGCCAATAACTGATGTACACGGTCCACCGCATCCCGATGATTACAAAACACAATGCTCGAACTGCTCCCCAATGTACAAAGCAGGTTATATAAAGTATCAATCTTATCTTTGGAAGGCGAAAGCACCTTCATCAATTTCAAGCGCGACTCTTGTTCTTCAGAATCGTCCGAAAGGAAGTTCAACTTAACTGTGCGGTTCAATCCTGTAAATTCGGGAATCTCTTCGGCATCGGTAGCTGAAAGCAACATACGTTTTTTTAATCCCGGAAGCTGGGTGATAATCTCTGCCATTTCATCGTGGAAACCAAACTCCAACGATTTGTCGAACTCGTCGATAATTAAAGTTTCAATGGTTTCGGGATTGAAATTTCCTTTAGACAGATGGTCGGTGATACGTCCCGGAGTACCAATGATGATAGCAGGATGATTGCCCAATATACTTTTCTTTTCTTCGGCGATAGGATGCCCACCGTAACAACAGCAGGTTTTCCAGGAAGTCCCCATTGCTTTGAATACAGAATCTATCTGTAAGGCCAGCTCACGCGAAGGAACGAGAATCAAAACCTGCACGCTGTCATCGTTCGGTTTTAGAGTAAGGAGTAAAGGTAACAGATAAGCCAATGTCTTGCCCGATCCTGTCGGTGACAACAGTATAACGTCTTTTCTTCCGGTAGCTTGTTCAAGTGATGCTTCCTGCATCGGATTCAGCTCCTCAATCTTCAAATTGCGGAGAGCCGACTGTATAATTTCATTTTTCTCTAACATGGGGGCAAAGATACAAAAAGGAAAGAGTACGGAGATAAAAATGCAATCAAACTTTAGCCATGCCGGTCAATATATAATAACCTTTCAGATTATTCTCTTTCATGTAAATGGTTACTTCTGCCCTACAAGCTGTCACCAAGGCATATCCCGTTAAACTTGAACTCATAGCTTTGACAAATGAATACTCTGTATCATTGTGAATAAAAGATATACGATGATATTCCATAACCTATTGTACTTTAATAATTCTATTGTGTAGCCAAATATACGAATATAATAGATAAGTACGGATAAAAAAGGAGAACTATCTTTAAAACAGACATAAAATAGATACAAACCATAACGGAAAGACATTATGAGATAATAGTAAAAAAAAGCGGGAAATCGAAGAAGCATTACTGCTTTTCAGATTTCCCGCTCTGTGTTTATGTAACCTTTCCAGTCATTGTTCCGACCGGTTTGTTCTCTTCTGCGAATTATCCTCCGAAGTTGTCGAACATCAGGTTCTGTGCCGGAACGCCAAGATCGTCGAGCATCTTCTCAACAGCTTTCGACATCGGACCAGGACCACACATGTAGTATTCAATATCTTCAGGAGCTTCGTGATTCTTCAGGTAAGTTTCGTAAATTACGTTGTGAACGAATCCCGGAGTGTACTTCACACCTGCAGCATCAGCAGCAGGGTCCGGACGGTCGAGAGCCAAATGGAAAGTGAAATTCGGGAAGTCCTTTTCGATTTGCAGGAAATCTTCCAGATAGAACACTTCGTTCAGCGCACGGGCACCGTAGAAGTAAGACATCTTACGGTCAGTAGTATGCAATGTCTTGGTCAAGTGCATGATTTGCGCACGCAACGGAGCCATACCGGCACCACCACCAATCCACATCATTTCCTTCTTAGAATCGAAGATTGGGTGGAAGTCTCCGTAAGGACCGCTCATTATTACCTTGTCACCCGGTTTCAGAGTAAAGATATAAGAAGAAGCGATACCCGGCATTACGTCCATAAATCCAGGACCTTGTTCTTTCGGTTTGAACGGCGGAGTAGCGATACGTACTGTCAGCATGATACGGTCACCTTCGGCAGGATAGTTGGCCATAGAGTAAGCACGGATTGTTTCCTCGTCGTTCTTACACTTCAGACCCAGCAAACCGAATTTCTCCCATGCAGGAAGATATTCATCACCAATCAAGCTCTTATCAATGTCCTTGTCATAGTCCATTGAGAATTTAGGAATCTTAATCTGTGCGTAAGAACCCGGGATAAAGTCCATGTGTTCGCCTTTAGGCAGAGCAACGATGAACTCTTTGATAAATGTTGCCACGTTCTTGTTGGAGATTACTTCGCACTCCCACTCTTTTACGCCCAGAATAGATTCGTCGATCTTGATAGACATATCATTTTTCACTTTCACCTGACAGCCCAGACGCCAGTGGTCTTGTTGTTGTTTACGGCTGAAGTGAGGAGCTTCGGAAGGCAGGATTTCTCCACCACCTTCGAGCACCTGGCATTTGCACTGTCCGCAAGAACCCTTACCACCACAAGCAGATGACAGGAATACTCCGTTTACAGACAGCGTATTGAGCAAAGTAGAACCGGAAGCCACTTCCAATTCCTTTTCACCGTTGATTGTCAGTTTTACGTCTCCTGATGGCACCAAGAAATTCTTGGCAACCAACAAGATTACAACAAGCAACAGAATAACCACAAGGAATACCCCAATGCTCGCTAATATTAAATTCATATCCATTGTCTTATTCCTTTCTTTTTAGATGTTCAAACCAGAGAAACACATAAACGCAATTGCCATCAGACCTACTGTGATAAATGTGATACCCAAGCCCTTCAACGGAGCAGGTACGTCAGAGTAAGCCATTTTCTCGCGGATAGCAGCCAGACCTACGATAGCCAGCAACCAACCGATACCGGAACCCAATGCATAAGAGAGGGCATCCCAAATATCACCAATGTATTTCGGATCACTCGGACCAACGTTAATACGTTGTTGCATAAACAGAGAGGCACCCATGATTGCACAGTTAACGGCAATCAAAGGCAGGAAGATACCCAGCGAAGCGTACAGTGACGGAGTGAAACGTTCTACCACCATCTCCACCAATTGCACGATACCGGCAATTACGGCAATGAAAAGAATAAAACTCAAGAAGCTAAGGTCGACACCTTCAATGATAGCATTGGCAGCCAGCACCTTAGTTTGCAACAGGTAGTTGACCGGAAGCGTCACCAGCAACACGAAAGTCACGGCGATACCCAGTCCTACGGCAGTCTTCACATTCTTCGAAACAGCCAGGTATGAACACATACCCAAGAAGAATGCGAATATCATGTTGTCCACAAAGATAGAGCGGACGAATAAACTTAATAAATGTTCCATAATTCTTTTTGATTTATGATTTATGATTTATAATTTATGATTCAGCAGACTTATCATGCGACTATGACTATAAAGCTAGACATAAATCATAATTCAGAAATCAGAAATAATTAATTACTTTGTTCTTGCAATTCTTTATGACGTGCACGTTGATACCAGATAATGCATGCTACGATAATCAATGCCATCGGCGGCATCAACATCAAGCCGTTGTTTACGTATCCGATATTTTGAATCGGTTCATAATTCAGGATATTGAAACCAAGCAATGTTCCCGAGCCAAACAGTTCGCGGAAGAAAGCAACGATAATCAAAATCTTGGCATAGCCTAAACCATTACCTACACCATCCAAGAAAGACTCCCAAGGACCGTTCTGCATGGCAAATGCTTCCAGACGTCCCATCAAGATACAGTTGGTGATAATCAAACCTACATAAACAGAGAGCTGTACGCTTACGTCGTAAGCAAACGCTTTCAGGATTTCACTTACGATAGTTACCAAAGCAGCTACCACAACCAACTGGACGATGATGCGGATGCGGTTAGGAATAGTCTTACGCAACAGTGAAATAACAACGTTGGCAAATGCAGTAATCACCGTTACTGAAAGTCCCATCACGATGGCAGGCTCCAGCTTTGCGGTAACAGCAAGTGCAGAACAGATACCGAGCACCTGTACGGTTACCGGATTATCAATTCCCAGCGGAGCAGAGAATACTTCTTTATTTTTCTTTGAAAACAGTTGTCCCATATTCTATCTTTCTCCTCCTTATTATTTAGTTAAAAAACTCAAGTAACTATTCAGGCAAGACTTCAACATGGCATCTACACCTACTGAAGTGATTGTACCACCGGAGATACCATCCACTTGGTAATCAGGTTTCTCTACCTTGCCATTTTTTACGACTCCCAAAGTGATAGCTCCATTTTCCAAAGTCTTCTTACCTACAAATTCATTTTGGAAATGTTCGGTTGCAATTTCAGCACCCAGACCCGGAGTTTCACTAGCGTGTGAGAAGTAAGTACCGTAAACGGTATCTTTATCTTCGTTCAGTGCAACGTATCCCCAGATAGCGCCCCAAAGACCGGCACCGTATACAGGAACTACGTATTTAGTCTGACCGTCCACTTCGCATACAAACACGTGCAGACGTTGTTGTTCTTTTGCTTCTTTCTCGTAGTTGGTAGCAAATTCGCCCGTATTTTCGGTCAGCGTACCGTCTACGTTCATCAGCATATCCCCTTTCACATATTTCTGATATTCAGCATCCGCATCTTCCACATTCTTAATGTTCAATGCAGCGAGGATTTGTTTCTTAGTGTCCAACTGCACATTCTTGTCTTGTGTAGATTTCAGTGAAGAACTAACGAATGCCAGCAGGAATGCTACGATAATAACCATTACCGAAGCATAAATGATAGTATAACTATTACTATTCGTATTCATTTTCTTTCGGTATTTATTGGTTAGACTTGATAGTGCGTTTCTCGCGACGGCTGATATTGCTTTGTACTACACAGTAGTCAATCAGCGGAGCGAAGATGTTCATCAACAGGATGGCAAGCATCATACCTTCCGGATAACCCGGATTCAATACGCGGATAACGATAGCCATCACACCGATCAGGAATCCGAAGATATATTTACCTCTTTCTGTACGTGCGGAAGTCACAGGGTCAGTAGCCATAAATACGGCACCGAAGCAGAAACCACCAAGAACGAGGTGTTCGTACCAAGGCATTTGAGCCATTGTGTTGTTTTCCATGCCGATTGAGTTGAATACCCATGCCATGAATGCGCCACCTACGAATACGGAAATCATTGTCTTCCAGCTTGCAACACCTGTCCAAAGCAGGATAACGGCACCAATCAGGATGGCGATTACGCTGGTTTCACCGATAGAACCCGGAATCAGACCTGTAATCATATCCATGTTGAATGCAGGCACACTGCCTGATGTAGCAGCTTGTCCCAGCGGAGTGGCAACGGTGAGTCCGTCTACGCTTTGTCCTAAACCGAAGATGCTGTCGCCTGACACCCAAACGGCATCACCGGACATCTTGGTCGGGTATGCGAAGAACAGGAATGCACGAGTAATCAACGCAACGTTGAATACGTTCATACCTGTACCACCGAATACTTCTTTTGCGAAGATAACAGAGAATGCAGTAGCTACGGCAAGAATCCACAACGGACAGTCTACCGGAACGATCATCGGGATCAAGATACCGGAAACAAGGAATCCTTCCTGGATTTCTTCTTTCTTCCATTGAGCTACGACGAACTCAATGCCAAGACCTACTACGTATGATACGATTATTTTAGGCAGTACTGCCAGGAATCCGTAGATAAACATTTCGATGAAGCTGCCAGTAGCACCTGTGTGAGTGAAATGCTGGTAACCTACGTTGTACATACCGAACAGCAAAGCCGGTATTAACGAAATAACCACAATCGACATGATGCGCTTGCTATCGATTGCGTCATGTATGTGCGTTCCCGTTTTCGCAGTCTTGCTGGGCACGAACAGGAATGTTTCGAAGCCGTCAAACACCGACTGGAATGCGTGGAATTTGCCGCCCTCCTCAAAGTTCGGCTTTATCTTATCGAGATAATTTCTTAACGCTTTCATTTATTTAATTGAAAATTGAAAGTTGAGAGTTGAAAATTGGCTGTGCTGGGTTTATGCTGTATCCACAGAGAGCCGTTTCGCAAGATTTCAACTATCGCTTATTTTAATTTTTATTATTTAATCTCTTATTCGATTACGCCATTTCTGAACGGAGCATATCGAGTCCGGCACGAACGATGCGTTGCAGTTCCATCTTTGAAGAGCAGACGAATTCGCAAAGGGCGAAGTCTTCGGGAGCTACTTCGTAGATGCCGAGTGCTTCCATACGGTCGATGTCACCGGCGATAATTGCTTTAATCAGATATTCGGGCAGAATGTCCATTGGGAATACTCTATCGTATTCACCCGACATAATCATGTGACGTTCGCCACCTTTGATACGGGCATCCAACGTATATTCCTTCTTACCCATCAACCAGCTGAAATAAGAACGATTGGCACTGAACTGGTTGAAGCGTGGCATGATCCATCCAAGCATTTCGTGAATGTCGTCACCTTCGGGGATAACAGTCAGTTGGCTATGGAATGCGCCCAAGAATCCGTTCGGGGATACTTGCTTTCCTGTCAGCACGTTACCGCTGATGTAGCGTAAATCTTTGTCTTTTGTTACATTGCCGGCAAACACGTTGGTGAGCAATGCGCCTACCTGTAGTTTGCAGTATGCAGGTTTCAACACTTCGGAACCTGTCACAGCTACTGTACGGGTGAAATCTACATGGCCTGTATTGAAGAGGCGACCGATGAAGATTACGGCTTGCGGATCAATAGTCCATACCGTTTCGCCCTTGGATACGGGGTCGAGGTGGTTGATCTGAACGCCTACATTACCTGCAGGGTTCGGTCCGTCGAATGCGGTGATTGTAACGTTCTTAGCCTGTGTCAGTGCGGCAGCGTTCTGTTTCACACTGATGTTCAGGTAGGTTTTTGCCAGTTTGGCAAGAGCATCAAGCCCTGTCTGGAAGTTTGCTTCTTCGCCTTTGAGGGCGAACTCGAAATCCGGAGCCAATGGATTGGTATCGAATGCGGAGATGAAGATTCCTTTCGGGGTTACCGTCGGATCTGCAATGATGTCATAAGGACGCTGTTTGATAAACGCGAAAAGTCCAGCTTCCAACAGAGCGGATTTCACAGCTTCAGCATCCATCGAAGCAACATTCTTTTTCCCAAAATCTTCATAGTCCTGCTCTGCAGCAGCTTCTACTACGATGTTCAATACCTTACGACGAGCACCACGTTCTACACTCGTCACCACGCCGCTCACCGGCGAAACAAATTTCACTTCAGGATGATACTTGTCGATAAACAAGGGTCCACCAGCCATTACATATTCCTGCTCTTTCACAACTACCTTAGGCGTCACTCCAGGAAAGTCATCGGGTACAAGTGCGTAGAATCCCGGTTCTTTTACTGTTGCGTACGTTTCAGCAGCTTTTCCTTTCAGGTTTATGTCAAGGCCTTTACGTAACTTTATTACATTTGCCATGCTATATAAAATAATGGTTTCATAAATTTGCCGCAAAAGTAATAAATAAGATTGGGATTCGGGAGGAAAAAAGAAAGGAATTACGGAAAAATATCCGTAATTCCTTTCGTGTTCGTGCACGTAATCTTTTATCTTTTGTTCCGGAACAAAAGACAGAAGCAAAGAAAAAGAACTATTCAGCAAACATAGGATCCCAAGCAGGAAGTCGGATAGGCTTCTGTTTCAACACCTCGAGAGCTTTTTTCGATGCATATTTCGTTTCTACTACTAGGCGGAACATATATTCGTTAAACCAATCATCTGTCATAATGAGATAACCCTGATAACCGGCGGCGGGTCCCCAACTATTTTCAACCATCCATTTCGTCGGTTTTCCATTTTTGTCAAGATCGACGGCCATAAGAGTCATGGCGTGACTGGAGCCACTGGCAAAACTTTGGATACGTTGCTTCTTGTTCATGCCAAAAGAAGTACCCATAAGAGATTCGTAGTCGTAGTTTTTGACATCCAGCAGACCACGGTCAGAGTTTAGGAACTTACCTACATCGCAAGAAAAATACATCATCGTGCTATCCTTGAGAGAAGAAATAGCCATTTCTTTGATATCCTCGATGGGAAGATTGACATAAGTCCAGTTTTTGCCGTCGTAACGGTGGCGGTCGTAGTCTATCTCATAACACTTATAATATTCACGGCTCGGATCGTTCATTAACATGACATAATTATCAATCAGTTTTTCGTCACCATACTTTTTCAGGAAAGAAAGCGGAGTGTAAGTTTCGGTAGACACAGGCTCACCCTTAGCGTTATATTCAGTCCAGGTAAATTCAGTAGGAGGAACACCGAGATTCAACACTAACATGCGGTAGATGGTGCTCAACATCTCTGTTTTTGTTTTCTCAAGGGCAGCAGGCTTGGCACCTTGCGCAGCGAGATCACGGAGTTGAAGCCCCTGTTCACGAAGTTTCAGGGCGATCAGGCCTGCCATACGGGAGGTATTTTCACTACTGTTGGTTTCCGGCATCACATCTTTGGGAACAAGCCCGTATTTACTGACAATATCGGCTACACCGGTAAATGTTCCACCGTCACTCAAAGGATTGCGGAAGAGCCATTCCACCATTTTATCATCCATCGGCTTACTGCTGGTGTCGATAATACCTTGCAGAAAGAGATTAGCTTTCTCCAGCTGATCGAAGAAGAAAGGATAAGTTTGCGAAAATTCGAAAGAACCGAGGTTATGCTTGGCGATCGCTTTGGCACGCATCACATTCAAACCTGTGAAAAGCCAGCAACGGCCGGAAGATTTCTGATCGGTGATACCTTTGGAAGGCACTTTGATGGAGAAATGTGTGTCCATCCCTTTCAGGTTATCCTGATTGAGAGCCAGTTTACGAATGTCGTTGCTACCGATAGCGTTGCGGATAGCCTTGTCAGTAGGAGTGTTTGCGTAACTCTGCTTGATTTGTTGCATCATGGAGTCGCTGATGCCTCCTTTCACTTCTTGCGCTTGTGTAGAATAAGAAAAAGCACATAAAACAAAAATTGATAAAATCTGTTTATTCATTGATTTGATATTAAAATGTTGTCATATTTCACCTTCTTATAATAGATAAAACATATTACTCTTTTGCAAAGGTTGTTGAATTCTTAGATATATGCAAACAAACTCCTAAAAAACGAATAATGTTTTTTAGCAAACAATAATAACTTATTGTAGAAAAACCTGCAGATAGAATAAATAATCGTATATTTGCACACAAAATTAAAACACAACAAAATGACAAGCGCAAAATCAGTACGATATAATTGGATTGACTGGAGTAAGTCAATAGCTATATTTCTAGTTATTTGGGGACATGTACCAATGCAATCAGAGACGCACACGATCATCTATTCCTTTCACATGCCACTTTTCTTTCTTATATCCGGTTACTTATACAACCCTAAAGGAACAATAAAAGAAGAATTATATAAGGATCTCAAGACTTTGCTGCTCCCCTATCTCATCTATCAATTCATATTTTACCCGTATTGGTTTGTTAGAGAACTTATAGTACCTCATCAAGTCATCAATATACACAATAGTATCATACAACCCCTCATTCAATCACTGTCGTCAGACCCCATTAACGGCCCCACATGGTTTATATATTGCCTGTTTATGATAAAAATATATTCCTACACTATACAAAAAAAACAATCAATATACTGGTTGACGGCAGGTATCAGCAGCCTAGTCTCCATACTCATTTGTTATTGGCTCAACCAACACTCCATCTATGGTACCTATGCTACACATAGTTTTTTTGCATTGCAAATATTCTTTTTTACCGGACAAGCATTGAAACGGACAAAGATAAAAAACATCGCAAATTCCTTGCATCAAAGTATCATCTGGCTGATTTTATCCATTGTTTCATTTGCCACATTTTTTTCGATGGGATACACCAGTAACTATACAACACTGCCCGAAATAGTAAATTTCCACCTCCTGGGATTCACCGGAAGCTGTATGATTCTTGGAATCGGATTTATACTCAACCAAATTACATCCACCATAAATTATAATGTATCAATAGGCACAATGGTTATTTTAGGTATACATTGGATGTTCATAGGTGTATTCAATTTTGCTATAGAAAAATACCTGCATATCGATAATATTACCTACTCTACATTCATAGCCTTTATTATAAGTCTACTTATTACAGCAATCAATTATCCACTCATTATATTCTGCAAGAAGCATATCCCTCTACTGTTAGGAAAAATCCGCATACCAAAATAGCCTTTATTTGCCCTTAGAATGACTTTTTTAGATTTATTATCTAAGAACTTCAAAACTAATCAAAATAAAAGAGTTTTCTTTGCAGTCGAATTCCTCACAGAGAAATTATGAAGAAATATATAATAGGAATATTGATGATGCTTCCATCCATCAATATGATGTCAGCCGCGGCTGATAGTACGGCAGTAAAGAGCGATGAACTGCAAAGGTCTACAACTTCTATCAGTGATACTACTCCTACAGATATTGAAGACATCCCGTCAGATACCATTCCTGTCCTTTCAAAGCGCGAGCTGCGTCGCCAGCGCGTGGCAAACCGGAATTTACACTATAACATATTGGGTGGTCCCAGTTATACGCCGGATTTTGGTTTACTGGTGGGCGGTAGCGCACTGATGACATTCCGGATGAATCCGAGTGATACCACCCAACGACGTTCGGTAGTGCCGATGGCCATTGCCTTGATGTTCAAAGGCGGCTTGAACCTGATGACAAAACCACAGCTCTTTTTTAAAGGCGACCGCTTCCGTATCTTCGGAACTTTCTCATATAAAAATACAATCGAAAATTTTTATGGCATCGGATATTCCACTAATAAAGATTATGAACGTGGAGAAGATACCAGTGAATACCGTTATAGCGGCATCCAAGTAAACCCCTGGTTCCTGTTCCGTCTGGGAGAAAGCAATATTTTTGCAGGTCCCCAAGTCGATTTGAACTATGATAAAATTACCAAACCGGCTGCCGGAATGGTTAATGAGCCCTCATATATAGCGGCAGGAGGAACAGAACACGGATACAAAAATTTCAGTTCCGGACTTGGTTTCCTGCTGACGTATGACACACGTGATATTCCTGCAAATGCATATAGCGGAACCTACCTCGACTTTCGGGGAATGATGTATAACAAGGTATTCGGCAGCGATAATAACTTTTACCGTTTGGAAATCGACTACCGCCAATACAAAACAGTAGGACGCCGCAAAGTGATAGCCTGGACAGTGCAAAGCAAAAACGCATTCGGAGATGTACCCCTAACAAAATATGTACTTAGCGGGACCCCCTTCGATCTTCGCGGTTACTACATGGGACAGTTTCGCGACAAGTCCTCGCATGTCATGATGGCCGAATACCGCCAGATGATAAATACGGACAAAAGCACTTGGGTAAAAAAGATGTTAAGTCATATAGGATATGTAGCCTGGGGAGGATGCGGATTCATGGGACCCACTCCAGGCAAGATAGAAGGTGTGCTTCCCAACCTCGGATTAGGGTTACGCGTTGAAGTTCAACCCCGTATGAATGTACGCCTTGACTTCGGCAGAGACATGGTGAACAAGCAGAATTTGTTCTACTTCAACATGACAGAAGCCTTTTGACGCCATTTACGCGACAAATTGTGCACAAATTACAAGAAAGATTGTAAAATAGATAATAAAAGACTGCACATAAATGAAATTAATCCTTATATTTGCGCAAGCTATAACACAGCAAGAGCAAATAATAGGATTTTTTTATGAAGCAATTTATATGTTTTTTTTCGGGGTTATTACTTCTGTTCGTCTCTACCACTCGTGTAGTTGCACAAGAAGTGTCTGACTATTCTCAACTAAGTGAAGAAGATTATACTAAAATAGTACTTCCCCCTCTATCCGTTTTATTCGAAAATGCCAAGAACAGCCCCATTTATGAGATGGCGGACGTAAAGGCGAGAATCGAGCGCAAATTACTCCAAAAAGAGAAATGGTCATTTCTGGGTTTCTTCAGTCTACGGGGAAGCTATCAATACGGAATGTTCGGCAATGAGTCCACCTATACGGACGTGGCACTCGCCCCATACCTCACCTACTCCACCCAGGCACAAAATGGCTACACAGTAGGTGCCGGTCTAAGCATCCCCTTAGACGACCTATTCGACCTCAAGGGTAAAATCAGCCGGCAAAGGCTCACATTACGCAGTGCAGAATTGGAACGGGAAGTGAAGTACGACGAAATCAAGAAGAATATTATTGAGATGTATGCGATGGCTACCTCACAGATAAGAGTACTTAAAATGAGAAGTGAAAGTTTGGTACTTGCTAATGTGCAATATGAAATTTCTGAAAAGAATTTTGCCAACGGAACCATAGAATCTTCCGACTTGGCCGTAGATAAAGAAAGGCAGTCAACTGCACGTGAGGCATATGAGAATAGCAAGTTTGAATTGACAAAGAGCTTAATGATACTTGAGGTTATTTCACGTACTCCCATCATAAGAAAATAAAAAAACTAAGATATGAACTTCATCATTTCTATCATACGGACCCTCTTTCGCCACCGTTGGCTAATACTGGTAGGGACCGCTATCTTCACGTTACTCGTCTTCTACTATACGCGTCACATGCAAGGTGGATACGACGTGAAAGCAACACTTTATACCGGAGTAGCCTCGGGATACAACTTGGAAAGCGATAAACGCACAGACTGGGCGACAGTACAAAATTCGATGGACAACCTGATAAGTATCATGCAAGCCGAGAGCACCCTGAAAAGAGTATTCCTGCGATTATTTGCCCGTGTACTTATCCAGGGAAATCCGGACAATGACAACGACGGAGTCACCCCATCCAGCTACAATTACACCTATAACCACTTAAAAAACAGTCCGCATGGACCGGAAATATTAAAGCTGATCGACAAATCGAGCGAAGATAAAACAGTTGCCAATCTGGAAGCATATATGCGTCCGAAAAAAGGTAACTACATCTATGAAATGTTCTACTACAATCACCCTTTCTATAGCTACAACGCTTTGAAAAACATCAAAGTGCAACGCCGGCTCACGAGTGATTTGCTGGACATCAGCTATACTTCCGGCGATCCCGGCATAGCCTACAACACGGTAAGCATCCTGATGGACGAATTTGTGGAAGAATACCGCCGTATTCGCTACGGAGAAACAGACAAAGTCATCAAATACTTTGAGGAAGAGTTGAAACGCATCGGCAAAAAACTCAACTCGGAGGAAGACGACCTGACCAAGTACAACGTAGAAAAACGTATCATCAACTATCTGGACGAAACCAAAGAAATCGCGGCCATCAGTAAAGAATTCGAGCTGCGGGAACAAGATGCACTTTTTGCATACAACAGTACCAAGTCAATGCTCGAAGAACTGGAGAAGCACATGGACAGCAATGCCAAGCAAGTGCTCAAGAATATGGAATTTGTGGACAAATTAAGAGAAGCATCCAATATCACCAGCAAAATCTCGGAAGTGGAAGCAATGAGCGACTCCAAACAAAAAGATACCGGATCTCTGACAGGTGACAAAAAACGGTTGAGCGAACTTAAACAAGAATTAAATGATTTAACCACTTCCTACGTAAGTCATAAATACACCAAAGAAGGTGCCAGCCGGACCAATATCATCGACCAATGGCTGGAACAAACTCTGTTGTTTGAAAAAGCTAAGGCCGAACTACTAATTGTACAAAATGCCCGTCAGGAATTGAACGACCGTTATGTATTTTTTGCCCCTGTGGGTACCACCATCAAGCAAAAAGAACGTTCCATCAACTTTACGGAACGCAGTTACCTGACCGTGTTACAAAGCTACAACGAAGCCCTGTTGAGAAAGAAAAATCTGGAAATGACTTCTGCTACATTGAAAGTGCTCAATGAACCGACCTATCCGATTGCATCCAATTCAACCAACCGCAAGCAGATTGTCATTGCCGCCTGCATAGGTAGTTTTCTGATAATCATCGCTCTATTATTATTAATCGAGATTCTTGACAGAACGTTGCGTGATGCAAACCGAACCAAACGAGTGACCGGATTTAAGGTAATAGGAGCCGTTCCCAGCCCCTCCTCTTCCCGTTATGGCGGACTAGCCAAAACTTACGTCCAACTCTCCATCAAAGAATTGAGCAACTCCATACTCCGCTTCCTGACAAAGCGGAAATCCCCCGGAGTATTTATCATCAACCTGTTCAGTACCAGCGAAAACTCCGGTGAGGACATCGTTGGAAATCTGATCTGCGGATATATGCAAAGCCGGATGTTAAATACGAGATTCATCACGTATGGAGAAGATTTTAACACAGATTCTACTCAATATCTGCTTGCAAAAAACATTACCGATTTTTATACCCTGCAAGGAGAAGACATACTAATCGTTGCCTATCCGCCATTGTCATCAAGCAATATCCCGACTGCACTGTTGCACGACGCTAATGTCAACATTTTGGTCAGCCCGGCAGACCGCGGATGGAAAACCATCGACAAACAACTTTGCGAACAGCTCACGACACAAATGGGTAAAACGGATGTTCCGTTCCGTGTGTGCCTGACCAACGCCAAGCGTGAGGCAGTGGAAGATTTCACCGGACAACTTCCGCCATATACCTTATTACGCAGAGTCAGCTATCGTTTCAGCCAATTGTCACTTACAGAAAAAATCATATTCAATCTAAGTAGAAAAGCGAAAGAGACTGAAGAAGACGATGACGAATAATAAGATAGTGACTTTCCATATCCTGTTTGCTTTACAATTTGTGTTGGTTGCAGCAGGTATGTTAGTAAATATCAAGGTAGGGTTATTCTCTATGATAATTATCTTGTTATTTACTACTATCTGTTTGATACAACTTAACAATGATGAACAAACCAACTGGAAAGCAGGTCAAAACATCATGACCTATATGTTCACAATCTGGTTGTGCTTCTATCTTCTCGAAATTCTTAATCCCAACAACGTGCTGGCAGCATGGAACATCAATCTTACCCCTTATGCGCTGATACCTTTAATATGCGCCTTTGTTGTTCCGCTCGTTGTCCGCACAAAAAAAGACATCGAGCTGCTATTAATCATCTGGTCGGTATTCGTCCTCGTCTTTACGATAAAAGGTTACTGGCAAAAAAACTATGGTTTCAGCTCCAAAGACCTCTATTTCCTGCACGTGCTGGGTGGATGGCGTACACATATCATCTGGTCGGGTATCCGCTATTTTTCCTGCTTCTCCGACGCAGCAAACTACGGAGTACATGCCGCCATGTCCGCTGTAGTCTTTGCCATCTCCGCCTTCTTTGTGGAGTCCAAATGGCTACGCATTTACTTCCTCTGCATCGCCGTCGGGGGACTTTACGGAATGGGTATTTCGGGAACCCGTGCAGCTATGGGAGTCATCATGGGAGGAATGTTGATGATAACCGTCATTGCCAAAAACTGGAAAGCGTTATTGGCAGGTATATTCATATCCATCAGCGTTTTCGTGTTCTTCAGTTATACCAATATCGGAAGCGGGAACCAATATATCCACAAGATGCGCTCCTCTTTCCATCCATCCGAAGACGCTTCCTACCAGGTGCGTGTCGAAAACCGGCAAAGAATGAAAGAGTTGATGGCAAAGAAACCGTTAGGCTACGGCATTGGACTCTCCAAAGCCGGTAACTTCGATTCACGAGAGCAAATGCCCTACCCTCCCGACTCATGGCTAGTCAGCGTATGGGTGGAAACGGGAATTGTGGGACTGATACTCTACCTTTCCATACACGGCATTCTCTTTGCCTGGTGCTCCTGGATACTCATGTTTAAAGTACGCAACAAAGGCCTGCGTGGACTTATCGCAGCGTGGCTCTGTATGGATGCCGGATTTTTTATCGCCACTTATGTCAACGACATTATGCAGTATCCCAACCAGTTGCCCGTATACATAGGCTTTGCACTCTGTTTTGCAGCTCCACATATCGACAAGCGCATCAGTGAAAAAAAAGAAGAAAGCGAAGAAAAAGAACGGCAGCTATCTAATAACGAAATCAACGAACAAGAATGACAAACAATAGTCCCGACATATCATTTATTACCATCTGTTACAACGGGTTCAAAGACACCTGTGAACTGATAGAATCACTGCACAAAAAGCTGAAGTCTGTGAGCTATGAAATCATAGTGGTAGACAATGCTTCACGCGAAGATGAAGCAGCCAAAATACACGAATTATACCCAACGGTTATCAGCATCCGCAGCAATGAGAACGGAGGTTTTTCCGGTGGCAACAACATTGGCATCCGTGCAGCAAAAGGCAAATACATTTTCCTTATCAATAACGATACATATATCGAATCCGATGAAATCGCCTACTTGGTGGAACGATTGGAAAGTCGTCCGGAAATCGGAGGCGTGTCTCCTAAAATACGTTTCGCCTTTCCGCCGCAACACATACAGTTTGCAGGATTTACCCCGCTGACAAAGATAACATTGCGCAACAATATGCTGGGTTTCGACTGTCCCGATGACGGAAGTTACGATACCCCCCATCCTACCCCCTATCTACACGGGGCAGCCATGATTATCAAACGCGAAGTGATCGAAAAAATCGGAATGATGCCGGAAATCTTCTTCCTTTATTACGAAGAACTCGACTGGAGCACAAGTATGACCCGTGCCGGCTACGAGCTATGGTATGAGCCGCGTTGCACTGTTTTTCATAAAGAAAGCCAAAGCACCGGTCAACTAAGCAAACTACGCACCTATTTCCTGACACGAAATCGCCTGCTCTATGCCCGCCGTAATATGAAAGGCATGGAACGATTGATGTCCGTACTTTACCAGAGCACCATTGCAGCCGGCAAAAACAGTCTGTCATTCGCTTTCAAAGGCCGTTTCGACCTGTTTTGTGCCACCTATTATGGAGTCTGCACAGGGCTATTCATGTCTTCATCAGATACTAACAATAGCACACTTAAAAAACTCTAGATACTATGAACATTATTGACTGGATTCTCTACATTCCCCTGGTATTTTGCGTATGCTACCTATTACTATACGCTATTGCCTCCAAGTTTTACCGGGCTCCCCAATACCCCGAAGCCCGTACGCTCCGACGCATCGTTGTGCTCTTTCCCGCCTACAAGGAAGACCGCGTGATTGTTGCTTCCATACAGAGCTTTCTTGAACAGGATTATCCGAAGGAACTCTATGAGATCATAGTCATTTCCGATCAGATGCGACCGGAAACAAACGACGCTCTGGCCGCCCTTCCCATCCGCCTGTTGATGGCAAATTACAAGGAAAGTTCGAAAGCCAAAGCACTGGCAATGGCCATGGATTCCATTGATACAAATGCATTCGACATTGTAGTCATCATGGATGCCGACAACATGACCACGCCCGATTTCCTGTCTACCATCAACCGTGTTTTTGACAGCGGCATAAAATCCGTACAGGCGCACCGGACAGGAAAGAATCTGAACACAGACATTTCCGTGCTCGACAGCGCCAGCGAAGAAATAAACAATGGATTCTTCCGCAGCGGACACAACGCAGTAGGACTTTCTGCCGGGCTATCCGGTTCGGGAATGGCATTCGAAGCAGAATGGTTTCATCAGAACGTGAAATATCTCCAGACAGCAGGTGAAGACAAAGAATTGGAAGCCATGCTCCTGCAACAGCGCATCTATACCGTTTATCTGCCCGACCTGCTTGTGTTCGACGAGAAAACGCAAAAGAAAGAGGCCATCAGCAACCAGCGCAAACGCTGGATAGCTGCACAATTCGGTGCACTCCGTGCTTCGCTGCCTCACCTACCCAAAGCATTTTTGCAAGGAAATTTCGATTACTGCGACAAGATATGCCAATGGATGCTTCCGCCACGATTGATTCAGTTGGCAGGAGTATTCGGCTTGACCTTTGTCTTTACCATTATCGGCCTTATATTGAGCCTATGCAATGGCAGCAACGAATGGATGATAGCCATCAAATGGTGGATATTGTCGGCTGCACAAGTAGCGGCCATGACGCTACCCGTACCGGGCGGCAGACTATTTACCAAACAGGTAGGGAAAGCAATCACCAAAATGCCTATGCTGGCTGTTACTATGATTGGTAACTTATTTAAATTGAAAGGAGCCAATAAAAAGTTTATCCATACGGAGCATGGTGAACACCATAAATAAAAATCAAACATAACAAGAAAATAACAATGAAAATCGCTATTGAAGCCCAACGAATTTTCCGCACTAATAAACACGGAATGGATTTCGTTGCTCTTGAAAGTATCCGGGAATTGCAAAAAATAGACCATGAGAACGAATATTTCATCTTCGTTACTCCTGGTGAAGACAGATGCTTGGAAGAATCGGAAAATGTGCATATTATCGAACTAAAATGCCCCACTTACCCCCTTTGGGAACAAGTGGCTCTTCCACGCGCAGTAAAAAAAATCATGCCCGATTTATTGCACTGCACAAGCAATACTGCCCCATTGCAATGTCCCGTACCATTAATACTAACACTACACGACATTATTTATTTAGAAAAACGTCATTCTTCCAGCTTCACCTGGTATCAGGAAATGGGATGGTTTTACCGCCGGATGGTAGTACCACGCGTATTGGCCAACTGCGAGAAAATTATTACAGTCTCGCAATTTGAGCGTGAACGAATCCTTGACGTGCTGCATCTGCCGAAAGAACAATTAGTAGCCGTGTACAACGGTTTCAATAGTCATTTCCATGTACAACCCAAAGCTCCGGAGATCACCCGAAAATATATTGATACAGACAATTATCTATTTTTTCTGGGAAACACCGACCCTAAGAAGAACACTCCCAGAGTGCTGAAAGCATATAGCGACTATCTGAAACAATCCACCCAAAAGCTGCCATTGCTCATTGCCGACCTCAAGGAAGATGTTATCGACCGGATATTGGAAGAAGAAAATATTACAGAAATCAAGAGTTATATCCACGCTCCGGGATACATTGCGAATACCGACCTTGCAGCACTCTATTGCGGTGCATTCGCATTCCTTTATCCATCGCTTCGCGAGAGTTTCGGCATCCCGATGCTGGAGGCAATGGCTTGCGGAACGCCCATCATTGCGGGAAGCACATCAGCCATGCCCGAAATTGCAGGCGAGGGAGCTTTACTGGCAGATCCGTTCAACTCCAATGATATTACAAAAAAAATACTGCAACTGGAAAATGACCAGACACTCTATCAGCAACAAGTGGAATATGGCATACAACGTAGCCAGTTGTTTTCATGGCGGAATACGGCAGAATCGCTGCTGAAAATATATAAAGAATTTGCCAAGTAAAATACCAAAAAGCAATAACTAAATCAAAAAGAGAATGTGTCAAAACTTCCCTTTTTAACGAAATCACCTTCGCCACAGATAGTTGTAGCGAAGGTGATTTTATCTAACCATCCCACTCGGCTTTCACCTCGAAACACGGACATGCCTTAATCCATTCTTCGGGTTCAATCTCTCCGTTTCCATTCAGATCGGGGCTCAAATCCCGATGTCCGCACACCCGGCAGCCGGGATAATCACGCAAGAGCGTAAGAATCAGTACGTGCATTGAATGAACCTGCCATTCGGTACGAGTATCGGCAGGATGACCGTGGCAGTCAAGTCCACCCTCATAACAGATGCCAATACTGTTCTGGTTGTGTCCTTTTGCGTGCGCACCGATTCGTTCAATCTCACGGGTGGTCTTTATATCTCCATTTTTGCGGATATAAAAATGATAACCCGTCCCGTTGAAACCACGCCGACGGTGGCACACTTCCAAATCATCTTCCGTAAAATTCCTATCTACCCTTGAGGCGGAACAGTGGATCACAATCAAATTGATGGTTCGCATAAATTCATCCCTCCGTTTCAGCGACCATCTGTACTCGTTGCACACATTCCTTGCTGCTACACTGCAGAGCCGCAGCCTGCGTCAACTGTCCTCTCAACGAGAAAATCTCCGCGTGCATCTCTTTCACTTTCGAGCTAAGGTCGAAATAATCCTTCAACACTTTCTCCAACTGCTGCATCAGAAAAGTATACTGGTCTTTCACTAGTTCGCTGAACTCTTTCACTTCTTGCGCCATAATCTGGCGCTTCTTGCGGCTACTACCCAGAAAAGGCAGAATCGTCATGATGATTTCGATAATTTTATCTAACATTTTAATAGATTGAGATGATAAATTAATAAATTGAGAACAGAGTCAATCAAAGCGGTTTATGCTGCCGGATCCGGAGCTTCTCCACCACCGCTACCACCACCGGGTTCTCCCCCATCACCTTTACCATCATCATCGGAGCCGTCACCGCCGTTTCCTCCGGCAGCGGACTTCTTCTCCGTATACAATTCGAACATCATGTTATTATCCCCGCCACGAGTAGTTGCCGTGCTGTCATTGGCAAGACGCAATGAGTTGTCGACTTTGAAACGGAGATTGATGCGAGTGATATTTTTCACCGTACAATCCTTTTCCTGTTCCACACCCGGACAGGTCAGCGTGGTATAAAAAATACCCAGTCCATCCACTTTCACCTTATTCCCTGCCACAAGCACTTTTTTCATCGCACGGACAAAGGATTTCATCACATGCGACACGTCTTCCACCGAAAGCGACCCGATAGACTCGATTTCCTGTGCCAGTGAATCGATTGAATAGATTTTCGACTCCCCAGCCTTGGGCTTGAGAAGGTACATCATCGGTGATTTATCATCACCGAGCCGTTTTCTGCGCTTGTAGCGCACAACTGTAACTGTTGCCATAATATAACTTGTTTCTACGAAAAGAAGTACATTCTCCCTTTCTGTTGATGAAACAAAGATACGACAACACGTTGACGACTTGCCGGATTGCACCGGACTACACCGGATTATGCCGGATTAAAACGGATTACACCGAATTATACAAATTATACCGGAATATGTGGAAATATGTAGGAATATGTAAGATCATTCCCTAGTTTTCAATGATCCATTCTCCAATAGTTCGCGTACTACTGTCGAAATTAACTCCCACTTTGATAACTTTCCGATGATCTGCCTGATAAGGAATCGCATACTGTTTACTATTGATCTGTGCCAACGCTTCTTCAGGAGTACCGTCTACTTTGAATTCGAATACGTAGATAGCGTCCTGCATCTTTATCACAACATCGGCCCTGCCAACAGCGCTCTTCACTTTTGCATCCACATATTGCCCCATCAGCCGGAACAGGAGGTAGAAGATGGTCTGATAGTGTTTCTCCTCCTTATTATTCATATCATTGGGGATAGAGGCGAAAAATGATTTGATCCGCTCCATACATTGATCCAGATTGCCGACCCGTAAGTCTTTGATAAACGATACTACATAAAATGTATTCTCGCGAGCAGGCAAATGCACATAAGCCGGCATTAATGATTCGATAAAGCCTTTCCGAACTTCTTTGTTAGGATAAGCCAATGTATAGATCTGAAAATCCCGGTCATACTCTTTGATAGTGAGATAACCGCTTTGGTAAAGTACCGGAAGCGGGTCTGTAATGACATTGGTAGGTGCATCAAACTGCTCGGCAGTCGCCGAAACGCCATCCAGTTGACGAATATCGAAATCGCTTTGCTGCAAGATGTCTATCAGGAAAGTGGGAGTACCGGTAGAGAACCAGAAATTGGCATATTTCTTTTGAGCAAATGCATTAAACAAACTAAACGGATTGTAAATGTCTTCACTATTTTCACTGAAATGATACCCATCATACTGTTGTTTCAAATGTATACACGCTTCATCATACGTTTCACCGTTCGCCTCGGCCATCCTTCTTATATCTTCTTCCAACTGTGTACGCAATTCATTTTCCGTTATACCGCAAATGGCACTATAAGCATCTTGCATACTTATGTTCTGAAGATTGTTCAATTCACTAAAGATGCTCATCTGGCTAAATTTACTGATACCGGTCAGAAAAAGAAAACGAAGATATTCTCCCTGCGCTTTCAACGGACTGAAAAAGTCGCGCATGATGCCACGTATTTCAGCTTGCAACTCCTCATTGTTGTTGCTATCCAACATAGGAGAATCATATTCGTCTACAAGTAACACAACCTGACGTCCGCTCTGCTCGTAAGCACGTTTGATAATACCTTTCAGACGGAGACTGAAAGTGTCTTCGCTCGTGTCGCATCCGTAAATTCGTTCCCATTCCACCAAGCGATTGTTGATAGCGGAGCGCAGCATCCCCGCATTCATATACTTACTGATACTGAAATCAATATGCAACACGGGATAAACCGTCCAGTCTTTCTCCAACTGTTCCATCATCAGACCCTTAAACAGGTCTTTTTTACCAGAGAAATAGGCTGCAAGAGTGGAAACTAACAGACTCTTTCCAAAGCGTCGGGGACGGCTAAGAAAACAAGCCTTAGCCGAATTAGCCAAACGATAAATCAACTCTGTCTTATCAATATACACACAATTATCATTGCGTAGTCTCTCGAAACTCTGTATCCCTATCGGATAGCGTCTGAATGTTCCTTCCATCCTCTTTCTATGCTTTTAACGTGAAACGTAAACAAAGATACGATAAATTTCAAGAATCGGTATTCTATTAGTATCAATTCTTTTATGAATTCTTTTATGAATTCACCCGAACATCCGCTCTCAAAATTTGCCTATTCCACTAAAAATGAGTAACTTTACTTCAAATACAACAACCTAAAAGCACAACTATAAATGAAAACAAAAAACAAGATTCTCCCCGAACAAGAAGAAGAAAAAACATTCCAATACCGCACCTATGGGAAAGGCGAACTTGCCTTGTTGTACCTCCCCAATATCCTGCAACAAAGCGCAGTAGACCGATTCAACGAATGGATTGAAGCTGCACCCGGACTAAAAGAACGGCTCCTGGCCACCGGCATGAATCCACGCGCCAGATACTACACTCCCGCACAAGTAAGGCTCATCATCGAAGTGCTACAAGAACCCTAATTAAAGTATTAAGTGTCAAGTATTACTTAATACCTAATACCCTAAAACAGTTCTTTTTCAGGTAGCCAGCAGGAGTTGTCGAACATCGTATTTCGGACACGCAGGTCAGCGGAGAGAGAAGGGTCGTGAGATTCTTCACAGGGCAGGTATCGTCCGCTTACGGGATCGTAGACAAAGGATGCCATTCCACCGACACCAAGATGCTTGAATTTCACCTTGTCCACATATACGCGGGTGACACCAACCTCCTTGTCACGTTCCACAATGATACCATAATCCGCCTTGTTATAGAAATCGGCAGAGCCGTTGATGTCGTACATTTCCACACGAGGGGTAATGCCCGTGACAGGATTACGGTTCATTTTACGAGGATGGACTACAACCACGAGCAGGCAATTATGCTGCACGGCAAATTCTGTAAATTTATTCAACAGGTTGGAAATATATTGCGTTTCCGTCTGTCCCGGTTGCGGGTTATGGTCGAAACGGTTGAGCGGGTCGAAGACAATAATGCGGCAGCCGCGGCGGACAACAAGTTCATGAGCCTTGGCCAGTACACGATCCGGAGAAACATTACCTTTCAGAGAGATATGAGAGACGTTTTCAGTCAGAAAATCTTCCGAGTTCGCAAGGAGTCCCTCCGTCATGCCACAGCCGTTTTGAAAACGGTGTCCGGTGAGTTTCTCAATCAGTTTGCGGAGATGATAGACGATAGGGGTATTTTCCGGGCTAAAGAACCCGATTTTCCATTGATGCCGCAGGCAGAGACGCAACACCAATTCGTCCACCCACTCGGATTTTCCTGCACCGGGAACTCCGGTGACGTAGACACTTCGCCCACGTTCATACGTGCAGATCTTATCCATCTCCTCCCATCCCGTTTCCGCTCCGGGACCGAAGCCGTTGTCGAAAAGAGCCCGCAGATCGTCATGCAAGTCGGCAGCGGTGAAGATCCCTTCGAGCGGAACTTCTGCTGCCTGTTCGATGGCGATACGGAGACTGGCGATACCATATTTGCAGAGATGCTCGTTGGCATCTTTACACTCTGGACCGTAAGTCACCACCCGGCAGCGTTCAGCTCCCAACCGGTTGATGAGTTCATTGCGCAACCGGATTCCGGCAGAATCGGCATCAACGGCAATGATGATTTCTTCCAGGTCCTCGAAGTGCGTCTCCATAAAACGGTCGAGCCAGGAGAGGTTCGAATTGGCTCCGGCCGGCACGGAGATGACACTTTGAAATCCGGCGGCGATGGAGGAAGCAGCATCCAGTTCGCCCTCGTGGATAATGCAGGAGGTCTGCCCCACAATGGAGTCGATGTTGTAGGGAATCAGTTCGGCACCCTGCACCATTTTGAAAAGTTTCGGGAGAGCGCGAAATTTGGTGTTTATCAGTTGCTCCCCTTCAAAATAGTTGAAGCAGATGCAACGTTCCTTTTTGCCGGATTGCGGCATAAATTCTTCCTGTTCGGTGATGCGTAGGGCAGCTATGACGGACTGCGGGATGCAACGCGTCTCCACCAGCCAACGCTCCGTGTCTTCGGAAAGCGTGGTTTTCGAAACATCGAACATCGGACGCTGAAAATGCTGCGGAATGGCTGCCGCACGACGCTTGCGGGCTACCGCACGTTCGGCATTCCTGCGCTCTTCCACATCATCGGGAACATAAAAATCAGCACCACAATGATAACAGTGACAGTGGCCCGTGTCGACGTTGACACGTAGCGAACGGTCGCGCTTATTCTTGCGGGTAGGAAGACATTTTTTACAAATCGTCTTGAGCACTCCACTCGATTTACCGTGGATGTCGACATCATAGTTGGCAAAATTTCTCATAATTTTTTCCTTTTTTCTAATTTAAAAATAGTTTAAAATAATCATTCACACGCAGAGGACTTACCTGCCGGACAAGTGTCTGCCACCTGCCGGACGAGCTTCCGTTACCTGCCAGACGAACATCAACAACCTACCAGACAAACATCGACAACCTGCCGGACGAAGCCGGTCATCTGCCGGATTAATGCGCCCATCTTTTCTTCACATCATCCCACACCGCCGATGCATCGGGACGTGGCGGCGCATCAGCCGGAATAAGATGTCCCAGATACGTTCGCCGCCCGTCGACGACGCTTTCAAAGCGGTTCACATCCTTGTCGACCGTATTCTCAAGCTCTTTCAGCAAGGTTTCCCTCAACGTGCGGCAAGTAACGGAACCGGCCGCGATATAATTTGAAAAATACCGTTTCACGTCCTCCGGGAAAAGCAGTCCGGCTCCTTTGTCATAAAGGCGGATATGTTTTTTGAAGATTTCCAGAATAAGTTTTTGATGGTCTACAAAAAGCTTTCCCAAACCGGAATGCTGCCCGGCCAATTCCATATATGACTGGAAAGTAGAAAGTTGGTCCACCAACTTTTCCCAAGGCAACACGGGTTGTAACGGACAATGATTGCCTTCATCCGCCAAACGGCTCACAAGAGACGACGGTGTTTCTATATTACTCCTATTATTGTTTACAACAGAAACACTTCCTTTACTCTCCTCTTCTCTCCTCTTCTGGTTTTCAGTGGGTTTTCTCCCTTTACTGACGGGCGTTTCAGCACTTTTTGCCACCTTTTTCGGACGCCCTCCTTTCTTACCGTTTTCGATGTCCATTTTCCGCTTCTCTTCCAAGCTTTTCATCACCCTATCCAAGTAAGAAGAACGAAACATCTGTCGTTCCTCATCCAGTTCGAAGAGATCGAATTCGCGAAGCACCCGCTCCACCGCTACTTCATCCACATCATACCGCCGGGCCATGGCCTTCAGTAAAACCGGTTTGCACGACGCCTCATAAGCATCTTTAGTGCGCAGATGCAACAGCAAGATCACGTAAATTCCGAGTGCTTCCGCGGCATTCATCTCCGACATCATACTGGCAATATTGTCGTCATTCAACAAATTTACCTCCAAATTGAAATACTGATCTTTCTTCATTTTCATTTATCATTTATTATTCCACATTTAATACTTCCGGGGCGCAAAGGTGCGAAATGTATTTTATTCCAGCTATCGCAAAAATGAGAGTTGGATTATATATTTTTTATCAGACCTTTGCCAAATATTATTAATAACCCCAAACAATATGGATACAAAACGCAACCAAACTTTGGAAGAAATAGAAGAAAATAAAATAGTAAGCGAGCATTATCAGAACAGAATAAAGCTGATAAAAGAGCTCCTGAAAACGTCACAGCTAGTCATAGGAGACCTCTGCGTTCATATCAACATCAGTGAAGCCTCCTACCACCGCTACACAAATTTCACCAGCTATATGAAGACAGACATTTTCATACATGCTTGCATCTTTCTCAAGCAATATATCGAAAGTCACCACATTCCTTATACCCAAGAAGAAAAACGGCTTATAAAAGCATTAGACCTGTTTCAGATTTCCTCAAATAGCAACTTAAACTGCAATTAAAACACAGAAAAGAAGAAACTTATCATAAGTTTTATTACATTTGCAATGTAATAAAAGTCTTTAAAACTTAAAAAATGAATGATAGCGAAACAGACAGCCCATCAATAAAAGCACTGATCGTTTTCAGAGAAAACGGAGAAACCGACAATCTATTTGTTCCTATCTTATGCGATGCTATCAGAATGGCTGGAATCGACGTGCGATGTTCCACAAAAGAGTTTTGGGACTCGGATAAACATTATGATATCATACATTTCCAGTGGCCGGAAGAAGTGGTGGGATGGGCGTGCAACGATCCCGATATCATCAGGCGTCTGGAAGAGCGAATCAGTCTTTTTCGTTCCAGGGGAACGCGTTTTGTCTACACACGCCACAATGTCCGTCCGCATTACGCAAACGGAATCATCAGCCGGGCCTATGACATTATCGAATCGCAGAGTGATATCGTTGTACACATGGGACGGTTTAGCCGGGACGAATTTCTCACGAAGTATCCTGACAGTCAGAATGTTGTCATTCCTCATCACATTTACCAATATACCTATAAAGAAGATATCAGCGTAGAGCGTGCACGTCAGTATCTCAACCTCTCGCAAGATGCATTCATCGTCACGGCTTTCGGAAAATTCCGCAACCGTGAAGAAATACGCATGGTGCTCGGAGCTTTCCGCGCCTGGGACGAGGAGCACAAGATGCTGCTGGCTCCGCGCCTCTACCCCTTTTCGAGACGCAACAGCTATGGCAGGAATATCATCAAACGATGGATTTCAAAAGCCGGATACTATCTGCTCATGCCGCTGCTCAACCGTATGTATAAACTACAGGCGGGAGCCAACGACGAGCTGATAGACAACTGCGATCTGCCCTACTATATGGCTGCTTCAGACGTGATATTCATCCAGCGGAAAGATATACTGAATTCGGGTAATGTCCCCCTCGCCTTCCTCTACCACAAAGTCGTGGTGGGTCCCAAGGTGGGAAACATCGGCGAACTGCTTTCCGAAACCGGCAACCCTACTTTCGATCCCGACGACAAGAAAGACATCCTGCGAGCACTCGAAGAAGCCCGCCGACTTGCCGCATGGGGACAAGGGGAAGTGAATTACGCATACGGTATGGAAAACATGAGCATCCGCAAAGTGGGACAAGCATACGCGCAAACATATAAACAAGCAATCAATGGCTAATAACATTAAGAGTCAACTATTTTCGGGGGTATTTTACACAGCGCTGGCCAAATACAGTGGCGTCGTCATATCCCTTGTTGTGGCAGGAATTCTCGCACGTCTGCTATCACCGGACGACTTCGGCATCGTAGCTGTTGCCACCGTCATCATCGCCTTCTTCAATCTTCTCACCGACATGGGAGTGTCTCCCGCCATCGTGCAGCACAAATCGCTGACTAAAGATGATTTGTCGGACATCTTCTCATTTACTATATGGACGGGCATCGGAATCAGCATCCTGTTTTTCGCTTCTTCGTGGATCATCGCCGATTACTACCAAAGCGACACCCTGCGCATCCTGTGCCAACTGCTGTCCGTCAACCTGTTCTTCGCCTCCGCCACCATTGTGCCGGGAGCCATGTTCTACCGGAACAAAGAATTTAAATTCATTGCTATCCGTAGCTTCGTCATTCAGATTTCGGCAGGTGCAGCCGCGGTAACCGCCGCCCTCTGCGGAGCAGGATTGTACGCATTGATTATCAACCCAATCGTATCCAGCGTACTGATCTTCGTAATTTCCTTTCAGCGTTACCCGCAACGGTTGCGTTTCACACTCGGATTGAGGGTACTCCGGAAAATATTTTCCTATTCCGCCTATCAATTCCTGTTCAATGTCATCAACTATTTCAGCCGCAATCTGGACAAACTGCTGATTGGTAAATATATGAGTATGTCCGATCTGGGATATTACGAAAAGTCGTATCGTTTGATGATGCTGCCCTTGCAGAATATCACGCAGGTAATCACTCCGGTGATGCACCCTATTTTCAGCGATTTCCAGAATGACAAGGGAAAACTGTTGAGTTCCTACGAACGCATCGTCCGTTTCCTCGCCTTTATCGGTCTGCCGCTTAGCGTGCTGCTTTTCTTCACGGCAGAGGAAGTGACGCTTATTATTTTCGGCGATCAATGGATGCCGTCCGTACCCGTGTTCCGGATACTGTCGCTCTCCGTAGGGATTCAGATTATACTCTCTTCGTCCGGCTCCATCTTTCAGGCGGCAGGCGATACACGAAGTTTGTTTGTGTGCGGAGTGTTTTCGTCCGCGTTCAACGTGGCGGGAATTTTGCTCGGCATCTTCCATTTCGGAACCCTGACAGCAGTGGCCAGTTGCATTGTGGTGACATTCACCATCAACTTCATACAGTGTTATTGGCAGATGTACCGGGTGACCTTCCGGCAAAGTGCCTGGCCGTTCATCCGTCAGCTTATTTCTCCGTTGGTGATTAGCATTTTGATAGCATTAGCCCTCATTCCAATGCAGTATGCGCTGGAAGGGATGAACATTTTTGTGACAATTATTGCTAAAGGTATCGTTAGTTTTATTATCTTTGGCATTTATATACAGATGACGCATGAGTATGACATGATCGGTAAAGTGCGGTCGTTAAGAAAAAAAAGTCTATAGCTATGAATATACGCGACATTTTTATAACGCTACGTTATAAAATAAGTTATGGTAGCACTGTGGAATGGTACAATTTCTGGTACATCGTCTTGCGGAAAAAGAGAAAAATCACACCGCAAGTAGCTTCCATCGACGAAACGATACGTAAAATCATCGACGACCGTTGCTCTGTCAGCCGTTTTGGCGATGGTGAAGTGTTGCTCACCAGTCCGGAAAAGGAAATCCGTTTCCAGAAAGGTGACCCGTTATTGGCTAAAAGACTAACCGAAGTGCTGCAAAGTCACGAAGAAGGACATATTGTCTGCATCTCCGACGCATTCCGCGATTTGTATCGCTACAATCGCAAAAGTCGCCGGTTCTGGAGAACTCATTTTTATCTGTACGGTTCGTGGTGGGACCGTTTGCTGGTAGCGGGACGAAAATATTACAATACATTCGTCACCCGTCCTTATATGGACTTTGCCCGCAAAGAAGATTCCGCCCGATGGTTTCACGACATGAAAGGCATTTGGGAGAACCGGGACATCGTCTTCATCGAAGGGGAGAAAAGCCGGCTCGGAGTGGGCAACGATCTTTTCGATAATGCCCGGAGCATCCGGCGTATTCTCTGTCCGCCCAGAGATGCATTCGAACGCCTGGAAGACATCAAGCGGGAGGCCTGCAAAGTGGAAAAAGAAGCCTTGTTTCTGGTTGCCCTCGGCCCCGCAGCCACTGTGTTGGCCTACGATTTGTTTAAAGCCGGCTATCAGGCCATCGACGTTGGTCATGTGGACGTAGAGTATGAATGGTGGCGGATGGGAGCCCATAAAAAAGTGAAACTGGAACGAAAATATGTCAACGAAACTGCCATTGGCAGCGAAGTGGCGGATGCCGGAGAAGAATACCGGAAACAAATCATCGCCCAAATCGTTTGAGGAAGAAAAAACAGTTTGAGAAAGAAAAAACAGAATAAACAATTATTGAATACTGAAAATAAGAATGAAAGCTCTTTTCCTTATATTTCACGGCTTCAATGAGGCCAACGGAATTAGTAAGAAGATACGTTATCAGGTGAAAGCCCTCAAAGATTGTGGAGTGGATGTTCGCTTGTGTCATTATGATGTGACCTCTTATGGCGAACGGCGTTGGATGGTGGATGACGAAGTGATCGCTGATTTCGGCACGGGCTTTGCCGCAAAGATTTGGAAACGTGTCTACTACTCTCCTATTCTTGACTATGCACGCCGCGAAGGAATCGACTTTGTATATATGCGCTCTTTTCACAATGCCAGTCCGTTCACCCTCCGGCTGGTGAAGTCGTTGAAACGTACAGGCGCAAAAGTGGTGATGGAAATTCCTACTTATCCTTACGATCAGGAGTACGTCACCCGTTCCATGAAATTTCATCTAGCCATCGACCGCTGTTTCCGTCACAAGCTCGCAAAGGCTCTGGACGGTATCGTCACTTTCTCCAATGCGGAAGAAATATTTGGCGGAAACACCATACGCATCTCCAACGGAATTGATTTTGAGGCGATTCCGATGAAGCAGCAGCAGAATGACACTTCGAAAGAGTTGCACTTGATCGGAGTGGCGGAAGTGCACTACTGGCACGGCTTCGACCGCCTTGTGCGCGGATTGGCAGATTATTACCGCAACAATCCGGAATATAAAGTATATTTCCATATTGTAGGCCCGCTGTCCGGCGAACGGGAACGGGCGGGGATCTTGCCTGTTGTCCGTGACAACCATCTCGAACCGTATGTTCTTCTGCATGGTCCTTTGCATGGCGACGAACTGGATGCGATGTTCGAAAAAGCAGATTTTGCCATTGGCAGCCTGGGACGCCACCGCAGCGGAATTACGTATATCAAAACGTTGAAAAACCGAGAGTATGCCGCACGTGGCTTCGCGTTCACTTACTCGGAAACCGACGACGACTTCGACCACATGCCGTATGTATGGAAGGTGGCACCCGACGAATCTCCGGTGGATATTCAGGGACTGATCGACTTCCGGAAAACGCTGAAAATGACGCCTGCCGAGATACGCGAATCAGTCTGCCCGCTATCGTGGAAGGCGCAAATGCAGAAAGTGATCGACGCCATAAAGACTAAAGATAAATAAACAAAAACACAATTAATAACAAACAATATTCTGATAAACATGAAAATAGCCTACTGCATCCCCGCCCTCTACTACCCTAGCGGCATGGAACGGGTATTGACACTAAAAGCAAATTACTTCGCCGAAGTGTTTGGTTATGAAATACATATCATCCTCACAGACGGGAAGGGCAAGAAACCGTACTACGAACTGCATCCGTCCATCACTCTTCATCAACTTGACATTGATTATGATGAATTGAACGGAATGTCATTCTATAAAAAACTACCTAAATATATTGCGAAACAAGGACGTTTTAAAAAGAAACTCAACGAATGTCTGCACCAAATTCGTCCGGACATTACTATCTCCCTGCTCCGTCGTGACATCAATTTCATCAATCGGATGACGGACGGCAGCACAAAGTTGGGTGAAATACACTTTAACAAATCTAATTACCGAGATTTCAGCAACAGCCGTCTGCCCGCATTCTTACGGACAATCGTAAGCAATTATTGGAGAGAGCAGTTATACCGGCAACTTCGCCAGTTGAAACGTTTCATCGTATTGAGCCACGAGGATGCACAGGAATGGACGGAACTGGATAATGTTGAAGTGATCCATAACCCTCTTCCTTTTTTTCCCGACCAAATATCTGACAATAGCCATAAACAGGTAATAGCGGTAGGGAGATATGTTCCGCAGAAAGGATTCGACCGCCTGATCCCGGCTTGGCAACTCGTTGCCAGAAAGCATCCCGACTGGATACTGCGTATCTACGGAGACGGTATGCGTGAGCAACTGCAACAGCAGATTGACTCTTTAGGAATTACTGCCAGTTGTATATTGGAACCTACTGTTTCCAATATTGTCGACAAGTACTGTGAAAGTTCAATTTTTGCCCTTTCATCACGTTTCGAAGGTTTTGGAATGGTTATTATAGAAGCAATGGCATGTGGCGTGCCGCCCGTATCATTCACCTGTCCCTGCGGCCCGCGGGATATTATCAGCGACGGAAAAGACGGTCTGCTGGTAGAAGACGGGAATATCGAACAACTGGCGGAGAAAATCTCTTATTTAATAGAGAATGAAGATATACGTAAGAAAATGGGACAGCAGGCGCGTATGGACGTCCAGCGCTTCCGAATAGAAAATATTGCCGAACAATGGAAACAACTATTTGAAAGCCTGATTATCCCGGTTAATGAAAACAAATAAAGCATTCAATATCTATGGAATGGTATTCTAAGTATTTACAGGTTTATGAGAAACCTTTTGCGGAAGCTCCGCAAGCCGTTATCGAGGAAGTACGCCGCAATCTGGCCGGATTGCAGAGTAACGAACCGCTTGTCACTGTATCACTCATCGGATACAATGAGGAAAAACATCTGCTCGCCTGTCTCTGGTCGTTGAGCGAGATGAAATGTAAATATCCTGTAGAAATCATTGGTGTGGACAACGAATCGAAAGATCGCACTGCGGAGATTTACGAGGCTTGCGGTGTGCCTTATTTCACGGAAACGCAACATAGTTGTGGTTTTGCCCGTCTTTGCGGACTGAACCATGCCCGTGGAAAATATCATATCAACATTGATTCTGACACGATGTATCCGGCAAAGTATGTGGAAACAATGGTGGATGCGCTCGAAAAGCCGGGTGTAGTGGCTGTCAGCTCGCTTTGGAGTTATATTCCCGACAAGGATCACTCTTGGATGGGGCTGAAAATCTATGAGGCTGCACGCGACTTGCATTTATGGTTGCAGTCTTTCAAGCGTCCGGAGCTTAGTGTGCGCGGACTGGTATTTGCTTACCGGACGGAATGTGCGAGGAAAACGGGAATCCGCACGGATATTATCCGCGGTGAAGACGGATATCTGGCTTTGCAGCTCAAGCAATTTGGAAAGATTGCATTTGTACGGAAAAGACGTGCGCGTGCCGTCACCGGATATGGGACGGTGGGAGCCGACGGAACTCTGTTCAATAGTTTCAAGGTGCGTGTCGTCAGCAGATTAAAAGGTATCGGAGGACTGTTCACCCAAAAGAAGGAATATAAGGATGAGGAGAGTAATCTAGTAAAAAAGAAGTAAGAAAGGAAAGCCTATGTGCAAGAATCTCAATATCGGTATCGTTTTATTTTTAATTATTGGCTTAGTTATGTCGGGATGTATCCGCAAACTGAATCTATATCAAGGAGATAAAGACGAGGATGAAAACAAGGATAATGGAAAGAGGCGGGATGTCATCTGCGAAACGGAATTCATATACCCGTTCGGTAATGAAACAGCCGATAAAGAAATAGAAATAACCATCCACCTGAAAGCAGACAGACAGGTAGGATATCTGTATACGGAAATACCAACATTGAAATATAACAAAGATTGGCTGTTTCTGATGACACAGGACGACTGTATGCATTCAGCCTTTTCATATACATGGGCTGCCATTCATGGCAAACCTTTATCTTATATTTACTACTGCGATCTGGCTCATCTGCAAAACGGTGATTTGCCTCCTGATTATTATTCATTGGGAAAAACATTAGCTACCACCAATGGTACCGGACAGGAAGTACGTTTCTCTTTCGGAACTACCGTGGCTGCCGACGATGATTTAATGAACACACAAACATGGGTACAAAATGGATATACAAGAGATTATTTCCGCTTTTATAAAAAAACAATGTTAGTATGGGGCAACTTGCAGGAAATGATGAATTACGGAGTAAGCATCGCTTTCCATGACTTGAATCTACCTGACGAAGATAAAACAGAAGATAAGTTGCTGGCACAATTTCCTGTTGCTCAAAGCATGATACGTGAGAAACTGAATAATCGAACTTGTAAAATGCTGGCAGAGCCTAATGGAGATAAAAATTATATCAAAGCGGCTTTGAGATATGATAAAATCAGAACCCTGTGTGCACAAAGCGGAGCTACAAAACTCTATCCATTTCAAGAAAACGGAGATATTGAACAAGTAGTGATCGAAAGAGCTTTCTATGACCCACCCGAAGGTAGCGGGCTGACAAATCCGGATATGATTAAGGCGGCTATTCTCAAGGAAATGGAAAATCCAAAAGAAGAGCGGGCAGCTATTTCTATAGGTGCCCATAATACAGATACCGGTTGGGTAAACTTCTTGGAATGGCTCAACGACACATACGGACGAGATGGTGACGACTCTATGTGGTTTACCAACCAGGAAGAATATTATGAATATTATTACTATCGTTTGCACAGCAAACCGGAAATCAAACAGGTAAATACGCACACGTGGAAACTGACACTAAATCTGAATGGAGAGGACTCCGCTCCTTTCTATTACCCTTCCGTGACTGTAAATATTTTCGGGCTTAAAATGGAGGACATTGAAAGCATAAAATCAAATGAAGATGTTACAGGACTCTCTTATGGTGACCATAAAGATTTCTTCATGCTAAATATCGACTGCCGGAAATACCTGGCGGAACACGCCGAGAATTTCGTGAAACGATATGAAGCGAATCCGACAGATGTTTCTGCCAAAGCGGACGCCAACTACTTTGTGAATATGCTGAAAGATTCGGATAAAAAGACGGAGTTGAAGAAACGAGCTGAATAAAATGAAATAAGAGGCTAATAAGAGCTGAATGTAAACGATACAAGAAAAATAAACAAATATAGCTATGAACGAAACCATTACCCTTTGTCTTGAAATTATTTTCTGGCTTGCCCTGTTCATTGTATTCTACACATACCTGGGCTACGGAATTGTGCTTTATATTCTTGTCAAGTTGAAAGAGCTTTTCGTGAAGCCTGTGAAGCGTTCGTTGCCGGCATCGGACGCAGACCTGCCGGAAGTTACCCTCTTCATTACGGCATTCAACGAAGAAGATGTTGTAGACGAAAAGATGGAGAACAGTCTTGAGCTGGATTATCCTGCGGACAAGCTGCACATCGTATGGGTGACGGACGGAAGCGATGACGGTACGAACGAACGACTGCAAACCCGTTGGCAGGGGAAAGCGACCGTACACTTCCAACCCCTACGACAGGGTAAGACGGCTGCAATGACACGTGGAATGACGTTGGTGGACACTCCGCTCGTCGTCTTTACGGACGCCAACACCATGGTAAACCGGGAAGCCATACGGGAAATCGTACTTGCTTTCCAAGACCCGAAAGTGGGCTGCGCGGCCGGCGAAAAACGGATCGCCGTACAAACCAAAGACGGGGCGGCTGCCGGTGGTGAAGGTATTTACTGGAAATACGAATCAACCCTGAAAGCACTTGATGCACGGCTCTACTCGGCCGTAGGAGCAGCAGGCGAACTGTTTGCCGTGCGTCGTGAACTATTCGAAGCAATGGAACCGGACACGTTGCTCGATGATTTTATTCTTTCGCTCCGGATCACCATGAAAGGTTACACCATTGCTTATTGCACCAATGCTTACGCCATCGAAAGCGGTTCGGCAGATATGCGCGAAGAAGAAAAGCGGAAAGTGCGCATCGCTGCCGGAGGATTGCAGTCTATCTGGCGACTTCGTCCGTTGCTGAATCCTTTCCGTTACGGGATACTTAGCTTTCAATATACGTCGCACCGGGTATTGCGGTGGTCTATTACTCCGTTCCTGTTGTTCGCGCTCTTCCCGCTGAATATTGTAATTCTGCTGTTGGGCGGTTCCGCGATATTCTACGGAGTGCTGCTTGCCATGCAGGTTCTTTTTTACGGATTGGGATATTGGGGATATTATCTATCCACCAAACAGATAAAAAACAAGTTGCTTTTTATCCCCTACTATTTCCTATTTATGAATGTCAATGTATTGAAAGGCATCCGTTATCTGAAAAAGAAAAAAGGAAGCGGAGCCTGGGAAAAGGCGAAGCGTGCCGAAAGGTAAAACAAATACTATTATCTTTTGTTATCCTTACTATTAAGACATTAGTCTCTATCATCTAATAAAAAACAGACATGAACAGAATATTACATGATGCGAATAACGCACAAAGAATATTGAAACTGACGGCAGATACAATGCTATTGGTTGACAGGCACGGAGTCTGCGTAGACATTGAACCTCATTGTGATCTATGGTTTCTGCAAGAGGATATACTTTTAGGAAAAAATATATTTGAGCTTTTACCAGAATATACGAGAGAGAGGGTGATGCCCATCTTCCAGATTGTACTCGAAGAACAAAGAAGCATCAGCAAGAACTTCAAGTTGGTGCTGAAAGACGAAACTTTTTACTTCAAATGCCTCATGTTCCCTTATGACGGTATGGTGCTTTGCCAATATCGCGACATCACGCAAAGAAGCAACGTAAAAAGACAGTTGGAACAGGCAAATCTCACCCTGCGGGCCATTCAAAAGGTAGCCCAGATAGGACAATGGACGTATAATACGAAACAGAATATTTTTCATTATCTTGGATATACTGGTGTTTTGTGCGAGGAAAATGTACAAAACCTTGCCATTGAGAAATATGTGGAACTGATTGTAGAAGAAGATCGTCAGAGTTTTATTGAATGGTGCCACGTGAACGAGAAAGAGCTCAACATGGAGAGCATCAGTTATCGCGTTCGCCTGAACGGAGAAATCTTCTATATGCGTATCCAGACTTATTTGCGTGAAGAGCGCCCCGACGGTAGTTTCAACATCGAAGGGTATATTCAGAACATCACGGATATACAGCATCGCAGAAATGACATCAACACACTGACTCATGCCATCAACAATGCCAAAGAAAGTATCTTTGCCGCCAGACCCGATGGCACGATTATCTTCGCTAACCGTCGTTTCCTGTACAATCATGGTATTTCAGAAAACGAAGACATCAGTCAATTAAAGATTTACAATGTTGCCGCAGATATGCCTACGCAAGAGGCTTGGAACGAACGTTGCAAAGATGTCATACACGGTGGCAGCAGTAACTTTGTGGCTCACCATCCGTCGAAAATCAATAGAGATATATTGGCTTACGAAGGTACGATGTACAACGTCACCAATGATTCCGGTGAAGAAAGTTACTGGTCGTTTGCCCATGATATTTCCGAACGGATTCGGTATGAAGCCCAAATCAAACGGCTGAATCAAATCATGGATACGACGATCAATAATCTCCCCGCGGGGATTGTTGTGAAGGAGATCAATAATGATTTCCGGTACATTTACCGGAACCGGGAGGCTTATAACCGCGATCTTTACAAGAACGATCCTGTCGGTAAGAATGACTTCGATTTCTACCCGCCTATCGTGGCAGAGAAGAAGAGACAGGAGGATATTCAAGTGGCCACCAGCGGAAAAGGTATGCACTGGACGGTGGAAGGAAAGGACCGGAACGGAAACCTGATTATCCTTGACAAGCGGAAGATCCGGGTGGATGGGGACGAATTGTCTTCGCCTATCATCGTCAGCATCGAATGGGATGTCACGGAACTGGAAATGATGAAGAGGGAGCTACTGTCTTCGAAGGAAAAAGCGGAAATGTCTGATAGTTTGAAATCGGCTTTCCTTGCCAATATGAGTCATGAGATACGTACTCCACTGAATGCTATTGTGGGGTTCTCGCATCTCATTGCCGAAAGTGATGATGCGGAAGAACGAAAGACGTACTACAACATCGTAAACGCGAACAACGAGCGTCTTTTGCAACTTATCAACGAGATTCTCGATCTCTCGAAGATTGAATCGGGGACTATTGAGTTTTCCTTCGGACCGGCTAGTCTCCATAATCTCTGCCGGGAAGTACACGATGCCCATATATTCCGTACGCCGCAGGGAGTGAACCTTGTCTATGAGTCTTCGGACGAGAGTCTGATGATTGAGACGGACAAGAATCGAGTGTTCCAGGTGATTTCGAATCTGATTGGGAATGCTGTTAAGTTTACGAAAGAAGGAAGTATCAGTTATGGTTATAAGCTGGTGGATAACCAGATTGTTTTCCACGTAACGGATACCGGAACAGGAATTGAGCCGGAGAAAGTGGGTCGTGTGTTCGAACGTTTTGCCAAGCTGAACAATCATGCACAGGGCACTGGGTTGGGATTATCTATCTGTAAGTCTATCGTTGAACGTCTCGGGGGCAAGATTTCCGTCAGCTCCGAATTTGGTAAGGGAACGACGTTTACATTTACTTTGCCGTATACGGTTGCAGAATCCGTGAGTGTAGATTCGGAGAAAAAGAATGATGATGAGACGAGCGGAGGTATGAGCAGTGCTGTAAATACACGGCATGCTTGTATTTTGGTTGCCGAGGATACGGACAGTAACTTTGATTTATTGGAGGCTATCTTAGGTAAGGAGCACCGGATTATTCGTGCGCATGACGGAATGGAGGTTGTCACGATGTTCGATGAGGTGAAACCCGATCTTATCCTGATGGATATTAAAATGCCGAATTTGGATGGATTGGAGGCAACGAAAATCATTCGGGAGCTGTCTGCCACTGTTCCTATCATTGCTCAAAGTGCCTTTGCCTATGAGCAGGACCGGAAAGCGGCGAAAGAGGCAGGATGCAATGATTTTATAGCTAAACCGATAGCGGATGATAAGCTGAAAGCTATGATTCATAAATGGTTGTCGCCTCCGTAAAAGGGCACATATTATAGAGTACATATTGTATAGAAAACGCTTTAATAGTGATATAATCACCCAATAACTTAGATTAGATGAAAGCCTTTTACAGACTGTTTTATTACATATCCATCGTGCTGACCAGTATTTTGGCAGGAGTTACCATTGCGGGCGCCTTCGTAGGTAATGCCGCACCGGATAGTTTCAAATTTATGCCTTTCATCGGTTTGATTTTACCGATACTTTTGTTGGCTAACCTTGCTTCTGTCATCTACTGGACGATCCGTTGGCGGTGTTGGGTTTTCATCCCTCTGATTGCTATATTCAGTAACTGGAGCTATATTAGTTGTGTGATTCAATCTCCTTTTTTCAGCCCGGCTTCGGCTCCAATGGTCAAAATGAACGCGTATACTCCTGGTATTTTAACTGTTGCTACTTACAACGTTGACGCTTTTAATCATGAGCATACCGGTTATTCATGCAAAGAGATAGCCTCTTACATGAGAAATCTGCAAGCAGATATTCTCTGTTTTCAGGAGTTTGGCATTAATGATGAGTTTGGTGTAGACAGTATAGCTGCGGTTCTTTCTGATTGGCCGTATTATTATATCCCTATTTCTCCCGAAGGAAAACATTTGTTGCAGCTGGCTGTTTTCAGCCGCTACCCCATCAAGGAGGAGAATCTTATCGTCTATCCTGATTCGAAAAATTGCAGTCTCTGGTGTGATATTGAGATTAATGGCCGTATCATCCGCCTGTTCAACAATCATCTCCAAACAACGGAGGTAAGTCAGAACAAGCGCAAACTGGAAAAGGGACTCCGCACGGATGATTCTCAAAGGGTGGAACGTGCTGCTTTGGGATTGATTGACGGATTACATGAGAATTTCCGGAAACGTGCCGTACAAGCTAATACTCTAAAGCAACTGATAGCTGCCTCTCCCTATCCTACTATCATCTGCGGTGACTTTAACTCTCTGCCGTCTTCGTATGTTTATCACACTGTAAAAGGTGATAAGTTGCAGGATGGTTTTCAGACGAGTGGTCATGGGTATATGTATACTTTCAAGTTCTTCAAGCATCTGTTAAGAATCGACTATATTCTCCATTCACCGGAACTGAATACTACGGATTACTTCTCGCCGGATCTTACTTATAGCGATCATAATCCGGTGGTGATGAGGGTGAAGTTATAAAAGAAGATAAGAAATCCCTTATATTAGCATTCTCAATTACAATGAATAAGACTCATATAGGGGATTCCTATTTAAAATAGACCTTTGATTATTCTAAACTCTAAATTGCATTCTTTCATTCAATTTCTAATAAGGCCAGTTTCTAAACTCATGATTAATTTCAAAAGTCTTTATTATAATAGATGGAGCAGCCCCATTTTTGGGAGATATTTTAACTGTAAAACGCACTGCTAATGGCCATATCAGATAAGGTCCAAATCTATTCAACATGACATCAAGTTCTCCACAATATTCATAATCAAGCCCCAATGCCCCCCCACTTACTAAATCCTGTTTCAAAATTTCAATATTCGCTATTCTTTCAACTTCTGGATTTATAACTAAATAGCTTGAAAAATCTACAGATTTTGGAAGATAACAATAATACTTATACCCATCTAACATATCATGACCGTACATTGGGTCTATCTCATAATATTTTTCATCAAAGTACTTATCAAGTATTACCGTAGGTTTCTCACGCAAATAGAGAATACCTAAGCTTTTATCATATAATGGAACAAACCCGGTAGCTTCCGATGTAATATTCGTTCCTGGTATCCAAAATGAAACAGGAGTTGAAGGAAAAGCTCCACCCTCTGTCCCAGTACCCTTCAGCTCAATTTCAGCCTTTAATGTCAAACTAATAGGTATAGGAGTGGAAGAACTGCCACCTGCAACTGCACTTAATAATCCCATAATTGCACCTGGAATGTTTCCCGATGCAGCAGATAAAGCGGCAGAAACTCCTTTTGCCACGTCTTTAAATATCTTGTTAGACAATCCCAGTTTATTTTCTCCAGTTTCTGCATTAATAGTATTATGAGTGATTAAATCCTTTCCAACTCCTGCCAACACACCAGTACCCACAGCCTTACCAACACCTAATAAGGGTTTAAACAAATTTGATCCTGATGCACTTCCAATTGTTCCATTAAGACTGCCTGTTATATTCCCTCCTAGACTTATCTGTTGAACATTATAATAATTTAAAGTCCAGCTAAACTGAATATCCTTATATGGAATATCAGCTAAATTGGGATCATAAGCTAATTCGTATTGCATCATATACCAACGATTAGCTGCCAACGGTAGAGAACCATCTATAGGAGCGGGTTGCATTTGCATATATTGCTTATTTGGCTCCTTAGCGATATCAATAATATCTTGCCCCAAATAATTTAAAATAGATGTTTTACGATTCGAAACAACAGTTATACCATCTTGAATATACGAGGAAGTCGTAACAAATGAAGTTGTTAAATATAAATAGATACGCATTATTCCCCTATATTTATTATAAAGTATAAAATAAGGATTTACCAAAGGAGCAGTTACATTCGAATCGAATGTATTATACAATAATTCCCATCCATCAAATGCTTTTCTATCATTGACTATATCAATTCCATACGTTCCAACCAAACTTCCTTGTCCGGACCATGGGGAAGGGATTCGAGACTGCATTGGAGGAGTGGGCATCCAATCCGCATTTTCCCAATCAAATACAGGAGTTGGTACAGCTCGTGTTTGAACTTTCGTCACATTACTATTATCACTCAACTCTTCAAATTCATTGTCACTACAACTACCAATAGAGAAACCTATAAAAAGGCTTAGAACGAACAAATAAATGAAGTACAAAGGGCTAACAATTGCTTTCATAATGTTCTAGTTTAAAGTTAATGACTTGATATGAAAAACAAAATGTCGATTGAATACGACAGCAAAGAGAGGTCTTTATATTTCCATAGGCTATTTGTTTATGTGTCTTTCAAATATAAGGAATAAAACGGACAGTACAAAGATAAAAGCAACTTATTTTAAAACATAGACATATAATATACATATAAATAATAAACTCGGCAGCAGATCTATATACTTCACCTTATTCTTATAATATAAAAGAAAGCCGGGCAATTTAAAAATTGCCCGGCTTTCTTTTATTATGATATTAAACTACTATTAATTGAAAATATAACGTACACTAAACTGTACTGAATAAGTAGATTTAAAACTTTGGAAATCACGATAAGTACTCGTCAGTTTCTCACCAGCATTCTTATTCATTGTAAATTCTCCATCTTTATATTGCAGTAAGCTAGAACTAATTACTTGCTTATAAAGTCCCCAACTGTTATTTAACAAGTTAGGAAGATTTTTGATATCAACTCCTACTTGCAGCAAGTTGCGTTTGCCCCCAACATTCAAATAGAAATCCTGATTCAATTTAAAATCAACCTGATGATGCCAAGGCATAACAGCTCCACCTCTTTCTGCATATTTACCTTTGCGATTCTTCAGATACTTATCTTGGTTAATATAATTCCAGAAATCATCCTTTTGTTCCTTAGCAGGATAAGAGGCAGCATCACTAAAATTCCAATTATCCAATTCTTCACGTGTTGCAGGAATATACAATAAGCTATTAGCACCCGCATCACCTACAACATTACCAGAGAAAGTATATGAGTATCGGCTATACCCCCATGTTCCAGAATACCCCATTTGCATTCCTTCATACAATAAAGAAACACTGGTTGCAAAATGCTTGCCGTATTCTTTTTTATAACCGATTGTTGCCAATATACGATCAGGAGCTACATAAGTACCATAACCCAATTCATGTTCATTAATACCATTTACTGAATAAGTATTAGTCTTATAAGCTGAAGTTACCTGGTCACCAATACCATCACTATATGAACGAGACTTTGAATGTGTATAAGCAAATGATAAATCTAAACCAAAATCAAAGTTTTTACGTAACTGCGCAGAAATTGAATAGTAATAAGCACCTTTTTTCCAGTTTTCTAAAAGATAAACATTCTGACCTTTATTATATATCTTATAAGTATCACGAACGTCATTTGGAGAAAGAGTCAATTTTGCATCTTGTAACTCATAACCACGATTAGTTATAACAACAGGATTATAGTCACGACTGTAAATTCCTTCTAATGTAAAATTAATATCACCCGGCAATCTCATATCAAGGGCTAATGAAGTCTTCCAAGTAGAAGGCATCTTCAAATCTTTATCAATAATGGTAGGGTCTTTAGGAAGCTCTACTTTTGAATGTGTCTGACCGCCATAAAGGTCTTTCAATATCTCATCACGATTTGCATGGAAGCTTGGTTTGTATTGAGCAGTAGCAGCATCCGTATAATAATAAGTAGTTTGTCCCACACCTGAATTTCCCACAGCAGAAATCAACCATACGAAAGGCATACGTCCTACAAACAGACCTGTACCACCACGAAGTACATACTTACGGTCTCCGGTTATATCCCAGTTAAAGCCAACACGCGGAGAAACAGATACTTTTGCACCCGGAAGCTGATCTGTAGAATAATGCTGACCACCAAAATCTAATTTGGCAAACTCTTCATTATAATTATTCTTTAAAGAAGGATAAGTTGGCAATTCAAAACGAAGTCCACCTGTTACCTTAAAATTTTCTGAAACAGAAATCTCATCCTGCAAATACAAAGAATATTGTTGAAATTTCAATTCTGCAAGGAATTGAGACATATCAGGTGAATTTGAGTGAGTTATAGCAAAAGCCTGCGGAGTTCTATCATTTACAAAATCATCCCAAGTTGAATAGACATAGTAGCCAGCACCTCCTAACATATAACCATTAATAGCTTTCGTATGCTCATATTGGAAACCAGCCATAAACTTATTAATACCTACATTCCAGTTGAACTCATCTGTAATAGTGAATACTTTTGTCTGACGCAGATTGCCTGCTGTGAAAAGGTCTGCGCCAAAATTAGCATATACGGCACCATCTTGTAAAATATCAACTGTCGGGAAAAGAGGACCATCAAATGAACGAGGCTCATCTTGATAGGAATATGCAAAACGCAACATATTATTCATTGCTCCTTGAGCCATACGCGAGTTCCATTCACCTGCAACAGAAGTAAAGTCACGCACTTGATAGTAGTTGGAATTCGAGAAACTCAAGGCATATTTAGAAGTACGTCCCTGTCCTTTGGCAATGTCACCAACAGGCTTACCATCTATAACTTCATTAGATTTACCTCCTGGATAAAGATCTGATGAATACAATGGATTGGTTGAACTAGTAGGGAAGTTAGAATCTTTAGTATGCGTTCTGGTAAAGCGGAAACTAACCTTATTATCTTGATTGGCATTCCAATCAACACGTGCCATAATACGATAAGCAGGAGTATCCGTTGAATAGCCATTATACTTCCCTGGATTAAAGTCATACTTATTTATTAAGAAATTGCTTATAGCATCCATGTCACTTTGAAGAGGGCGATGTACATTTCCACTGCTATAGCTCTGTCCTAGGGCAGTACGTGGGAGATAACTTGATCCCGCAGTTACATTATCCTCATATTCTCCATTCACAAAAAAGAACAACTTATCTTTTATAATCGGACCACCAAAGCTTGCACCATAAGTATAATATTGAGCTTTAGAACGTAAAAGTTCATAATCATCAACCTTGCTTCCTTTTAGATTCTCATTATTAAAATACATATAGGCAGTTCCACGGAATTGATTATCTCCTGAACGGGTTACTGCATTAATTGCACCCCCTGTAAAACCACTCTGACGAACATCAAATGGAGTTACAGCTACTGTAACTTGTTCCAAAGCATCCAAAGAAATTGGAGATCCGTTAGCCGGAAGATTACCTCCCAACCCGAATGTATTATTAAAAGCAGCACCATCAACTGTTACAAATGACTGACGATAGTTACCACCACCTACTGCAAAACCGTTACCAACATCAGCACCTTGTGGAGAAAGACGCATGATATCGCTAATACTACGAGAAATAGTCGGAGTACTATTAATCATATCACGATTGGCATTCATAATAGCACCTGCTCTGTCAGACTTCATATTACTCTCTTTAGAAGCAGTCACTACTACTTCGTCCAACAGTTCTGAACTCTCTTTTAAAGAAACATTTAAAACATAATTCTCTCCCAGTAAAAGATTAATTCCCTTGTAAATAGCTGTTTGATAACCAACATAAGAAATTTCTACTTTGTAAGGGCCGCCGGTACGCATACCCTGCAGATTAAATTGACCACTGACGTTAGTCACTGTACCATAACGAGTGCCTGATGGTTCGTGAACCGCAACGACTGTTGCTCCAATGATTGGTTCATCTTGTGCGGTCACTTTACCACTCATCGTGGCTGTTGTAACCTGCGCGCTCATCGTGACAGCAATAAACAACATTACTAGCACTAAGAAAGATCGCATTCTCTTTAACATAAATGTAGTTGATTAGTTAATATAAATTGTTTGCTTTTAAAAACTGTGCACAAATATAATTAATAATATTTAGAACTACATTACGATTACACTACAATTTTTTAAGAGAGATAAACGTTTCGCCACGTTATAAAACGATAAAGGCTCTACAATATTTGCAGAGCCTTTTATTTTGAAACAGAAAGCATTAGAAATGCTTCAATCTATTACTTTATACTAGTTAGTCATTAACTTTCTATAACGAACACGCTTCGGCTCTTCATTTCCCAAACGTTTCATTTTGTTTTCTTCGTATTCTGAATAAGACCCTTCGAAGTAGAATACATTGGAGTCTCCTTCAAAAGCAAGGATGTGTGTACAGATACGATCGAGGAACCAACGGTCATGCGAGATAACTACGGCACAGCCGGCAAAATCTTCCAGACCTTCTTCCAAAGCACGCAATGTATTTACATCAATATCATTGGTAGGCTCATCAAGCAACAGTACATTGCCTTCTTCTTTCAAAGCCATCGCCAAGTGTAAACGGTTTCTTTCACCACCGGACAGTACACCGCAAAGTTTTTCCTGATCGCCTCCGGAGAAATTGAAACGAGAAAGGTATGCACGTGCATTGATGTCACGTCCTCCCATGCGGATCAGCTCATTACCACCGGAAATTACCTGGTAAACACTCTTATTCGGATCAATGTCTCTGTGTTGCTGGTCTACATACGCCACCTTTACAGTCTCTCCTACTTCAAATTCTCCTTTATCTACTGTCTCCAATCCCATAATCAGACGGAACAGTGTCGTCTTTCCCGCACCATTGGGACCGATCACACCAACAATACCATTAGGAGGAAGCATAAAGTTCAAATCGTCAAACAACAGTTTATCGCCGTATGCTTTAGCCACCTGTTTCGCTTCAATGACTTTATTACCCAGACGCGGACCATTCGGAATGAAGATTTCAAGTTTTTCTTCTTTCTCTTTCACGTCTTCATTCAGCAACTTGTCATAAGAGTTAAGACGTGCCTTACCCTTTGCCTGACGGGCTTTGGGAGCCATGCGCACCCATTCCAACTCACGTTCCAGTGTTTTGCGACGTTTGCTGACGGTCTTTTCTTCCATTTCCATGCGTTTTGTCTTCTGTTCCAGCCAGGAAGAGTAGTTACCTTTCCAGGGAATACCTTCACCACGGTCTAGTTCGAGAATCCATCCGGCAACATGATCGAGGAAGTAACGGTCGTGCGTCACGGCAATAACCGTACCTTCATATTGCTGAAGATGTTGTTCCAACCAGTCGATAGATTCTGCATCCAAATGGTTGGTAGGTTCGTCCAGCAAAAGCACATCCGGTTTCTGTAATAGCAAACGGCAAAGAGCTACCCGGCGACGTTCACCTCCGGAGAGATTTTCTACCGGCTGATCTTCAGGCGGACAACGGAGAGCATCCATCGCACGCTCCAACTTGCTATCCAAATTCCATGCATCAGTTGCATCAATGATATCTTGCAATTCACCTTGACGAGCAAAAAGAGCATCCATCTTATCCTGATCCTCATAATACTCCGGCAAACCGAATTTCTGATTGATTTCTTCGTATTCTGTCAGTGCGTCAACAATGGGTTGCACACCTTCCATCACTACTTCTTTTACTGTCTTTGTGTTGTCTAAATAAGGTTCCTGTGCCAAATACCCCACGGAATATCCCGGAGAAAACACCACTTCTCCCTGAAAGGATTTCTCCAAACCGGCGATGATCTTCAATAACGTTGATTTACCAGAACCGTTCAAACCGATAATACCGATTTTCGCTCCATAGAAAAACGACAGGTAAATGTCTTTCAGCACATTCTTATTAGGAGTGAAAGCTTTGCTCACTCCTACCATTGAGAAGATAATTTTTTTATCGTCAGCAGCCATAATGTATGATTATATATTGTTGATAATGGCACAAAGATAAGAAAAATGTTTGAATTCTTTTGGAGTTATAAAAAAATGTTCTACCTTTGCACCCGCATTCGAAAGAAAGCACTGTAGGATTGATTCGCTAGCTCAGCAGGTAGAGCACAACACTTTTAATGTTGGGGTCCTGGGTTCGAGCCCCAGGCGGATCACTGAAAACAAAAGAAGAATCAAGCAAATCCCTGATAATCAGACATTATCAGGGATTTCTTTTTTCTAGCAGGTAGCAGAAAATAGCCGTTTCAAGCATATTATCGGTGGATAAATCGTGGGACTAAAATTTAATCTAAAAAAGTCCCACGAATTTGCATCTTTCTCACTGATTCATAGTATTTTGCATAGACTTACTTTGGAAGAGAATACATAGTTTTGTAACTTTAAAAACGATGTAAAAATGGCTCGAAAATCATTTTCTGTATTGTTCTTCATCAAGAAAGGCAAATTATTAAAGAACGGAGAAGCACCCGTGTGCATGAGAATCACCGTAAACGGCTGTATGGTAGATATTTCTATCAAAAGAAGCTGTCCCGTAAACCTATGGAATCAGGCAAAAGAAAATTCAAAAGGCAAAGACCGTATGTCGGTGGAACTGAACCACTACTTAGAAATCACACGTTCACACGTACACCAAATTTATAGAGAACTGGAAACTTCCGGTAAAGTAATCACTGTTGATCTTGTGAGAAAGTTGTTTTATGGTGTGGACGAAGATAACAAAACGCTATTGCAAGTATTCAAGGAGCATAACGAACAAAGCCGTAAACTGATAGGCAAAGACTTCGTAAGTAAAACGGTACAACGGTATGAAACCACTACCCGATATTTAGAGGAATTCATAAAGAAAGAATATCAGTTATCTGATATTGCTCTGAATAACTTGGAAGCCAACTTCATTTCTAAGTTCGATGCTTTCTTGAAGATTGAAAAAGGTTGTGCGCAGAATTCAGCTATCACCCGATTGAAGAACTTGAAGAAGATAATCCGCATTGCTTTGGAAAACGACTGGATAAAGAAAGATCCGTTTACTTACTATCGCTTCAAACTGGAAGAAACCGATCCTGAATTTCTGACGATGGACGAGATTAAAATAAGGCAGTAAACACTAAAGTTACACCACACTGATTTTACAAATTTCATTATAACTTTTGATTATACCGGAGGATTTTCCTCCGGTACTAATTAGTTGCTAAGATAATCACTATTTTTTTATTTTCCAATTTATCTTGGTATAAAGTGATATAAAGAAGAATCCCATTAAGCACATTGATACTATTTCTGCTATTTGGGATACAAATGATGAAATATCTGTGATTAGACAAATAATCACCATGACTGCTTTTAATAAGCACCCTACAAATGCCATTAAAGATGCTGTTTTGAAACTTGTTATTCTCATTTTATTGGGTTATTAATTTGCTTATAGAGTTATTTCCATTTATCAATATTTCCTTTCTGTATTTCTTTCTCAAATAAACGATAGGCTTTCCTTGCTTTTTCTGCTGCACTTTTTTTGATTTTGTAGTCATAATATCCATCAGTAGTATATATTCTAACAGCAGTCATTATATGATCCTTAAAAACAGACAAATCACCTAATAGTAATATACGAAGTCCCCATAAGTCCATTCCTAATGCTCCGACTGTTCCTTCCCCTCTTCCTGATGCATAGTCTGATACTGTAAATTCATGTGTATTATCTTCTTCATCAAGAAATACCACTTTGGAATTTACACTTACTAATCGCGCATCTCCTGTTAGCCATTTCATCAATATCATGTTTAAGCCATTTTCACGACCAAAACATATTGCAATATTTTTCCCTGTTTGAGTACCGATAAATGCTTCTGATGAAATCTTTTCATAAGACGTGTACACAACTTTGTCTTTTGTGAACTTATCAGTTTTGCTAACTTTAATACTTTGAGCTTGAATATTGATGCTAAACATCAATAATAATAGAAATAAATGACTCTTTCTCATGAAAAATGCGTTTTATTGGTTAATACTAAAAAGTCAGTTTATCCAGCAATAACCATACGAAAAGTCACAAAAAAAGACGTAGTGCTACTGCCATACGTCATCAAGGCTCACCACAAGCCCACTTACTCAATGGCAGCGCACCACGTCAGTATATGACGAAGTACACTTTACCCAACGAGTAAGTTCACTGATAGCCTTAATTCTGTTATCCGAGGTGGTGATTCTGATGACGATTAGGCTATTTTATATATGTAAAATACACTACTATAATGTAATGCGCTACAAATATAGTACAATATAGCATACAATATGAAAAATAGTAAGAAATATTAATGAAAAAATTTGGAGAATAAAATAGAAACTACTACTTTTGCACACAACATAGTCCGAGTTTTTGAGTTGCAAGCCAAAACTCGGACTATTTTTTTTAACTGCGCGGGCTACAATCCCGCAAAACATTTTTAAACGGAAAGGAGGTTAATATGGCTATCCGAGTAAATAGACTCGTACGCATTGTACGTACTGTACGAGTTAGAACTCAAATTAGAACACGTATCGTTGTACGTTAATTCACTTAATTATGATAGTAGGAGCTATCTTAATTAAATTGAGTTTGATTTTATCAGACTTTGCGCTTTTGCTTTCCGCCACAAATGTAGTTAATAAACTACATTAAGGTTTAAAGTAACATGTATTATTAAGGGATTGTAACGTCCCTTAATAATTTTGCACACAAAGATAATAAATAAAATTCAGACTATTGTCATACATATTTGTTAAATATATATAATTACTCTTTTTCTGGATTTGGCTTACTCATTTCTAACAGCATCTCTTTTAGCCTTTCTTCGGGTATAGTGAGGACGAAGCCATGTATCTCGTAGATAGGCTTTCTTTTTTTCTTCTCCTTCTTAGGCTTGTTCTTCTTTATGTCTTTATTATTTGCCATAATATCTAAGCTGCTGCATATTGCAAAAGTAATTCAATTCTCTCATATTTGCTAATTTTTCGGGTGTTAAATCGGAAAACAAATTCGTCAACGTATCTTTGTAGATACTTCTTGCTGACATGGATATATGTTCCTTTTATAGTTCGTTTAAATACCGACCAAGCGTTTTCTATTCTGTTAGTTGTGATTTCGATTATCTCTCCATCATCAGTAACTAGGATCATTCCGTAGAAATGTTTGCCGTGGTCTACAGACATTTGCGTGTATTTCTTCTCTAGTCCTTTGTAGCTCCAACCATCGGTATAAACTGAACTTCCTACATCAACATTCTTTTTCACAATCGGGACGAGCGTCTTTGCTTGGGTGTTAGGAACAACCTTAGCAAAAAGATTTCCACCTCTTTCTATAGCCCCAAATACAGGAACTTTATCCTTGTAGCTACGTCCTTGACATTTCTCTACTTTCTTATCTTTATGGCGATTAATATTCTTTCCACCTACAAATGTTTCATCTATCTCAACGTCACCAGATAGCTTCTGATTGTTTTCTTTAGCCATTGCAGTTCTTATTCTGTGAAGCATATACCATGCTGTCTTTTGTGGAATATCCAAATCATCTGCTAATTGGTATGAAGATATAGCGTTCTTACGGTTGGCAATCATAATAATAGCGTATAACCAATCTCTCATTCCTAACTTAGAGTTAGCGAAAAACGTACCAGTCCTATAAGTGAAGTACTTCCCGGTATTCTTGCACTTATATTTACCGTTCTTGCATTTGTACACTTTAGATGTTTCATCGAATGGCGAAACCACTCCATTTGCCCATCTTACACTCTCGTAGTATCTGATTGCGCTTTCTTCGTCCGGGAAAGAAGCTCTGAAATCTACGATGCTTTTTCTTTTCCTTCTCTTTTTCATAACGCTTATCTTTTATGTTGCTACAATATAGTAAAAATAAACGAGATATGCAAATAAAAAGACAAATATTTTCGATAGTAAATATAATATGTTATCTTTGTATCGAAATAAAAAAAGGACGATAAACATCGTCCTTATAACTAAAAGTTATGATAAATCAGTGTGGTGTAACTTTAGTGTTTACTGCCTTATATTTTTAAAGTTGATGTAATCAGCGCATCTGTTATCAGGATATTCTCTGAAATACAAGAAATATTTTTTAATGCAGCTTTCGCTTCCGTTATGCTTCCACTTTTCACTTGTGAGAGGATCCATTTCTTAATTTCCGGAAATACGGTATATTCCGTGACTTCCCAATCAGGAATGCGGCAGCGAATCAGTGTGTCAAATACGAAATCGCGAACGCCCTTTTTGGCCATCGTTTCGCCCAATCGTTTCATGTTCATCTTTTCATAGCCAAGAAGTACACAACCTGAATATACGAAGAGTATGTCAGAAGTCTGGACGGTGCTATATTCGATACATTTGATCGCCGCTTCTACCAGACATGGAAGCAGATTCGCTTTTAGATAACGTTCGCTTCGTCTCATGGAATATCCGGCATAAAGTGCCTGAATCGCATGGTAGAAAAAGGATTCACTCGTTTCTGCCAACAAGCGGGTGTTATCCGGAGCTATGAACTTACCTATATGACCGTTTCTTTCCAACTGCCTGATGCGGTCTCTTTTTACAAGTGCAACTTGAAGGTTTTCAACCATAACTTTCCGCCAGTTCTGCCAGGTGGATTTCCGGTTACGGGTATTGGCGAATGTGATTTCCATGTAACCGTCCGACACAGACGTAGCGATTTCCATTGTTCCGCTGCGAGCTGTCATATCGGAAGTTTTGTCCCACTTTGTTCCGTTCACCATAATCTCTCCACCGAATAGTCCGGCAGGAATTGGCAGGACAGATACTTTATTTTCTGTTATCCACAAGTATATGGCAGAAATGTTATAAACATTCTCTTCGTTTCGAGCAGCAGTCACTCCGGCATCCTCCCAGACAAGAAAACTGCGTCTGTCATATTGTATGGTCTTGCCGTTGTCATCTTGCATGGTCTGGTGGGTAAATACGACTTTCTCTTTGCCGAAAATATCTGTCATAGCTGTATATGACAATGGTAGGTCGACATTTTTCCCGTTTATCTTTAATATGCCTTCCGCAATCTCCACTCCATCTGTCTCCGGCAGATCGGGACTTCCTCCTTGCTCTTTATTCTCCTTTTCCGACAACCATGGTTTGGCAATCGGCAGCTTTCCGCACGGAGGTGCAAACATCAGAGTTATATCTTCTGAAATAGGAGGTAATAAAAGGTCTATCTCCGGATATGGCTTTGGGTAATTGAGCCAGTATCCCAATTTATTCGGACGGCTTGCCGTACGAAGGAAATGCCAAAAGTCTTCCGGCAGACTCAGTATGTCATCGGTATGCTGATGCGTATTTACTACGATAGTACCGTCAGGTAACACATGAATCTTTTTGAATGATTCGCTGCCAAACACACCGGGGCGAATGCGCAATACTTCATCTGTCCTCCGGTTCCAGAGACGGGCATAGTCGGAACGGTTACCATTGTCACTGTTTCCCTCTACCAAAATCCAGTCTTCCTGAAATATGTGCAATCTGAATAAACCATCCCCAATGTGGTGCAACGGAGCGATACGGCATCTTCGTGTCGCCATATCGAGATCAAGCAATCCAGGTTCCAACCATATTCCACTATTGTTTCTTGCATTGTATTCGTGCAGCAAAATAATGCGTGCGGTGTCCGGCACGGGTATGCAACCTTCACGGAACGTTTCATATCCGAACATGGAGAATGGTAGGGTGGTATATTTCCCGTTATCGTCATATCGGATGATGCCTGATCTGCAATAATCCCCCATTGTTATATACAGCGTTCCCTTCCCGTCTATCCCGAAACCGGGAGGATACATCAAACCATCCGGCAATATGATACGGCTTACATATTTTATTCCCCGTTCCGTCATTGTATGAATGATAGCACTTTTGACATCCCCCAGGCAGAGATAATGTCCGTACCATCGAAACTCATACTTTTCATAGACACTCAAATCACACAGGCGTGGCCATTTGTCCGCCTCCAACGGGTTCTTTCCCCCAATAGGCATTTCTCCCAAAGAGGTAGAATAAAGTGCAGCATAAAAGTCCAGCTCCTTCGAGTATCTGAAACTGTGGATTTTCCTCGTTTTGAATTTTACAGGCTGAAGAGGTACAATACGCAAATCGACTATGAATGTTCCCAACCATTGCTCTTCATCTTTCGGTTCCCATTCTCCATAGGCGAAATATCCGGCAAAACCTCTTACGATATAACAGATACCGTCATCCGGCCATTCCATTTTTTCACGGGGCATTTGCTTTCGTGGATTGATATGCCGGGCTGTAATCCCAAAGTCACGGTGTGGTTGTTTGAGAAGTTGGCAATATTGACCATACTTACTGCATTTCTTCTCAAAGGTCTGCATTTCCGTTTGTGGAAGCAACTCCAATAGGTAAATCTCATCACCGTCCAAGTCATAGAGAGCGTATCCGTAGGCGGTAAGTTCCTGCCCCAAGGCAGCTATGCCCGCTTCATGCGACAGACAGTAATATTGGGTTATGATTTCATCAAAACGCTTGTCTTTCAATATGGGAACATCTTTTCCCCATTTTTTTCTCATTTCTGCCAGCGTATCTTCTACATCTCCATCATATTTGTGTAGGTCAAGGGCTTTATTGCGAACTTCTTCCATTTGATCATTCTCATACAGTTCCATTTCGCTCTTAATCCATTCCACCACAGCCTTTCTGGATATTCCTTTTGTAGTATATATACTGGCAGGTATTTTTGAGAACCGGATACCGTTATTTGAGAGTTTGTGCATCAGAAGAACAAATTGGTCGGGGGTATAAAGTTCATCCTTCATTAACCATTCTCCATTGCATACAAGAAAACCGTCTTTTTCGTTCCAGTCCCCATGAATGCTGTTGTCACCGTTGCACACGTGAATTTGATAACTCGTGAAACGGGTATAGTCATAAAAAAGAGATCTCGGTCCGAATAATCGGACTGTCAGAACAAACCATGCTTGTTCGTCTCTCTTATTGTCCGATACGGGGAACATTTCCCCGTTGGAAGTAAAATGGAAAGATATACTCCATTCAAAATCATCAGGGTAAGGAATATTGACCTTTGCCAACCATTTTGCGCTCACAAGAGTGGGGATTATCCTCTCGTAATAATCGGTAAGTTCCCGGTTCAGTTCATGCAGATGCTTCTGTTCCGGCAATAGCAGCACAATGCGATACAATATATGAAGATCTCCCGGACCTTGTTCCATAAGGGTATGGGCGAGTTTTGACAGATAAGCTATGGCACAAGAATCTGGAGACAAGGCCAGCAAAGCTGCGCAATACCAGAATCTTATAATATCGTAATCGAAAAGTCCGACCATGCAATAAATTTCCAACTCTTGTGCCGTGAAAGGTATACAGGGATAACCTTGTAGAAAATCTGCCACTATGCGGATAAGTTCTCCGTCTGTCGCGTACGGTTGCATGCGCAATATTTCTTTTCTGTTGGTAGGGGCATGAATATAAGAATCGAGCGCAGAGTTGAGCCGGTTGATTTTATCAGACAGCGTCACATTGCAATTTGTCGGTGTCGATATGCGGATTTTGTTACTGGCATGGCATCCGGAATATTTTTCGTTTTCATAAACGTATGGAATACAGTCGGTAAGATACCATTTCCAAAATTCCCTGTTCGATTCGGGATTGATTTCCGATAAGTCTGCCGCACCTCCATTGCAGGAAAGACTTGCCAAAAACGCTGCATCCCATTCGTCGGAGGCAAGTTCTTCATCATTTTCCGCAACTTCTTCACAATCGTTACCGTCTGTTACTGTATAAGCTGCTTGTACAGCTGCCATGCCTGCCATAAGTGGGGCAAAATCGGTTCCATAATCATGTCCTTCTACAAGACTAGAAATGTAGTCCGCTATTTTTGTTATTTCATCCGGGGTTGCTTTTTCTCCTAAGCAATACTCCGCTTTTCGGAGCAATTCAATAATTTCATGGTTTTCTCCAAAATATTTTCTCCAAATCGGTAAAACTTTAAGCGCACACAATATACCGACTCTTCCTGCTATACGGGGAGACCGGAATGCCTGTAAAATTTTATATCTTAACGGGCGGGACAGGTGACCTTGTGGTGAGCTGGAAATTTCTTCCAACCCTTCTTTTATCAATTCCTCCGGAAAATCAGGTATTTCAGTTGCCTTTTCCGGCAAGACAAAAGTGATAATTTCCCGTTCTGAATTTTTATATATGGAAAGAATCATATCCAAATACCAGTGCCAATACTCTTTTCGTTTTCCCGTATCACCGTTTCCTTCATTGACAAAAGGATTTCCACCTGAATAGACAATTGAACCTATAAAATCAGCATTCCAGCTTTCATGATCGAAAGAACCGTCATCTTCTCCGCAATAATCCTCGATGTTCAATATAGACGCTGCATCATAACACACTGTATATCCAAGCATCACAATAGCCCAACCCACGGCTGTATCCGTTTCCTTATGATTATCTTCTATATGAATCCTCAATTTCTCTGTTTCTAACAATATATCTTCAACAGAGTTTTCAGCTTTATATAGATAACTGTTTATACAGGAGAGTACTTGTGCATGAACGTTGTTTTTCTTTCCGGCAAAAAAATAAATCTTCTTGCAACACTCGCATTGTATTTTCTGTACGACACGTATATCACTGATCCGTTTCATCAAATCAATCCTTAGCGGTAAAGGCAAATGTCCCATACTGCTTTGATTAATCAATTCTTTTAATCTTTCTATTCTATTTGTTATTGTATCTTTATCAGAATAGAGTTTCGGAAAAGTGTATTCCCGTTTGGATTTGGGGTATCCTACATACAGCCGGCTATAATCAATGTAGGTGTGAGGAGAATAACGATCATAAAAAATCGGCAGCCGGAAGTCCGATGCCTTTATATAAGCGTTCCCGTTTCCGTCTAGGCTTATCCCAAGTTCTTGAGATAGCATCGGGGCAATTGCCGGGTTATCAGCATATGCTATTCGTATGTATTGCTCACCATCCTTTTTTTCTTCGTACAGGACGATACTTCCATGCTGTTTACGTACCTTGTCCATATCTCTGGCAGTTAAATCATGTGCCAAAGATAAATAATATATTAAAATCTGAACGATTGTTCAGAAAATATTTTTATCTTTTAAACATTGTCAAAAAGAATCAGGCTTTCAGCAACGAATATAGACTATCAAATTTGTCCTTCAACTCTTCTACATCCAGACCGTTCAGGAATGATTGCTCGTAAGACAGTCCCAAGAATACCTGACGGAACAGCGAGGCACTCTTTTTCACGTCCGTATCTTGCTTTATTTCACCGCTCTCCTTGGCTCTCTGTATTACCTTTCTCCATAACTCATGCTCCTTTTGGAACGTATCCTCCATTTTCTCACGGACTCCGGGATAGTACATCCTCACTTGGGAAAGGAAATGGAAGTAGTAGAAGTTGGGACAGCAGTCATTGTTGTCCACGCTACATTCCACCAGTCTGACAATACGGTTCATGGCCGCTCTCACTCCCGACACATACTGGTCAATAAATTCCGCAAGCGTTTCCGCCGGTTCTGCGAACTTGTTGGCAGGTGTCTGCATCTGTATGGCGTACTTGTCCGCTACCGCCATAAACAGGTCGAGTTTGTGGGGAAAATAATACACCACCCCTGTCTTTACGACTCCGCAGGCTTTCGCCAGCGTACTGATACTCGCCTTTTCGTAATTCATCCTCAAAAACACCTTGAATGCCTTGTCTATCACTTCTTCTCGGTTGGTAATCATATCGGATTGTCCTCTTTTATGTTTCTTTTTGCGAAGGTACGCTTTTTATTTTGAAGTTTTTGTATCGGGACGCCATTCTTTCTTGCCGGCAGGCCACTTCATGCCATCCCGTAGCCACTCGTTCCCCATCCCCTCCTTTCCCTTTGCGCCATAGCCTCTTACCTCTACTTTCGTACCGCAATTAACCTGATTGTATCACAATTAAATTCATTCATTTTATGGACAAAAAACTGAAAGATCTGAAAGACGAGGTATTGGTGGTGACCAACGCCGCCGAAGGCAACACCCCGTACGTGGTGGAGGACATCGAATCCGAGGGGGGACTCAAGACCAGACCGTTGGCAGGGGCAAAGCCTTCGGATCAGTTCATGCGGATAGACCGCAACGTGTCTATACTCGAAACGTTCTTCCTCAACATGAAACGACAGTTCGAGCGGCCGTCCGACTTCCGCTTCTATCACCTTCCGGCGGACTTGCTTGCCTCCGCCAAGGAGCTTGTCGGCCTGTTCAAGCAGCCCGAAAGTAATTCTGCCTTGCTGGACGAATACCGCCTTGATACGGAACAGTACGTACAGAGCCGGCAGCAGGCACAACAGCAGTCCGGAGGGGACGGAACGGAGCAATCCACCCGCTGGAGCATGGAACAGGTGGACTGGCGACAGCTTGAGCGCATGGGGGTAACACCCGAAACGTTAGGCGAACCGGGGCTCAGACGGTTGCTCAACGGCAACGAATCCGCCGTACTCACGCTGAAAACCGTTATCGAGGGGATAGAGTTTGAAACTCCCGCCTGCATCCGTCTGGCGGAGAATCCCGACGGCACGCTCCGGAACGAGATCGAGTGTTGCAAGCGTTATCCGGAACTGAACACGCCGTATTTCAACGTGGAGTTCACTCCCGAAGTGAAACAGAACCTGCTGGAAAAAGGCAATGCGGGTTGCGTGGTGGAACTCGAACTGGCCGGAGGCGTGCGTGAGCCGTGTCTGGTATCGCTCAATCCCAAGACCAACCGGCTCCACCACATGCCGGTCAGCGGGATAACCATTCCCGCAGAGGTGAACGGCACGGCGTTGACCGATGACCAGAGAAAACGCATCGCAAGCGGCGAGCCCGTCCTTGTCGAGAACATGTGGTCGGAGAAAAAGCAGCGTCATTACGATGCACGCTTGCAGTTCAATGCGTGCAAGGGAGGATTCGACTATGACTTCAAGGGAATCGCCCGCAGGCAGGAGCAGACCGTCGCCCAGGAGCAGAACCGGCAGCAGGAGCGTGGGCTGGTAATCCCCGCACGGCTGAAGGGGAAAGACCTTACCGAAGAACAGCAGGCATCACTGGCACAGGGCAAGGCGACCTACATCAAGGACATGACCGACAACGAGGGGAACCTGTTCAGTGCTTTCGTCCGTGTCAACCACGAGCGGGCGAAGTTCGATTTCTTCAAATGGAACCCGGACAAGAGCAAGAAGCGGGAACAGTCGCAGCAGACGGCCGTCCGTCAGGACGGAACGAAGCCGGCAAACGCCGTCAGCCGGAACCGCCCGGTACAGAAAGCCGATAAGAAAGGGGTATCCATTTGATCATTCACACGAATAATACAATAATTATATGAAAGTTATCATTGCAGAAAAGCCCAGCGTGGCACAGGGCATAGCGTCCGTAGTGGGCGCACGCCAACGGAAAGACGGGTATCTAACGGGGGACGGATATGCCGTGACATGGGCATTCGGGCATCTGGTCGGTCTTGCCATGCCCGAAAGCTACGGCTTCTCCGGCTTCCGCCGGGAACACCTCCCCATATTGCCGCAGGAGTTCAGGCTTGTTCCCCGTCAGGTGCGGGAGGGCAAGGTGTACAAGGACGATCCCGGAGTGGTCAGGCAGCTCGGAGTGATCCGGGAGCTGTTCGACAGGTGCGAGTCCATCATCGTCGCCACCGACGCAGGTCGTGAGGGAGAGTTGATTTTCCGTTACGTGTACAACTATCTCGGCTGTACCAAGCCCTTTGCCCGTCTGTGGATCTCCTCGCTCACCGACAGGGCCATCCGTGAGGGGTTGCGGAATCTCAGGGAGGGAAGCCTTTACGACAATCTTTACCTCTCCGCCAAAGCCCGCAGCGAGGCGGACTGGCTCGTGGGCATCAACAGCTCTCAGGCGCTCAGCCTTGCCGCCGGACAGGGCGTGTTCTCTTTGGGACGGGTGCAGACACCTACATTGGCGATGATCTGCTCACGCTATCGGGAGAACAAACAGTTCGTACCCCGGAAATATTTCCAGATAAAGGTTTCGGCTGCCAAGGACGGCATCGCCTTTTCCGCATTGTCACGGAACCGCTTCGATGACCTTGAATCGGCCACAGCCGAACTACGTGAGGTAGAGGACGGCGGCACGCTTGCCGTCACTTCCGTGGAACGTAGGGAGGCCGTTCAAGAGCCGCCATTGCCTTACGACCTGACCGCCTTGCAGAAAGAGGCCAACAGCAAACTGGACTTCTCCGCCGACAAGACGCTCACGCTTGCACAAAGCCTGTACGAGAAGAAGGTGCTAAGCTATCCGCGTACCGGCAGCCGTTATATATCCGAAGATGTTTTCGACGAGATCCCCTCACGCATAACGCTCTTGCAACAATATCCACGCTTCGCCGCCACCGCATCCGCTTTGCGGGACACGCCGCTCAACCGCCGTCCGGTCGATGATGCCAAAGTCACCGACCACCATGCGCTGCTCGTTACCGAGAACCTGCCCGAAGGTCTGTCGCAGGACGAGCGGGCTATTTACGAAATGGTTGCCGCACGCCTGCTCGAAGCCTTCTCCCCGCATTGCGTCAAGGAAATGACCGAAGTTTCCTTGTCCGCAGGCGGTGAGGTATTCACCCTCAAGGGGGCGGTCGTCAAGTCCGCCGGTTGGCGTGCCGTGCGTGGCGAACCGGAAGAGGAAGTGGATGAAACCACATTGCCGGAATTGCAGACGGATGAAACCCTGCCGCTGCTCGCTTCCGAAACGGTGGAGAAGCAGACCAAGCCCAAACCGCTGCATACCGAGAGTTCGCTGCTCTCCGCTATGGAGCATTGCGGCAGGGAGATCGGCGACGGGCAGCTGCGTACCGCAATCCGGGAGGCCGGTATCGGCACTCCGGCCACCCGTGCGGCCGTTATCGAGACATTGTTCGCCCGTAACTATATACGCCGGGACAAGAAGAACCTTGTGCCCACCGAAAAAGGACTGGCGGTTTACGATACGGTAAAGGACAAGAAGATTGCCGATGTTGAAATGACAGCGGCGTGGGAGGATACCCTCGCCAAAATAGAAACCGGAGAGGCCGATGCGCCCTCTTTCCGCCGGGACATAGAGGTCTATACCGCACAGATCGTCGCCGAACTGCTGGCCGCCACCCTCGATGTCGCTCCTTCGGGGGAGCAATGCGCCTGTCCCAAATGCAAGAAGAGCCGCATCCTGTTCTTCGACAAGGTCGCCAAATGCGCCGATGTCGATTGCGGATTCACCCTGTTCCGCAACAAAGGAGGCAAGGTGTTGACCGACAAACAGATTGTCGGGCTGGTAACCACAGGCCGCACCCCTCTTGTCAAAGGCTTCAGAAACCGTGAGGGCAGGAGCTTCGATGCCGCACTGGTGCTTAATCCCGACTTTACCGTAGGCTATTCCTTCCCGGACAGGAAACCGCAGGGAGAAAAAAGCGGCAGGAAGAGATAACTCGTCCGGAATTGTATCACTTAATAATCCGATAATTATATGAATCAGAATAAATCCAACGTGCCGGTATCCGTAGCGGAAGAACCGGATGAATTGTCCTACTACCGTCTTACCCTGTTGGCCTTCCTGCGTGAGTCGCATCCCGATTTGGCGAATGACGAGTCTTTTGTCACCGCCCGTAGCGATCAGGCCGCCGAAGCCTTCAGCGCAGCCGTCCGTTCCGGCCTGACCTACGACGATGCGGCACAACAGGCGAACGCCCTGCTTTTTCAGGGGTTGCATTTCTCTCCTCTGGACACGCTGGTTACCGTCCTCTGGAACGAGTTCGCCGCCGAAGTCCCCGAAGGCAGCGCACGCAGCGTGGCCTTACAGCTGCTTCCCGAATGCCGGAAGGTCTTCTCCGGCTATACGCTCTCGGATGATTTCATGTTCAGCCCGGAGTTCGGGCAGCTCTATGACGAGCTGGCAGGTACGGTTGTAATCTGGCTGGAAGAGAATGGCTTATAATAAAAAGGCGCATCTCAGGGACAATATAGAGGCAATCCGGCTGATGTTCCGTTTGGAGAAGGAACAGCGCGCCGCCACACCGGAGGAAGCGGGCATACTCGCCGCCTACTCCGGGTTCGGAGGTATCAAGGCGGTTCTTTCCCCTTTCGGAAAACTCACCGACATACTCCGCTGGACACAGGCCGACCGTGAACTGTTCCCCCTGATTACGGAACTTCACAACGTCCTGCGTGACGGGGCCGCTGACGAGCGTGAGTACAGGCGGCTGGTGGAAAGCGTGAAGGCATCCACCTTCACCGCTTTCTACACGCCGCCGGCGATTGTCAATGCCATTGCCTCTTCTTTGGGCGAACACGGAGTGTCGCCCGGCCGTTTTCTCGATCCTTCATCGGGAACCGGCAATTTTGTCTCGGCCTTCCGACCGCAATGCCACTCCGCATCCGGCAACACTCCCGAAATTGTTGCCTATGAAAAGGATTTGCTTACCGGCCGCATCCTTGCCCGGCTCCATCCCGAAGCGCAGGTCAATATCAAGGGCTTCGAGGAGCTGCCCCCGCACCGCAACGGCTATTTCGATGTGGTGAGCAGCAACATCCCCTTCGGCGACATACGTGTTTTCGATCCCTCCTTCGACAACGGCACGGCGAGGCGTTTTGCGCTGAACAGCCTGCACAACTATTTCTTCGCCAAAGGGCTGGACGCCGTCCGTGAGGGAGGCATCCTTGCATTCATTACCTCACAGGGGGTGATGAACTCCGCTATGGCCTATCCCGTAAGGCAATACCTGATGAACCGCTCCCGGCTGTTATCGGCTGTCCGCCTGCCCAACAACCTCTTTACCGACTATGCCGGTACGGAGGTGGGCAGCGACCTGGTCATCTTGCAGAAGGACACGCTTTCCCAAAGAGAGTACACCCCGCTCGAACGGTCTTTCGTGGAAGTCGGCACGCAGGCCGACGGGACAACGCAGAACGAGTATTTCGAGCATACCGCCGCCATCGTGCATACACGTGGCCATGTCGGTACCGATCCCTACGGCAAACCGGCACGCATCTACCTGCATGACGGAGGTATGGAAGCCATCGCCGCCGACATGAAGTATTTCCTTGACCGCAACCTCTCGGAACAGCTCGACCTGGACTTGTATCTCCGCCATTCACCCGTGCAGGAGTTCCGCAACCTGGTGAGCCGTCCGGCGGAAACCATGCAGCAACGCATCGCACAGGTGCGGGAAATCAACCGGTCCGGTGACGTGAACGGACATTCCACTTCTACGGATCAACAGACGGTACAGGTGGAGCGTCGGACTCCCACGCCGGAGCAGCCTTCAACGGATGCCCGGCCAACCGCCGCAAAGACCATGCCGGAGCCGGTCATGTCCCTGTACGACCTTTTCGGCTTCACACAAGAGGAGCGTTCACAGGTCAGGAAAAAGAAAACAAGGAGCACGAAGAAGGACTCCGGGCAGTTGTCCCTTTTCGATATACCACCGTTGGAGCAACATCCCGCCATACATCCCGCCCCGGCCGAACCGACTCCCCAAGAGAAAGAGCGGCAGGAACGGGAACGGCAGGAACAGGAACGCCGCCGGCAGGAGGAAGAGGCCGCACGGCAGGAACGCATGAAGCCCCGTCCTTATCCGGCCGGCCTGCAGGGACACCACCGCAACGGCTCCCTTGTGGACGATGACGGGCAGATAGGCTACCTCTCCGCCATTGGCGGGGCCGCACCGGTATTCAACCCGTTGGATCTGCCCGAACGCCAGCGACGCCGTGCGTCGCTCTACATCGAGATACGTGACACCTACCATCACCTGTACGAGAACGAGGCGGCCGCCCATGCCGCAAATCCGGCGTTGCGCACCATGCTCAACACCCTTTACGATGATTTCATCCGTCAGTTCGGCAACCTGAACGACAGGAAGAACATCGACCTGTTCCGCATGGATGCGGGCAACCGTGAGATATTGTCGCTGGAACGTTACATCGACGGCCGGGCGGTCAAGGCCGACATCTTCGACCATCCCGTCTCGTACAACATCAACGAGATCACCCATACCGATGACGTGCACGAGGCGCTCACCGCCTCGCTCAACAAGTACGGCAACGTGGACATGGCGTACATGGAGTCCCTGACCGACAAATCGCAATCTGACTTGTTGGAGGAACTGCGTGGACGGATATTTTACAATCCCCTCTCGAAGAACTACGAGATTGCCGACCGTTTCATTTCCGGCAACGTCATGGCCAAGGCCGAACACATCGAGGAATATTTGCAGTCGCATCCCGACAACGGCGAGGCACGTATTTCCCTCGAAGCCCTGCGGCAGTCGCTTCCCACGCCCATACCTTTCGAGGATCTGGATTTCAATTTCGGCGAGCGTTGGATACCGGCGGGAGTGTACAGCCGCTACGCCTCATGGCTGTTCGACACGGACGTGTCCGTCCGCTATACCGCCAGCAGTGACGAGTACAGCATCAAGGCCGACATGACCTCCCCACGCATCATGAACCAGTATTCGGTGCGTTCGGAAAGCCGCATCTTCAACGGCATCGCCCTCATGCGCCATGCCATCCACAACACCACGCCCAACATCACCAAGACCGTATTGGACAAGACGGGCAAGGAAATGAAGATACGTGATCCGGAGGTCACCCTGCTCGCCAACAGCAAGATTGACGAGATCCGTAACGGCTTCTCCGACTGGCTCATGGAGCAGTCGCCGGAGTTCAAGCGGAAAATGGCGGACATGTACAACCGCAAGTTCAACTGCTTCGTCCGTCCCAAGTACGACGGCTCGCACCAGAGCTTTCCCAGCCTCGACCTCAAGGGGCTGGGCATTCCCGACCTGTATCCCAGCCAGAAGGACTGCATCTGGATGCTCAAGCAGAACGGAGGGGGGATCGCCGATCACGAGGTGGGTGGCGGCAAGACGCTCATCATGTGCTGTGCCGCCTACGAGATGAAGCGTCTGGGACTGGCGAACAAGCCCCTTATCACCGGCCTGAAGGCGAACATCCACGAGATCGCACAGACCTTCGCCACCGCCTACCCCAACGCCAAAGTCCTCTATCCCGGCAAGGAGGACTTCACGCCGGAGCGCCGTGTCGAGATTTTCCACCGGATGAAGAACAACGACTGGGACGCCATCATCCTCTCGCACGAGCAGTTCGGCATGATACCGCAGTCCCCCGAAATCCAGCGTGACATCCTGCAACAGGAGCTGGACAGCGTGGAAGAGAACCTCGAAGTCCTCTACCAGCAGGGTGCGGAAGTGAGCAACGCACAGATCAAGGGCATGGAGAAGCGCAAGATGAACCTTGAGGTCAGGCTGAAAGAGCTGCTCCACGAGATCGAGGCCCGCAAGGACGACGTGGCGGACTTCAAGCGCATGGGCATCGACCACCTCTTTGTCGATGAATCGCACCGGTTCAAGAACCTGATGTTCACCACCCGGCACGACCGTGTGGCAGGTCTGGGCAACAGCGAGGGCAGCCAGCGTGCGCTCAACATGCTCTTCGCCCTGCGCACCATCCAACAGCGCACCGGCAAGGACCTGGGAGCCACCTTCCTGTCGGGAACCACCATTTCCAACTCGCTGACCGAGCTGTACCTGCTCTTCAAGTACCTGCGCCCCCGGGAATTGGAGCGTCAGGGGATCAACTCCTTTGACGCATGGGCGGCGGTGTTTGCCCGGAAGTCCGTCGATTACGAGTTCTCCGTCACCAACGAGGTGGTGCAGAAAGAGCGTTTCCGCTACTTCATCAAGGTTCCGGAACTCGCCTCGTTCTATTCCGAGATCACCGACTTCCGTACCGCAGCCGACATCGGCATCGACCGTCCGGAGAAGAACGAGATACTGCACAACATCCCCCCGACGCCCGACCAGAGGGAGTTCATACAGAAGCTCATCGAGTTCGCCAAGACCGGCAATGCCACCATACTGGGGCGCCCGCCACTGAACGAGAGGGAGGAGAAGGCGAAGATGCTCATCGCCACCGACTACGCCCGGAAGATGTCGCTCGACATGCGGCTCATCGATCCGCTCTCCTACGGCGACGACAAGGACAACAAGGCCACCCATTGCGCCGATATGATTGCGAAGTATTACAATAAATACGCCGGGCATAAAGGCACTCAGTTCGTTTTCTCGGACTTGGGAACCTACAAGCCCGACCAGTGGAATCCGTACAGCGAGATCAAGCGCAAGCTGGTGGAGGATCACGGCATCCCCGAAGACCAGATACGTTTCATTCAGGAAGCCAAGACCGAGAAGAAGCGCAAGGCGATGATCGAGGCGATGAACGAGGGAAAGATACGTGTTCTCTTCGGCTCTACTGAAATGCTGGGCACGGGAGTCAACGCCCAGAAGCGGTGTGTCGCCATCCATCATCTCGACGCACCGTGGCGGCCTTCGGACTTGCAGCAGCGGGACGGCCGGGGCATCCGCAAGGGCAACGAGGTGGCCAAGCTCTATGCGGACAACAAGGTGGACGTGATAATCTACGCCGTGGAGAAGTCGCTTGACAGCTACAAGTTCAACCTGCTTTACAACAAGCAGCTTTTCATCACCCAGCTCAAGCAGAACAACATGGGTTGCCGTACCATCGACGAGGGAGGCATGGACGAGAAGGGAGGCATACCCTTCTCCGAGTACGTGGCGGTGCTTTCCGGAAATACCGACCTGCTCGACAAGGCACGGTTGGAGAAGCGGATTGCCGGCATGGAAGGGGAGCGCAAGGCCTTCCAGCGTGGCAAGGGGGAGTCACGCATCAAACTGGAAACTTTCCTGGCGAACCGGGCAAGCAACGATGACATCATCGCCCGTGTCAGGAAGGACAAGGCCGCCATCGAGAGTCGTATGCAGTACGACAAGGAGGGCAACAGGCTCAACCCCTTGAAGATTGACGGCGTGGCAGGCGATGATCCGAAAGTGATTGCCGCCAAGCTCCACGAGATAGAGGACAGGGAACGCACGCACGGCCAGCCGAAGGTCATCGGCTCTCTCTATGGCTTCGACATCGTTGTCAAGACCGACACCACCGTCAAGGACGGTCTGGACTTCTGCGAGAACCGTTTCTTCGTGCGTGGCGAAGGCAACTTCCTCTACAACTATAACAACGGCCGCTTGGCGGTCGATCCGAAAACCGCCTGCCAGAACTTCATCAACGCCTTCGACAGCATCCCCCGCCTGATAGAGAAATACACGAGGGACAACGAAGCCATTGAGAAGGAACTCCCCGTCCTGGAACAGGTCGTCGGGGAAGTCTGGAAAAAGGAGGACGAGCTGAAGCAGCTCAAGGCCGACCTTGCCGCTCTCGATCGCAAGATCCTGCTCTCCCTCAAATCAGTGAATGCGCAGGAAAAAAGCACCGACGGAGTGATTGAAGTCGTGCCCTCCCAACCGGTAACGCCCGACGGACAGGATAACGCCCCCGCCGCCGGCATACCCGCCGCCGATGCTCCGCCCGGCAGTCCCTCACCGGGCAGTGTCCCCACGCAGGACACGCCCCCTGCCGAGCCTTATGTCCACCGGATGCCCGACTTCCTCGCCGACAGGCAGCGCACTCCGCCCAAACTAAGCGGAATGCCCAAAAGCATCAGCATCAAAGAGGCAATGGGAGCGCCCGGCGGCAAGCTCGTCACCGGCGGCGTCCCCAAGTCCGGCAACAAGGACGATCCCGATCCTGACCAGCCCGAAAAGCCCAAACCCAAGCTGAAGTTATAGTTCCTGTAACCGAAGCCATAAAAACAGCCCCACTCCGCCGGCTTCCCATGAAACAGCGGAGTGGGGTTTAAGTTTTTGTATAGCTAAAATTTAGAGCTAATGGCAAAGTTCTAATAAATTCAAGAATATAATATGATTAAGAGATTCAATAGAACAAAATCATAGATATCATTATTACATTGTAAATGCAGTAATGGATTTAAACTCTTCATAAATCTTTCTTGCCTTCAAGTTTAAGATTTGCTTTCTTCTCTACAAAATATTTAGCACCGTTATCTATTATAATCGGAGCTTCTTTAATTAGTCGAACCATCATATTTCTCACAAGAGCTGTGAAATGACATTATATCAAACAATATGCTTCGAAAAAAATATTTTCATTTTTTATAACAATTAACTTCTTTCCAAAATTTATATAATTCAGCTTTTGTATCTTCTTCAGCTTTAAATATTTCTGCTAAATCATATTTTTTTAATACCCACGCCTTAGTAGATGCTTGTAGTGTATTTTTAGTACTCTTCTCTTCTATTATATCATACTTTATCAATAATGGAATGATTTCATTTATTATAAGATCAAAATTTTTGGAATTATAAATAGGATCTTCTTTTATATTTGACTCATATTGATAAGTTGATTTTATATATTTATTTAAAAAACGTTTTACACATTTTCTAAATTCTGAATTATGAACTACAACTTCATTAACTACAGTTGTTTTATCTTCTTCATATATTATTTGCTTATTCTTTAATTGCTGAATAATATTATATGGAGAATATTCGGAAAAATACTCTTCGTCTTCAGTTATAGAAGTTACCATGTTAATGGTACAGTTAGGTTTTATCCTGACATCTGTAAACATATTTTCTGAATTTTCGTAAAAACGAATATCAGTAAAAGAGCACGAATCAAATGTGACATTTTTTAATATCGTCTTGCGAAAACTTATATTAATGAACATGCAATTTTTAAACGTAATATTACATAAAAATTTATTTTCAAAGATTAAGCTAGAGAATGTAATTTTTTCTCCGATTTCTAATAAGCCTTCTGGTTTGTAATCGTCTAGAATATATGGAAGCAATGTTCCAATATTAGGTTGCAAATAGGTTGGCTTCCATTCCTTCTTTTTTACAGAAATTAATCCCTTTACAATAGGCAATACACTTTCTTTATTTATTCGTTTAGATAAATATTGTGCTACAGAGTCAGGAAGTTGTGCTAAATACAGGAAATTACTTGCTTTTGAAAAATTATTATCGGCTACCGCATCATGTAAAATTTGTTCAAATGATCTTGCTACAAAGAAGTGTTTAAATTCTTCATGGTCAAATTTTCTGTACCAATCTTTATTTTCAACAGGAACTAATAGAGCATAAGACTCTATCATCCTAATAATTAAAGGTTGTATTCTAGACTCTATTTTCCAATCTTCAAACAAAATCGTCAATATAAATTGCATGGATTCGATTGAAATAATATCTTTTTGGTTACTCCACATTTCATAAGCTATTTCAGATAATAGCCTTATATGCTGATTAAATGTAAGATATGGTCTTCCTGTTTCTTTATCAGTATCTTTCCATTTTATAACTTCTCTTCTAACAAATGCCTCTATAACATCATTAATACCTGTTAATGAATTTCCACCTCGAGCAACAAATTCAGAAGGCGTTTTTTCATCTTCAAATGAGTAATTAACTACTTTTGTAAACAGATAGGGTCTTTCTAAAAGGGGATGATTTTCCGATTTTAATATATCCACCAAACTGTTAAATTCTTGTGTGCTATTATATGCATATTTTGTTAAATATTCCTCGCATTGACTTCTTCTCCAATTATGTATCTTAATTTCATCAAATTCACAATCAAGAGCAACACTTTTCTTTAAGATCCCTGTTCTTTTCAAATAGTCTTGGGTATTGAAAAAGGTACGTCTAGAAGCTGCAATAAGAGTTCCAGTACCATTCATCTTAGTTACAAGGTCTTTTAAAGAGCCTAATGCTGTTTCTCCACCAACCTCCGCAGCTAATTCATCAAAACCATCAATTCCTAAAATGATAAGATTCCTTCTCATTAATGTAATGATAGAAGAGTAATAAAGTCCAGAAAATCTCAGCTCTCCTAATTCGTACATTATTGCTTCATTTAACCGAACTAAATCTCTTCCATGTAAATTTATATGCCAAAATAAAAAATTAGACTTTCCTTCTACATATTTTTGGGCTTGCTCATATTGAAATTCTCTAAGTAATGCCGTTTTTCCATGCCCTGCATCTGCTGTTACAAAACTAATTTTAGTTCCAGCAAAGAGTCTATCTGTGCATTCTTTTGTTAGAATTTCCAAAGCTTTTCCTTCACTTTTTTTATTTGTTGTTATAAGTGTAGCTATAGGATCAACATACTCTTTTTCCTTGCTTTTTCTTTGCAATATTTTATTTGCCAAAATATCCAACCTGGCCAATTCTTTTGCTAAAAATTTTTTATACGGTAATCGATTATTATTGTATTCTACCCAAATTGCGTCATCTTCATTTTGCGAGAGCTTAAATTCCATCATTTGACCTTGTCGTTCAAAGGCCACACTACCATCTCGTTCAAAGATAACATCATTTTCATCATCTGCAAATGATGATATTTCTTTTATTATTAATTCAAAAGTCTTCATGATAGTTGAAAGATTTTAATATTAAAATTTTCTAATATAGAACTATAATTTACTATGTTTTGTACATTTTTTATTCCTACAAATATAGGAAGCTCCTCCTTTTTTTTATGGCATAATGCTAATGCAGGGAAATGATCCATATCATCAGAAATTAGATATAAACAATTTGTTGAACTTTCCTCACAATATGAAAGCAAGTCACAAGCAATCATTGTGTCAACCATTTTCTGTTCTCTTTGAAAAAATATATCAGAATGTTTTGTCATACAGCCTTCATTTAGGCAAATTTTATCTTTATTTCTTGTGAATTTTGATAAAATATGAACAGGACATATGTTTTTCCGAGAATCACATTTATCGCCCTTTGCTGTATGATTTATCCGTAAACGTGGTATTCCTTTTTTTTCTCTATAAGTATTATGCCATATATAATCTATGCCATACAAATTGTATACAATTTGAATATCTCCAAAAATTCTTTTGTTCTGATTTATAATATGAGGGAATATATCAATATTAGAAATTTTCTGAAATACTACCGAAGCTCGATTTGTTAAATCATCATCTTGATACCATCCTCCATATAATCGAAAGTTTATTTGCATCACATCATTATGTATACTAATATAGTCTATTATTTTAAGAAACAAAGATTCAATTTGCTCTTTGCTATATTCATTTATATCTTTTTGAAAATAGTTATCAAAATCTATTATAACAACAGCATTATTCATTACAAACAATTTATCTATATTACTCAATAAGACTTTTTACATTATCCACATAAATAACTACTATCTCGGCCCTATAAATCTGTCTCCATTAAAATGAATCATGTGATCTGGATTTTCCGCTATCCAAACTTCGGTTTCCCATGCAATATCAGCCACATGTTTCTTGAACTCGGTTCTGTCAGGAAAAGCGGTAACATATACTTTCCCCGCTTTGCATTCTTTCGTGAAATCTTCCAGCTCGATTACACGTTTGGGAGATACCGGTCCATGCGAAGTAACCACTTCGATTAGGAATAGCCACTCTTTATTACCGTCATAAATGACAATATCCGGCAGTTTGCTGTGTTCTGTGATTGGAATGCCAATTTCTTTTAAAAGCTCCTTGTTACAATAAAGGTCTTTATTGGCAGTATCACCGATATAAAGGACTTTTGCGCCTGCCGCAAAACGGGGTGCAAACTCATTAATGACCGCCGCCTGTACTTCATTATGCTTGCCCGGAGACAGTTTAAACTCCATACCTTCAATAGTAACCGGTATCATTTCCATCTCACGGCTTTTCTCATACTCTTCAATCAATCGCCCTACCGCATCATTAAAGTTTTGGGCTTTTATTTCCCATTCTTGGGTATTGTATGATTTTATTGTTTCATAGGCTTCTTCTGTCAGTTTGTAATGGGCGTTTGGACTGTTCACCGGTAAAGCCGGATTATCCGGGTTATAATCTACGATACGTGCCTGCAAGAACTGATGAAGTACCTGCCGTCTGAAAGTTTCCCGTGTATTTGGGGCATACGGCTGCTCTTTTTTATAGTTCTCATTGACAAATGCCATAATATCCTTGCTTATTTTTAAGCTCTTGCGAGTGGCATCCGCCCAGTTGTCTTCCTCCTTTAATCCGCATAATGCAAGTAAAGTCAAAGCGGATATTTCATTCTGCTGCGCCGGAGGCAAACCCAACACTGACAATATATCTTGTGCATCACTTATTTTGCTCATATTACATAAAATATTTGTTTACAATCTTATTTACGTTCACCATAGAATAATCATTCATGGCAATCAGGTCTTTTCCGATACTTTCAATGACTTCAAGGGGAGGCATGGGCATCTCCCTCAGTTCCGTAGCACTGACATTTACATTTCCATTGAATGTTCTGAAATAATTATCGAACAAGTCACTATTCAATAAGGCGGCTATCCCCATTACCTCCATACGGTTCAAGTGTCCTTTGGGACGATAGATATAGTTCAGTTTGTTTTCGATTCCTACATGTGCGCAGGAAGTCATGTTTCCAAAATAAGGTGCGGCAATTAACCGGCTATTATCGTCTTTGGAGCTGAAACGTCGTAACAGGACATAGTTCTTGTTGGGTAACAAGGTGGATACAGACATTTCATTTATACGGATGAATTGAGGTTTTCCTTCCTTTACGACAGGATGATCAGCCAGCATCTTTACTACGTTATGCAACCAATATAGTGCTGTAGTTCCTTCTCCGGAGGTTTCACATAATTGTTCCTTTGAGCGAAAAGCCACAACCGGGCCGGTGGAAATCTGGATATGATATTTATTCAGGTTGCCATCCCATGATTTGAACAGCCTGATAATTTTCTCGTCTTCAAGACTGACCGGCAAATGCAATATCAATTCTTTTGAGGTAAGGTCAATGATTTCTTTCCGCTGTACTTCTTTGATTGCAGGAGTGACCAAGTCGGAAAGCCCCTCACTGTATGATAAAACGACATTATAATCTGCCCCCTTTTTAGGGGAACATTTCATTATAATTGTTTCCTGAAGCACATTATCTTTGGAAAACGTATCTTTCCGGGTATTGAAAAGGTGGACAAAATCTATCTGTATATGCTTAAACAGGAAATTACGGAACAAACGGAAATATCTTCCCGAAGTAAAACTTCTTGGGGTTATATAAATCATCTGACCTTGTTCCGCAAGCAATAAAGCTGATATGGCCATAAATATAGAGTATATATTGGGCTGTCCGTCTATAATGCATTGAGCCGCTTTCACCCGTTTGTCCTCTTTGGAAAGCTTGAAATAGGGAGGATTGGATATGATCAAATCATATTTCTGCAAATTCTCAGCCCTTTCGTAAATCGTATCAGAATATAATACTGAATAATTGGATAAAATAAAGTCCTCACAATATGAACAGCAATCAATCCGGACATTATGGCGCATCCCCCATATTGTTATATATTCCAGAACCTTTTGTAATCCCGGTATAAGATTTTCATCGGTTTCGTATGTAACCAACTCTATCTGTTTTACTTTTGACTGCAAAACCAGATTCTCAATCATGGCACATGATAATATGGCGGTTCCACATCCCGGATCTAATACGGAGACAGAATCCTTATTCACACTTATTTGTTTACCCATAAAATAGGCGATAGATACCGGTGTGAAAAACTGACCGTTACTTTTCTTGAAAGCAGCAGTAACAGTATCAGTATATAACCTGCCTATTCTATCTGCGTAGTTAGTAGGCAGCTCGTTCTCATAAGGCTTTATTTCAGACCAACTTATATTCATAATTGCAAAATTAGGAAAAAACCTTTGGATTCTTCTTATGAATGTATTTTTCTTTTTTTGCAGAATCATGATAGATACTTGAGTATTGAGGGAATTAACTTTTCATATTCCGGTTTTTACGCCACGAAACTGGAATATTTTTAGGTGCACACATAAAAAATGATACCCCTCCAGACCGCTGTCCTTTGGAGTATCACCATTCGAACAAGAAAAGAAACTTCATCCTGTTTCACAACTGTATGAAGTCATTGCCATGACAAACATCAATACGCAGTTTGGGATTTCCTGCCTCACGGCAGTAGTTTCACCGGTACAAAGCAAAAACATGGACTTATTCTTTCGGCAGCGGATAGCTCTCGGACAGCTTGTCCTCACGTGCCTGCCGTTTTATCTCGTTCTCGTCGAAGTTGTTGCGGATGAACTCGTGCAAGTCCGACTCCTTGTAATACGTCTTGTGATATATCGAATAGAACTTCAGCACCCCGTTATTCCGGTATCGTTGCAGCGTGCGTTTACTGATGCGCAGCAACAGGCATACTTCCTGATTGTCGTACAGACGCTCTCCGTTCAGATAGTTCAGGTGCTTTTCCCTCGTTTCCGCCTTGTCCAGCTTCCGTGAGATGCGGTACAGCTCACCCATGATACGTTCCATCCATGCTTCAAATTCCGTTTTATCTACTAACATACGCTTTCCTCCTTAAAAGTTCCCGATAACATAATGGCTCTGGTTATCGGATGATTTCAGAATGATTTCTTTCTCACGCATGAACTTGATGTAGCTTTTCGCCGTACGCTCCTTCACTTCCAGTATCGACTGGATTTCTTCCGCAAGCTCCACATAAGTAACAAAGCGCCTCCGGCTGAATACCTCTTTGGCCACCGCTACAAGCTCGTCCTCTTTGCGCTTGTCCTTTTCCTCTTTCGGCTTTTCGCCCAGATAGACGTGCATGGCCTTTTCTTTATCCCACGAAAACTGCATGATAGGCACATCCAGCGGACTTCCATCCCTTACTTTCAGAGCCTTCACCACCGATATGGCCGGATCGCTGTCCTTCTCTATGGAAAGGATTGCCGCAGCCTTCCGCTGCAACTCGCTTCCCAAGTGTCCCCTCAGCTTCAGCCCGTTGGGGATAAAATGCAGTACCGTAACGATACACGTCTTGTAGATACCGGCCAACCGGTACAGTTCTTCCACGACGGCTATGCTCTCCGCTTCATCGTTGGCGCATTTTATCAAATCCGCAATCCCGTCTATCACCACCAGATGAACACCGCCGTATTGATAATGGTACTTGTCCAAGCTCTGGATAATGGAAAGCAGGCGTTCTTTCCGGCTCATTCCCGTAAGACAATACGCCTTGAACCATTTCGGCATCGCCTCACGTCCGCATCGCCGCAGCAGGTTGCTGATATTCTTATACAGCTGTACTTCGCTCTGTTCCGTGTCATAGAACAGTACCGCCTTGTTCCTGCCGTTTTCGTGGAGCGTAACGCCCAGCGCATCCACATCCGTTCCGGTGGGACGGATAGCTCCGGCAATCAGTGCCGCCACATAGTTACTTTTTCCCGTGCCTTCTCCGCCGGTGATACAAAGCAGGTTGCCTTGAGTTCCGAGAGGCACGTCATTTACCGATACGATCATCTGTGCAATGGGAGGCGGGTTGTTGAAATCCACCTCGCAGGATTTCAAAGCCGACATGGTTTCACTGTATAAGGTTTCCAGATAGTCCAGAAAAAGTTTTATCAAATCCTCACGGCTGTTCCCCAGCATGAAGTAGTCCGATACATCCTTTTCCGTCTTTGTACCGGCAAGCGGGAGCAACAATCGTTTAACCCCGTATTCCTTCAGCTCCTCTTCACGCTTCGCCGAGCTTTTCAGCCCGGTACTGTCCACATCATAGAGGAGGATGATATGTTTGAACCGGAACGAAAGCCGGTGTATGACAGCCGCAGGGATAAAAGCCGTTTCCGAATTGAAACAGATCGCATGGAAGCCGTGTGCCGCCAGACTCATCACATCCTTTTCCCCGCCTGTGATAAAGAGCAGATCACCCTTTGCCGGCAGCTGCTCCAGCCCGAAACAGTAGTTGTCGCCAAAATCACCGGCATACAGGAACCGCATTTGTGAACACGGACGGTAAACCTTGATATGCTGTTTCCCCATATATCCGAACATCGGTTCATCGACGCTTGTCATGCAGGAAAAAGGCTTCCTTTCCTGGTTCTCGCTGCTGAACTTCTTCAGCGATACCGTCCGGTACGCTTTCAGAACATTTTCCCCGATTCCCGATTTGCTCCAAAAGGCAAGTTCCGCAGCCGTAAAGGGCTTTTGCACGACAGTATAAGGCCGGACGCTTTTCGCTTTCGGTTCTTCCGATACCACTTCACTCTTTTGGGGGACTTTGCTATGGCTCACATGATATTCCTCATGTGTGGACAGCCCCAAATGCAGATCACGGTTTATCATTTCCATGATCTCGACAAACTCTTTAGGCTCCTTGCAGCTAAGGCCGTTCAGCCTGCCCACCAGCTCAAAGCAGTCCCCCGAATAATCCTCGTTCCCGAAATCCTTCATTTTAAACACACCGGCCTTGCGTTCGTAATAAATATTGCACGAAGCCTTCGTATCCTTATAAAAAGGGTTCAGGAAGTTCTTTCCCACCTTGAAGTCCACCGGCAGGTAATAGCGGAATACGGAAATGCCTTTTTCCGTCATTTTCAGTATATCATCCTTTCTTATCATTGCCGGTTCTCGTTAGGTAGTTCTTGCGAAAATCCTCCAATGTTTGAGGCTTGCACCGAATGGTACGCTCTTCCAGACAGCGTTCGACCTCCGACAGCTTGTACATACACCGTCCACGCAGCATGGAGTAGCTGATCAGGTTTTCATCCCTCAGGCGTTGCAATGTACGTGTACTGATTCCCAACGCTTCCGCCAGTTGGTTGCTGTCCAGCCAAGCCTCCTTTTTTTCTTCCGAAGGCAGCTGCGCTTCGGCTACATACCCGGCGATTTTTTCAATCTTCCCTACAAGCGCTTTATACGCTTCACTTTCAAATGTAATAACTTCCATAACAAACTTAATTTTTAATGTTTGCTGCAAAAGAATAACAATAAAAGGCAGCGCATGGGATACTATACGTGTACTACACCATGATTTTTTCGGTTCAGCGAAAAAGGAGGGGGAACCGCTTCACATAAACGGCGGTATCGAGGCGGACGGCAAGGCTGTAGGACTGATGCAGCATCCGCCCGGTGCAAGGGGCAAACCTATCCATATATATAGGTTCGCCCCTTGCACTGGGGATCTTTTTTTAAAGATTTAATAATCAAATGTTTGGAAAATAAAAAGTAATGCTCTATCTTTGCGGCATCAGAGAACGGCTGACAAACGAATGCCTCTCACTGACAACAAGCGTTCCTATAAATCGTTACTAATTCGTTACGGTACAATTTTTCAAGGTTTACAAGAGCTTATAAATCAAAGATATAGACCGCTACGGTGAAAACCCCAGGCGGATCACAAAACATAAAATTAATCCCTTGATAATCAGTCGTTATCAAGGGATTTTTCTTTTAATGTTCTTCACATATACTTATTCAACAAGCATAGAGCGACACGGTAATTCGATTATAAAAGTAGTACCTATCCCCAGTTGGGAATCGACTAATATCCGCCCGTTCATCTTCTCGACGATCAGTTTGCAGATAGGTAAGCCCAGACCGGCCCCTTGAGCAAAGGAATCCAATTTTTCAAACCTTTCGAATATCTTTTCAAGCATATTCTGCGGGATGCCCCGACCGGTATCTTTAACACCGATTCTGACAGATTGGTGGTCTACCTCATAGAAGACTTCCACATGTCCGGTGGTAGTGTTCTTTAAGGCATTCGAAAGGAAATTACTCAAGATCTGTTTGATACGCAGTCTATCCAGTTCTACCAGAGAATCATGTGCCGGATAGTTAGTCAGAAGTTCAACGCCGGATGGTACTTGATGAGCATACTCCGCTACACTCTCGTCAAAAAGCTCGGTAAGGTTAACCCAGTCCGGACGCAATTCCAGATAACCGGATTCTATTTTAGAAAGATCAATTACATCATTAATCAGATTTAATAAAAGTTTGTTGTTATGTCCAATCAGAGAATTATAAAGTTCCTTTTCCGCTGCATTTTCCGTACTAGTCAACAGACTTGAAAAGCCGACAATAGCATTTAAAGGAGTACGGATTTCGTGACTCATATTAGCCAGGAAAGCAGACTTTAACCGATCGGATGCTTCAGCTTTATCACGTGCCTTGACAAGCATTTCTTCTGTCCTTTTCAGTTCTGTGATATCATAATTGATGCTGATAATCTCGATAATCCGGTCTTGCGGGGCATATTTCTTTACTAACAGATTGACATGCGTCCATGTGTATGTGCCATCCTCCCTAAGGACACGCATCTCTTTGCTAAGTTTGGTAGTAAGTCCATTTCGTGCGTCGTCCAGAAAACGAATCAACAAGGCACGGTCATCGGGGTGGAAATGCCGGTATGTGCCAAAGATGTCGGACAACGGAGTTTCATCCGCTTCACCCACATTTCTGTACCAGCTTTTTTGGGCATAGCCGTGTCCACTCAAAACATTGAAGTGGGCATAACCGACCTTGGCATAATCACCGACCAGTTCAAAAAACTCCTCAAACTCCTGAATCTTATTATAGGCTACCGTTGTTTCTGTCTTATCCGCATTAATCAACAGATAGTTTATCGGTTGGTGTTCGCTATCATATAATGTAGTCACTTTAGTCACTAAATCAATTGTGCCCTGTTTCTGGGTATTCTGATAATACGAACCAACCTTCGAGAAGTCATAACGGAAAGTAAAGTCGGCATCTTCATTTTTCTTCAGCCGTTCTTTCATTTCTTTCGGAAAAATAGGGTTCTCAAAAATATTGATACCCAATACATCTTCCTTCTTCTCTATATGAAACATCTCCAATTCCTTATCGTTCAAATCCACCAATACCCCATTCATATCGTATAATTCGATACCAATAGGCAAATACTTGAAAATGTTAGATAAGAGACGCTCACTGTATTGCAAAGCTTGATAAGCAGATGCCATATCAGGACCATCTTGCACTTCGGATATACCATAAATGATTTCGTTTCCGTTTTCATCCGTTTCTTGAAAACATACCTTGCTACGTACCCAAACAGGTCCTTTCACCGTATCAAGCAAATACACCACCTCCGACCGTTGATACACACCATAGGAATGAACAGTTGTAGAAAGTTGTTCCTCTTTCTGAATACGTTTATTGAAATCTTCAAAACTAATAATTCCGGTCTGATCCAGACCTAATAACTCTACTATAAAGTCAGAACATTCATAATTCGCAGTTGATAAATTGGCTTTCCACCATCCCATATTAGCGTTAGCCATCAACTGCGAGAAAAAGGTAAAATCTTGTAGTCTATTCATAACGCTATTTATCATTTTATTATTTTTCGGGCGCAAAAATACGGATTACCCATAAACCAGACTTTCAGAAAGTTATATTTTTAGCATATTATAAGAAGTTTATTCGTCGTTAAACTAAAAAAATTCCGGTTGAAACTTTCTCATAAAGAGATTGTTCCAACCGGAAATTCTGCATTTATTGTGTTTCCATTTTACTTTTTCAGGGACTGATAAACAGCTTTTGCCATCACTTTGGCACCTGCTTCATTCGGATGAATCTTATCCGGGAATAGTTCGGGCATTCCGTCCATTGCCGTATGAAGATCGATGACGGACAGGTTGTTTTTCTTAGCAACTTTCTTTATCATCGGAATAATTTCTTTAGAGATTATATCGTCATTGATATTATCTCCGGTCTGATAGGCTTTGGAAGGATAACAAAGATAAATTTTCGGTTGGGAAGGCAATGCTTTGAAAGCATCAACCATTGTTTGAAGATCTTTCGTGAAGTCGGCTTTATACTTCCAGTTGAACGATTTACTGTCATTCGTACCCAGTTTGATGACAACGATATCGGGATTGAAAGCTAACGCATCCTGATAAGCCTTTTCATTCATATAAGGATTATCGCCCTTATTCAACAGAGTGCGGGCACTTACTCCAAAATTCTTTACCCAATAAGCCTCTCCCAGCATACGACTTAACACAGCAGGATAGCTATCACGATCGCGATTCTTGATACGTGCTCCATACGTTATACTATTGCCGATACAAGCTACACGGATGGCATCTTTGTGAGGCACTTTAAAACTACGAAGCCAGGATGTCAGCTCATTCAGCATTTCACTCTTGTAGAGGAAACCCTCGCGAATTCCCCATCCATGTCCACCGGAAGGATAAATATGAAGTACCGAAGGCACATTATTCTTGTTCAGAGCCAAATAATAATTAACCCCGTTAGCGGGCGGAACGGTCTTATCGTCGTCGCTATATACAATGAAAGCACGTGGCGTATCTTTCGTTACTTGCTTTTCATTGGAATATTCCGTTTCCAATTCAGCAGAAGCATTTTTTCCCAAAAGATTGTCGTGAGACCCCATGTGGGTATATGATTTATCCATCGTAATCACAGGATAGAAAAGAATCTGGAAATTCGGACGAAGTTCGGGTTTGGCGTGAGTGGCAATGGTAGATGCCAGATGTCCACCGGCAGATGAGCCCATGATGCCTATATCATTCGGGTTCAGATTCCAAACATCAGCACTGTCACGCACAACTTTCATTGCCGCTTCAGCATCTGAAATGGGCAATGTACGATCCCCCTTCGGCATACGGTATTTCAGCACAATCAATGCAATACCTTGTTTATTGAAATAGGGTGCCCAGTCGCAACCTTCATGTTCGAAAGCCAAATGCGAATATCCGCCACCCGGACAAGCAACCACAGCACGCCCCGTTGCCAATTCCGGCGCAGGAAGGAATACGCGAAGTGAAGGTTGTTCGATATCAAAAGGCTTCGGAGCATTCTGTGCTACCACCCGTGAACCTGCTAGCAAAAGAAGCAACAGGAGAAAAATAGTAGAAAATTTCTGTTTCATAGTATCTATGTACTTTGATTAATGAATAATTAGATGTGCGAAGATAGTAATTTTACGTATCTTTGCACCCCATTTCGATTAGAAAAATTATATGCAAGGAATAAAGAATCTGACACAAGGTCCTATCAATCGTCAACTGTTTAATCTGGCAATGCCGATCATGGCAACGTCGTTTATTCAAATGGCATATAGTCTCACAGACATGGCATGGGTAGGACGGTTGGGAAGTGAAGCCGTAGCCGCTATCGGTTCTGTCGGAATCCTGACGTGGATGTCCGGTTCTATCTCCTTATTAAATAAGGTAGGATCTGAAGTGAGTGTCGGACAATCCATCGGTGCGCAAAGCCAGGAAGATGCCCGCAGCTTCGCGTCTCATAATATTACGATTGCTTTGATTATTTCCATTTGCTGGGGCGGACTCCTTTTTATATTTGCAGAACCTATCATACGTATTTATGAACTTGAGGAACATATCACAGCCAATGCCATTCAATATCTGCGGATTGTTTCTACCGGATTACCTTTCGTTTTCCTTTCCGCTGCCTTCACCGGAATTTATAATGCAGCAGGACGCAGCAAAGTCCCGTTCTTTATCAGTGGCACAGGGTTGATATTGAATATCGTTCTGGACCCACTCTTTATATTCGGTTTCGGACTGGGAACAAACGGTGCGGCGTACGCCACCTGGATTGCAGAAGCAAGTGTTTTCCTGATTTTCGTCTATCAGTTGCGTTGCAGGGATGCGCTGCTGGGCGGTTTCCCTTTCTTCACCCGGCTAAAGAAAAAGTACACGCGGAGAATCCTTAAACTTGGATTACCCGTAGCGACTTTAAATACATTGTTTGCCTTCGTCAACATGTTCCTCTGCCGCACCGCTTCCGAACAGGGAGGGCACATCGGCTTAATGACGTTCACCACCGGGGGACAAATCGAAGCAATTACTTGGAACACCTCACAGGGATTCTCCACCGCACTAAGTGCCTTCATCGCCCAAAACTATGCTGCCGGACGAATCGAACGGGTACTTAAATCCTGGTACACTACCCTATGGATGACGGGAATCTTCGGTACACTCTGTACTTTGTTATTCGTTTTCTTCGGAAACGAAGTTTTCGCCATATTCGTGCCCGAACAGGCTGCTTATGAAGCCGGAGGTGTATTCCTTCGTATCGACGGATATTCCCAGCTCTTTATGATGCTCGAAATCACCATGCAGGGAGTTTTCTACGGCATCGGCCGCACAATACCCCCTGCCATTACCAGCATCAGTTGCAACTATATGCGTATTCCGCTTGCTATCCTGTTTGTACGGATGGGTATGGGAGTGGAAGGAATCTGGTGGGCAGTCTGCGTCACCACCGTTGCCAAAGGTTTAATTCTTTTGAGTTGGTTCATTATTATCAAAAAGAAGTGCTTAAGTATTCCTTCAACGATAAAAGGATAATGTTCGTTTTCCTTTATTAACAAACAAAGGGATTCATCCGAGTTATTTTAACTTAAAAAGTACATGCTTGCCAAATAATATGTATCTTTGCATTGTTATTTATAATACGAAGCGATTCGTATAAAAACATTATTTATAAACCAATTTAAAAAAAACATCAACATTATGAACAAGATGAAATTTATGGTTCTCTTCATGAGTATTGCCATGATATTTGGTAGCTGTGGAAGTATGAACAACACTGGTAAAGGTGCTGCTATCGGTGGTGGTTCGGGTGCTGCACTGGGTGCAATCCTGGGAGGTGTTATCGGTAAAGGTAAAGGTGCCGCTATTGGTGCTGCTATCGGTACGGCAGTAGGTGCAGGTACGGGTGCTCTTATCGGTAAGAAGATGGACAAAGCAGCAGCAGAAGCAAAACAAATTGAAGGCGCACAAGTAGAACAGATAACAGACAACAACGGATTGCAAGCCGTGAAAGTAACATTCGACTCGGGTATTCTTTTCACTACCGGTAATGCAAATCTAAGTGCTGCTGCTAAATCTGCTTTAAGCAAGTTTGCCAACAATGTGCTCAATCAGAACCGGGATATGGACGTGTCTATCTACGGATACACTGACAACCAGGGCTGGAAAAACAGCACTGCCGCACAAAGCCAGCAGAAAAATCTGAACTTGTCACAAGAACGTGCACAGAGCGTGTCTAGTTATTTGTTGAGTTGTGGTGTTTCCACCAATCAGATCAAAGGTGTACAGGGAATGGGTGAAAGCGATCCCGTTGCAAGCAATGATACTGCTGCCGGTCGCGAACAAAACCGTCGTGTAGAAGTATACATGTACGCAAGTGAACAAATGATTAAAGATGCACAAGCAGCTGCTAATTAAAAAAATTCTGCGCTATACGCGCAACCTGCTGATTTTCTTCTTTGCATCCACTCTGTTGGCAGTGATTGTGTATCGGTTTATGCCGGTTTATGTCACTCCGTTGATGGTTATCCGAAGTGTTCAGCAGATTTTTTCAGGAGATAAACCCACGTGGAAGCACACGTGGGTTTCTTTTGATAAGATATCTCCCAACCTGCCGATGGCGGTCATAGCCTCCGAAGACAACCGTTTTGCCGAACACAACGGATTCGATCTTGTAGAAATCAAGAAAGCGATGAAAGAGAACGAAACACGCAAACGGAAACGCGGAGCAAGTACCATTAGTCAGCAGACAGCCAAGAATGTGTTCTTATGGCCGCAATCTTCGTGGGTACGCAAGGGACTCGAAGTCTACTTTACGTTTCTCATCGAACTGTTCTGGTCGAAAGAACGAATCATGGAAGTCTATCTCAACTCTATAGAAATGGGAAATGGCATCTACGGCGCGCAAGCTACCGCAAAGGTCAAATTCGGAACAACAGCTGCCCAGTTGACCCGGGGACAATGCGCACTTATCGCCGCTACTCTGCCCAATCCGATACGGTTTAACTCGGCGAAACCTTCGTCATACATATTAAAACGACAAAATCAGATATTACGGCTGATGAATCTGGTTCCTAAATTTCCATCTGAAGAAAAAGCCGTAGAAAAGAAAAAAAGCAAAAACAAGAAAGGCAAGTGATAATTGAATCATAAATAAAAAGAAAGGAGCAACGAGGATCTATCCCCTTGCTCCTTTTGCTTATAAGCTTGTTTGTATGCGTTATCCTCATTTATACAAAATCTTTCAACTCTTGTTGTAAACGTTGACGTGTGAAGAATATGCGGCTCTTCACTGTACCTAATGGCAATCCTAATTTCTCTGCAATCTCACGGTATTTGAAACCTGATACGTGCATGGAGAAAGGAATCTTATACTCCCGGGGGAGTGCGTTGACGATGCGATGCATCTCTTTCAAGTCGTAAGCACCTTCGGTACTTTCAAATCCTGAATCTTGTGGCAGATTTAAGTGATAATAATTATCGGTGGTATCGACAAAGGTCTGATCGCGTACTATTTTACGGTAGTTATTAATAAAGATGTTACGCATGATTGTGTACATCCATCCTTTGAAATTTGTGTCCGGAACATATTTCTCTTCATTGTCTAATGCTTTTAAAGATGTTTCCTGCAATAAATCATTTGCTTCTTCACGGTTGGCCGTTAATTTATAAGCAAAACGAAGCAACTCTTCCTGTACTCCAATTAAATCTTTTCTGAAACTTAAACTTTTCATACTTTAATGGTTTTATGGTTAATATTCGTTTTTTCTCGACATTTGCAAGTTTAAAGGTATTTTGTGTATCCAGCAGGGGAAAATTTGTCATTTCTTGGGGGTTAATTCTATCAAATGACAGATTTTAGGTGCTTTCTGATAGTTTTTAGGTGGTATTTGCGAAATTTATCCCCTACTGCTTGGTTAAAAGAACCAAATAGATTACTTTTGATTTTATATTATTAAATAAAACAAAAAGCTATGACCATACTTATTATTGTAGGGATTATTGTATTACTGGGCATCATCTTTGCTTCCATGTACAACTCATTAGTGAAATTGAGAAACAATCGTGAAAATGCGTTCGCCGACATCGATGTACAGTTGAAACAACGCCATGATCTCATTCCCCAACTGGTAGACACCGTGAAAGGATATGCCGCACATGAAAAGGAAACGCTCGATCGAGTGATTCAGGCACGTAACGGTGCAGTTGGCGCAAAAACGATTGATGATAAGATAGCTGCCGAAAACCAGTTAAGCTCTGCTCTTGCTGGATTGAAGATTACTCTCGAGGCTTATCCCGATCTGAAAGCTAATCAGAATTTCCTGCAATTACAGGAAGAAATTTCTGACGTAGAGAATAAACTGGCTGCTGTTCGCCGCTACTTCAACTCGGCCACTAAAGAATACAATAACGCCGTGCAGACATTCCCGTCGAATATCGTAGCAGGAATGACCGGATTCCAAAGAGAGATAATGTTCGACTTGGGGAAAAACGAACGTGCGAATTTGGAGCAGGCACCCAAAATTAGTTTCTAAAACCTTTATATACACCGTCCATCCAATTACAAAAGTCGAACACGCATGCAATACGTCGGAATCCAAACACAGCAGAGCCGGAATAATCTGCGCTCTGCGTTTCTACTATTCCTGTTTCCCTGTCTCGTGGCAGCACTCCTCTATTTGGCCTGCTACCTGCTGACTTTTATGGGATATAAAGAGGATATGGAAGTCGAAATGATGCCAATAGTCAATCATTTCTTCTTCTCTTCGTTACCATATACCATGGGGATTGTATTAATCTGGTTTCTGATTGCCTATTGGGCTAACACAAGCATTATCAATTCCGCCACCGGCTCCAAGCCGCTGAACCGTCAGGAGAATAAACGAGTTTATAATCTAGTGGAAAACCTCTGTATGTCTCAAGGCATGAAAATGCCGAAAATCAATATCATCTATGACAGTTCCCTGAATGCATTTGCCAGCGGTATCAACGAACGCACATACACCGTTACTCTCTCGGAGGGCATCATCCGGAAACTAAATGATGAGGAACTGGAAGCAGTCATCGCGCACGAGCTAAGTCACATCCGCAACCGCGATGTACGCCTGCTGATTATTTCCATTGTCTTTGTCGGTATCTTCTCCATGCTGACAGAAATCACGTTTTATGCCATTACACACATACGCGTGCGTAGTAATAGTAAAGGTAGCGGCGGTGTGGTTCTTTTTATTCTTATTGCTTTAGTGATAGCCGCCATCGGTTATCTTTTTGCAAGCCTGATGCGTTTTGCCATCTCACGCAAACGCGAATATATGGCAGATGCAGGTTCGGCAGAAATGACGAAGAATCCGTTGGCACTGGCCAACGCTCTCCGCAAAATATCAGCAGATCCCGCTATCGAAGCAGTAGAAAGGAAAGACGTGGCACAATTATTTATTCAGAACCCCCAAAAGGCATCTAAAAGTATATTCAGCGGACTTAGCGGATTGTTTGCCACTCATCCTCCCATCGAAAAACGAATCGAAATACTGGAACAGTTCTAAATCGGGCTAAACTCATAAATAACAGGGGGTTCTGTTTAATTTTCATTAAAAGAAACAGAAGTATCCCTGTCTTTTTAGTATATTTGATTGTTATACATATATACATCAACCTAAATGCAAACTGATATGAGAACGAAGAAGCAAATCTTTATGCTGTTACTAGCCTTGCTAGTGGGCATCCCTACCCTTTCGGCTCAACAAAGTAAAAAGGAAAAGAAGGAACAGAAGAAAGAAGCAGTAATGAAACTAATTGAATCTGAAAATTACAAGATAGATGTCAACACTGCCATGCCGATGCGCGGACGCTCCATCCCTTTGACATCTTCCTACTCACTGACAATCAGAAATGATTCGGTTATTTCTTACTTGCCTTATTATGGACGGGCTTATAGCATTCCGTATGGCGGAGGTGACGGACTTAACTTCAAAACCATCCTCAAAGAATATAATGTGGAAATGGATAAAAAAGGGAATGCCGTTATCAAGTTCGTCGCACGTAATCCTGAAGACAGATATGAATTCAGAGCCAAAGTATTTCCCAATGGTTCGGCAAGTATCGATGTCAATATGCAAAACCGTCAGTCCATTAGTTTTCAAGGAGAACTGGATATAAAGGAGGAAAAATAATGCCGTCCTTATTCTTCCGGCTCTTCACTACCTTTTAATATAGGTAGGCAAATGTGATATTTGACAGCTAAGATGCGGGTCAGGAATACCGCCAGTCCGCCAATCAACTGACAGGCGTATGATTCCAGACCTGCAACGTCGCACAGCCAGTATGCAATACCGCCTACAACGCAGGCCATTGCATAAATTTCTTTTCGGAAGATAAGAGGTATTTCATTGATAAATACGTCACGAATCACTCCACCGGCTGCTCCTGTAATGCTACCCATGATAATAGCCACCCAGAAAGGATAACCTAAAGCAATGCTCTTGCCTACACCTACCACGGTAAACAATGCCAAGCCAATGGTATCGAAAATAAAGAAAGTATTATTGAGCCGGATGAGCCAACGTCCGAAACAGATTACCCACAGCAAAGCCAGTCCCGTACAAATCAGATATATAGGGTCGGTCATCCACCCCGGTGTCACGTCGAGCAGGACATCACGAATAGTACCGCCACCGATAGCAGTAGCAAGTCCTACCACATAAGCACCAAACCAGTCGAAACGTTTCGCCGAAGCCAGCCGGATGCCACTTATAGCAAAGGCAAATGTGCCTATAAAATCAAGAATTTGAACGAATGTGGGCATATATTTGTTATTTTGTATGCAAAGTAACGAATAAATTCCGTAAGAAAATGTACTTTTGCTTCACGAATTAAACCGAATAAGATAGAAACAATATGAAAATAACAATTGTTGCGGGGGCACGCCCCAATTTTATGAAGATAGCTCCCATTACACGCGCTATTGAAGCCGCACGGGCGCTGGGTAAAAGTATCTCTTACCGACTGGTATATACAGGAAGGAAAGACGATACAAGTCTGGATGCTTCTCTCTTTTCGGACCTCGACATGAAAGCTCCTGATGTTTATCTGGGAGTGGAAAGTAGTAATCCAACGAGTTTGACAGCCGGAATCATGGTAGCCTTCGAACAGGAGCTGACGGAGAATCCGGCACACGTAGTCCTTGTGGTAGACGACTTGACCGCAACCATGAGTTGTGCCATCGTTGCCAAGAAACAAGGTATCAAGGTAGCACATCTCGTAGCCGGAACCCGTTCTTTCGATATGAAAATGCCAAAAGAAGTCAACCGCATGATTACAGACGGACTATCCGACTATCTGTTCACAGCCGGCATGGTTGCCAACCGTAACCTGAACCAGACGGGAACAGAAAGCGAAAACGTATATTATGTAGGCAACATTCTGATTGATGCCATCCGCTACAACCGGAACCGTTTGCTCAAACCTATATGGTTTTCCGTATTGGGGCTGCAAGAGGGAAATTATCTCTTGCTCACCCTCAACCGTCGCGTATTGCTAAACAACAAAGAGAATCTGCGTCAGTTGCTGAAAACAATCATTGAAAAATCTGCCGGTATGCCTATCGTAGCACCGCTGCACACATACGTACGAAATGCCATCAAAGAATTAGGCATCGAAGCTCCGAACCTCCACATAATGCCTCCGCAGAATTACCTGTTCTTCGGTTATCTGATAAACAAGGCAAAAGGAATCATAACAGATTCAGGAAACGTAGCCGAAGAAGCGACCTTCCTGGGTATTCCTTGTATCACGCTCAACACGTATGCCGAACATCCGGAAACGTGGCGCATGGGAACCAACGAACTTGTCGGAGAAGATCCTGCTCTGCTTGCCAAAACAATGGATACACTGATGCACGGTGAATGGAAACGTGGCGAACTTCCCGAACGTTGGGACGGACGTACCGCAGAGCGTATTGTACAGATACTTACGAGCAAATAACATTTACCCGGCATGTTCCATTCCGTTTCCCGGCATGGGACTGTTAGTTTCACGCCTTGAAACTAATAGTTTCACACCGGGAAACAAAGTGTTTCACACCGAGAAACAAAGTGTTTCACACCGAGAAACCAACAGTTTCATGCCGGGAAACAAAAAGTGTCAAGTGTCGAAACAAAAAGTGCCCTACAACGAGAGCAAAGGTTTCAAATATCGGGACCGGGAGAACAAAGTGCTGAAACAGCCTTATCAAAAGGATTAACAAAGGAATATTCCTTGGATTACCGGGCGATATATGCTTGTAAACAACCAAAAACGATGGGTAAAAAAAGTTATATATTCTGTTATCCTTAGAGTTATTTGTTAACTTTGCAGCCCTACTACAAACGTTATGATACAACGATATAACAAAATACTTATACTGTTCTTACTCGTATTGGTAGCTTCCAATGCTTTTGCGCAGCAAATTAAAGGGGTAGTCACTGATTCGGTTACCCACGAGCCATTGATGTATATCTCTGTCTACTACCAGGAAAAGAGAGATATGGGTACTATCACCAATATTGACGGAGAATACAGTCTTGAAGCCCGCAGAAACGGAGGAACACTGGTGTTCTCCGCTGTAGGTTATATCAGTAAAACGGTTCGAGTCGGTTCCAACAATCAGACAGTGAACGTTAAGTTAGCTCCGGACAATGTGCTCCTGAACGAAGTGATCGTGAAGCCTCAAAAGGAGAAATATTCCCGCAAGAACAATCCGGCAGTGGAGTTCATGAAGAAGGTAATCGAACACAAAAAGGCACAAGTCCTCGAAGTGAACGAGTACTATCAGTACGACAAGTACGAGAAGATGAAAATGTCCATCAACGACCTCACACCGGAAAAGCTCGAAAAAGGTATCTACAAGAAATATTCATTCTTAAGAGATCAGGTGGAAGTGTCGGAAACAACCAATAAGTTGATTCTCCCTATTTCCGTACAGGAAACGTCCTCGCAAACCATCTACCGCAAAAATCCCGAAAACAAGAAAACGATTATCAAAGGAAAGAATTCCAATGGTATAGAAGAATTTTTCTCTACGGGAGATATGCTCGGCACTGTATTGAAAGACGTATTTGCCGACATCAATATCTACGACGACGATATCCGATTGCTCCAGCAGCGTTTCGTCAGTCCGATCGGTAACAATGCCATCTCATTTTATAAATATTATCTGATGGACACATTGATGGTAAACAAGCGCGAATGTGTTCACCTCACGTTTGTTCCGCAAAACTCGCAGGACTTCGGATTCACCGGACATCTGTATGTATTGAACGACTCTACTTATGCCGTTCAGAAATGTACGATGAACCTGCCTAAAAAGACCGGAGTAAACTTCGTCAACCGTATGGACATCGTGCAACAATACGAGCAACTCCCTAACGGAAACTGGGTATTGGCGGATGATAACATGACCGTAGACCTGTCCTGGAATTCCAACAAAACAGCAGGCGGATTGCAGGTGGAACGAACTACGAAATATAGTAATTATAAATTCGATCCTATCGAACAACGACTGTTCCGATTGAAAGGCAGCGTGATAAAAGAAGCGGATATGCTTTCGAAAAGCGATGAGTATTGGGCAAGTGTTCGTCAAGTACCGCTGACGAAGAAAGAAAGTTCGATGGATGTATTCGTTAACCGCCTCGAACAGATACCGGGATTCAAATACATCATCTTCGGAGCGAAAGCGCTGATCGAAAACTTTGTGGAAACAGGAAGCAAAGGCCATCCGAGCAAAGTGGATATCGGTCCTATCAACACCATGATTTCGAGCAACTACATTGATGGTACCCGTTTCCGGTTAAGCGGCATGACAACAGCTCATTTCCATAAACACTGGTTCTTGAACGGATACGGAGCTTACGGTCTAAAAGACGAACGCTGGAAATATAGCGGTACGGTGACTTATTCATTCAATAAACGCGATTATGTTGTCTGGGAATTCCCGAAACATTATCTTTCGGCTTCGTACAGTTATGACGTAATGTCTCCGATGGATAAATTCCTGTTCACAGATAAAGACAATATCTTCCTGTCGGTAAAAACAACGACAGTAGACCAGATGTCGTATATGCGCGATGCCACCATTAATTATGAACTTGAAACGCTGACAGGATTCGGAGTGAAAGCCATGCTGCGCCATCGTAACGACGAGCCTACCGGCAAACTGGAATATCTGCGCAATGATGCCGCGCAAACCCGTGTGCATGATGTCACGACTTCGGAAGCAAGTCTGACACTACGTTATGCTCCGGGCGAATCATTTGTCAACTCCAAACAACGCCGCGTACCTGTATCGCTGGATGCTCCTATCTTTACCCTGACTCATGCTATGGGTTTCAAAGGAGTACTAGGTGGAGATTACAGTTTTAACCGTACGGAAGCAAGTGTATGGAAACGTTTCTGGCTCCCCGCTTCCTGGGGAAAGATTGATTGTAGCTTAAAAGCAGGTGCTGAATGGAACACGGTTCCTTTCCCGTTGTTGATCTTGCCGGAAGCTAACTTGTCCTACATCACCCAGCGCGAAACGTTCAACTTGATTAATAACATGGAATTCCTGAACGACCGTTACGCTTCCATGTCATTATCTTATGATATGAATGGAAAACTATTCAACCGTATTCCTCTCATCAAGAATTTGAAATGGAGGGAAATGTTCCGCGTACGTGCTTTGTGGGGAACATTGACGGATAAGAATAATCCGTTTAAGAGCAACAATCCCGATTTGTTCCGTTTCCCGACACGCGACGGTAAGTTCACCAGTTTCGTGATGGACCCGAAAGTGCCTTATATTGAAGGAAGTGTAGGTATCTACAACATTTTCAAGTTGCTGCATGTTGAATATGTACATCGTTTCACTTATCGTGATAATCCGGGTATCAACAAAAACGGTATTCGTTTCATGGTATTAATGGTATTCTAAAAAATTATGCAACCTTTAGCAGAACGGTTACGGCCAAAAACTTTGGATGAATATATCGGTCAGAAACATTTAGTTGGACCGGGAGCCATCTTGCGGAAGATGATTGACGCAGGACGCATCTCTTCTTTTATTCTCTGGGGACCTCCCGGAGTAGGTAAAACAACTCTTGCACAGATCATTGCCAACAAACTGGAAACGCCTTTCTATACTTTGAGTGCTGTGACTTCCGGTGTGAAGGATGTACGCGAAGTGATAGACCGTGCCAAGAGCAATCGTTTCTTTTCGCAGTCCAGTCCGATTCTGTTTATCGATGAAATCCATCGGTTCAGCAAGTCGCAGCAGGACTCTCTGTTGGGAGCGGTAGAGAACGGAACAGTCACGCTGATTGGCGCAACAACGGAGAATCCGTCGTTTGAGGTCATCCGCCCTCTCCTATCCCGTTGCCAGCTTTATGTACTCAAATCTTTGGAAAAAGAAGATTTGCTGGAACTTCTGCAACGTGCCATCACCACAGATGCCATACTGAAGGAACGAAAAATTGAATTGAAAGAAACAACAGCTATGTTGCGCTTCTCCGGTGGAGATGCCCGCAAGCTGCTTAATATATTGGAACTTGTTGTGCAATCGGAGACGGAGGAAACAGTTGTCATCACCGATGAAATGGTGACCGAACGCTTGCAACAGAATCCACTGGCTTATGACAAGGATGGAGAGATGCATTATGACATTATCTCGGCTTTCATCAAGTCTATCCGCGGCAGCGATCCTGACGGAGCGATCTACTGGCTTGCCCGTATGGTGGAAGGAGGCGAAGATCCGGCTTTCATTGCCCGCCGACTGGTGATCTCGGCTGCCGAGGATATTGGTCTGGCAAACCCGAATGCATTGCTTCTCGCTAATGCGTGCTTTGATACATTGATGAAAATCGGTTGGCCCGAAGGACGGATTCCTTTGGCTGAAACAACGATTTATCTGGCTACCAGTCCAAAAAGTAATTCGGCATACAGTGCGATTAACGATGCACTGGAGCTAGTCCGTTCAACCGGTAATCTGCCTGTGCCCTTGCATCTGCGCAATGCTCCGACCAAACTGATGAAACAGTTGGGATACGGACAGGAATATAAATATGCGCACAGCTATGAAGGTAACTTTGTCAAACAGCAATTTCTTCCGGACGAGCTGAAAGACAAACGGATATGGCAACCGCAAAACAATCCGGCAGAACAGAAACATGCCGAGCGAATGATACAGTTGTGGGGAGACAAATTTAAGAAATAAGCGTTCGTAAAATAAGTCACTCCCTTCTGTAAGAGAAGCCGAAAGCAAAATAAAGCAGTAGGAAACATTATAACATATTAATAATATTGAAATTGAAATGAAGATTGTAGTTTTAGACGGCTATGCCGCCAATCCCGGAGATTTATCTTGGGAAGGTATGAAAGTTCTTGGAGAATGTACAATTTATGATCGTACAGCTCCGGAAGAGGTATTAGAACGTGCAGCCGGTGCAGAAGCAATTCTGACTAACAAGGTAATCATCAATGCAGACCACATGGCTGCACTGCCCGAACTGAAATATATCGGTGTGTTGGCTACCGGATACAATGTGGTAGACACAGCTGCTGCAAAAGAACGGGGAATCGTCGTTACTAATATTCCTTCATACAGCACCGCTTCCGTTGCTCAAATGGTATTTGCGCATATCCTGAACATCACTCAACAAGTGCAACACCACTCTGAAGAAGTGCATAAAGGTCGTTGGGCTAACAACAAGGATTTCTGTTTTTGGGATACTCCGTTGATGGAACTGCGGGAAAAGAAAATCGGTCTGGTAGGACTGGGAAATACCGGATATACCACAGCGCGCGTTGCCATCGGTTTCGGTATGCAAGTGTATGCATTGACTTCCAAATCTCACTTCCAGTTGCCACCGGAAATCAAGAAGATGGATTTAGATCAGTTGTTCAGCGAATGTGATATTATCAGTTTGCACTGCCCGCTTACTCCGGAGACACGCGAAATGGTAAATGCACGCCGTCTGGGTATGATGAAGCCGACAGCTATTTTAATCAACACCGGTCGCGGCCCGCTTATCAACGAACAAGACCTTGCAGACGCTTTGAACAGTGGCAAGATTTATGCAGCCGGAGTAGACGTGCTTTCTACTGAACCACCTTGTGCCGACAATCCATTACTTACTGCAAAGAACTGCTACATCACTCCGCACATTGCCTGGGCAACCATCGAGGCTCGTGAACGTCTGATGAATATTGCAATCAGTAACCTTCAGGCTTACATTGCCGGAAAACCGGAGAATATAGTCAATAAATAAAAAGCGATATATCCGAAAAGATAGAAAAGGCTTATATATAAAAACTCCCCTCATTTAACTTCTCTACCATGACATAGAGAATTAAATAAGGGGAGTTTATTTGTTCCTACAAGAATCTCAATTCGAAATTCTATGTGGACAAAGTATTAATATGAGTGTCCTCCTTCATCCATTTCTTTCTCGGTAATTTTGTGACGATCGATACTACGCCAAGCATAGAAAATATATGCAATTACGAATGGAACAAGAATAGAGACATAGGCCATTGTCTTTAGTGTAAATTCGCTGGAACAGCTATTGGCTAAAGTTAATGAGCTTTGCAGGTCTGTATATGACGGATAATAAGCGGTATTGTTGTACCCTGCTACCAGCAATAAAGATAAAACAGTCAGTACCGTACCGATTCCCGTAAACCAGATTCCTTTATCAAACGTCTTTTTAAGCAATGTCTTTCCAATGCCGAAAAGAACCAGTACCACACCAATCAGGAATAAAGCCAGCACTACCGGCATTTCGATAAAGTTAGTGAGATACTTATATGGCTGCATATAAATTTCCTGTGTATCCGGATTAACGGCAAAGCCATCAGATACCAATGTACGAATGACAAATGCCAAAAAGAATACAAGGAACAAGACTGTATTATTGCGTACTGCACGACGACATTTATCGGTCAGCTCTTTATCATCAATATTATTAATGAAATAGAGAGATCCCAACACACGGGCAAGGAAGAAGACAGCCAATCCAAGAATAACATTCCAAATGTTGGTCAGTGCATCCAATCCGTGCCAGCCATTTCCCCAATGACTGATTACCGGCATAATGGTATCTGTCATATTGGCCTTATTAATATAGAAATCAGAACCGGTAAAGAAAGTAGCCACTGCCCCACCAAGTAACACAGGACCTACCACTCCATTAATCACCAAAAAAGTCCGGTATGTCTTTTTACCTAACAGATTTCCGGCTTTACTCTGAAACTCATAACTGACAGCCTGCAATACAAAACTGAAAAGTATAATCATCCAAAGCCAATATGCACCGCCGAAACTGGTACTGTAAAACAAGGGGAAAGAAGCGAAGAAAGCTCCTCCAAATGTAACCAATGTAGTAAACGTAAACTCCCACTTACGTCCGGTAGAATTCACCATCATCTTACGATGTTCCTCGGTTTTACCCAAGCAGAACAACAAAGAATTACCTCCTTGTACAAACAATAAGAACACGAGTATGGCTCCTAACAAGGAAACGACAAGCCACCAATATTGTTGCAAAAATATATACATATAGCTAAAATATTAAGTAATGAGTAATAGGTAATTATCAATTCTCCGGTCCTTTTTTAATAGCCTTTACCATAATTCCGACACCTGCAATCAGCATCACTGTAAACAGGAGCAGGAAGATAAAGAAAGTCGTTTGTACAGAGCTTACATCCAGTTTGGAGATGGCAGCCATTGTCGGCAGCATATCACGGATAGCCCACGGTTGACGCCCACATTCGGCAACCACCCATCCGGCTTGTCCGGCGATGTATCCCAAAGGAATTGTCAGCAGAGCAATCCAGTGCATCCAACGCATCTGGCTTAAATCTTTCTTATAGATAAAGAAGAGAACGACAATAAAGAACAGGATGAAGTATCCGCCCAAGATTACCATTACACGGAATGCATAAAAGTTCAGAGGAACATTCGGAACCAGTTGGTTCACATCTTTGATATATCCGTAACCGAAATATGGAATATTTTCCTGTAATACTTTATATGCAATTTGAGCATCTTCCTCATGTCCTGCACTCTTTGCTGCACGATAGGCAGCCAATGCACCGATAGCCGTTTTTCCACGTTCTATCTTCTCGGCAGCAGAAAGAGCTGTCGATCCGTCTTTCTGTTGATAACCACCCTCGATGATATTTGTAATACCAGGAACGTAGCCGTCTACATTACGTTCTGCAAGGAAAGAAAGCATGCTGGGGATTTCAAAACGGAAGAGGAAAGGATCTTTCCCATCGTTGTAAGTCTTCTTTTCCGGGTTCAACACTCCTATTCCAACCAGACCTACATTAGTGCCGCCTTCATACAGACCTTCCACGGCAGCCAGTTTCATCGGTTGCGTCTGGGCAATCTGATAACCGGAACCATCACCCGTCCAAACAGAAAGCAACGATGCTACTAATCCAAAAATCGCCCCAATCTTAATGCTGGCAAGCGCAAACTCACGATTACGTTTCTTCAGCAGATACCAGCAACTGATGCCGACTACAAAAATAGCACCCAGCACCCAGCCGGACAATACCGTATGGAAGAATTTATTGACCGCTACAGGTGACGTAGCCACTGCCCAGAAATCTACCATCTCGTTACGAACTGTATCAGGATTGAATTCCATACCTACCGGATGCTGCATCCATGCGTTGGCAACGAGAATCCACCAGGCAGAAATCGTAGCCCCCAAGCCTGTAAGCCAGGTAGAAGCCAAGTGGAAACGTTTACTTACTTTGCCCCATCCAAAGAACATGACGGCGATAAATGTGGCTTCCATAAAGAATGCCAAAATACCTTCAATAGCCAACGGAGCACCGAAGATATCTCCTACAAACCATGAATAATTGCTCCAGTTCGTACCGAACTCAAACTCCAGAATCAAACCGGTTGCCACACCAATGGCAAAGTTTATACCGAAGAGTTTCATCCAAAACTGGGCAGTCTTTTTCCAAAATTCATTGCCTGTTTTATAATACAGCGTCTCCATGATTCCCATCACCACTGCCAGTCCGAGTGTGAGAGGAACAAAAATCCAGTGGTACATGGCTGTCATCGCAAATTGGGCTCTCGACCAATCGATCAGCGAGGTGTCAATACTTTCAATCATAATCCTATGTAGTTTAAGAGTTAAAAATCAGTAGATTTACCGGGGATGGCACGTTCTATCAGTTCGTTTCCCACGTATGTTCCCTTGTCGTCATCCGTAGGATGGTCACGGAGGAAATCAGGGAAAAAGAACATTTTAAGGATGAAGAACATGACGAATAATTTCAGCAGAATGATAACCCACAGGGTACGCCCCAAGGTCATACTACGGAAGCCCTCCAAATAGAAGTTCCAGATCGTAAGCAGTGTATTCTTCATATGTTGACGTTATAATTTGTAATGAGTACAAATATACATTTTTTATAATTAAAACAAACAACTAGTCAAAAAAGTTGTGGGATTTGTTGTGTTTTTCTTCAAAAACCTGCCTATCGACAGAAAAAAAACATTTAACGGCGAAATTACGTCATCCGTCTATCGTTTTTGCGGCATATATAATATGTACGTACCTTCGCTAACAGTAAATCAATAGAAGTATGAATATGATAAATGTAAGAAGATTGACAGTGATGACATTTCTTGGAGCAGGTATGCTGTCCGGCATATCTGCCCAAGTTTCTCCGCTGCAAGTCGATACGCTGAAAGAAACGAAAATTCCGGCTCAATGGGATTTGCAGTCATGCATCGACTACGCAAAAGAGCAGAACATCACGATTCGCAAGAACCGGATCACTGCGGCCAGCACGCAGATTGATGTAAAGACAGCTAAGGCTGCCTTGTTTCCCAGTCTTTCGTTCTCTACCAGCCAGCAGGTGGTGAATCGTCCGTATCAGGAGACGAGTAGTCGGGTAAGCGGCAGCGAAATTATCAGTAGCAATAGTAAAACGAGCTACAATGGTAATTATGGACTGAATGCGTCGTGGACTCTATATAATGGTAATAAAAGACTGAAAACCATCCAGCAGGAAAAGTTGAACAATCAGGTAGCCGAACTGGACGTAGCGACTTCCGAAAATAACATTCAGGAATCTATCGCCCAAGTGTATATCCAGATTCTTTATGCAGCCGAGTCTGTCAAAGTAAACGAAAGTACCCTGCAAGTCTCTATTGCGCAGCGTGACCGCGGACAGGAACTTCTGAACGCCGGAAGTATTGCCAAAAGCGACTTCGCCCAACTGGAAGCACAGGTGAGCACAGACCGATACCAACTTGTCACAGCGCAAGCCACTCTTGAAGATTACAAATTACAACTGAAACAATTGCTCGAACTGGATGGGGAGAATGAAATGAACATCTACCTCCCTGCCCTGTCCGACGAAAATGTACTGGCTCCGTTGCCTACCAAAAAAGATGTGTACATTCGTGCATTGAGTCTTCGCCCGGAGATTGAAGCTAGCAAACTTAATGTAGAGGCTTCCGAACTGGGTATCGGTATTGCCAAATCAAGTTATTTGCCCACAATCAGCCTTAGCGCAGGAATCGGAACCAACCACACCAGCGGCAGCGACTTCACTTTCGGAGAGCAAGTGAAAAACGGATGGAACAATTCGATCGGATTGTCTGTCAGTGTGCCGATCTTCAATAACCGTCAAACTAAAAGTGCCGTACAGAAAGCAAAATTGCAATACGAGACGAGCATGTTATCCTTGCTTGACGAACAAAAAACTCTGTACAAGACCATCGAAGGACTCTGGCTGGATGCTAACAGTGCACAGCAACGTTATGCAGCAGCAAACGAGAAGTTGAAGAGTACACAAATCAGCTATGAGTTGATTAGCGAACAGTTTAATCTGGGAATGAAGAATACCATAGAACTTCTTACTGAAAAGAACAACTTGCTACAAGCACAGCAGGAACAGCTTCAAGCCAAATATATGGCCATACTGAATACGCAGTTGCTGAAGTTCTATCAGGGAGATCAATTAGCATTATAAATAAAAGCATAATAAACGAATGAAAACGAAAAAGATTATCTTAATCGCTGTGGCAGTCGTTGTGGTAGCAGGTGCAGGAATCTGGTTCTTTGCAGGTTCACCGGCCAAGCACAAAGTCACCTACGCCACTGCCAACGTGAGCAAAGGCGATATTTCAAATTCGGTCACTGCTACCGGAACCATCGAACCGGTGACGGAAGTAGAAGTCGGTACGCAGGTTTCCGGTATCATCGACAAGATTTACGTAGATTACAACTCGGTAGTAACCAAAGGACAGTTGATTGCCGAAATGGACCGTGCCACATTGCAAAGTGAATTGGCATCACAACAGGCAACGTACGATGGTGCAAAAGCCGAATATGAATATCAGAAGAAGAATTATGAACGTAGCAAAGGCTTACACGAAAAGTCACTGATTAGTGATACGGATTTCGAACAGGCCCTCTACAACTATCAGAAAGCGAAAAGTAGCTATGATAGCAGTAAGGCATCGCTCGCAAAAGCAGAACGTAACCTGGCTTATGCTACTATCACCTCACCGATTGACGGAGTAGTCATCAGCCGTGATGTGGAAGCAGGACAAACCGTTGCTTCCGGATTCGAAACTCCGACACTGTTCACCATTGCTGCCGACCTGACACAGATGCAGGTAGTAGCCGATGTGGATGAAGCTGATATAGGTGGTGTAGTAGAAGGCCAGCGTGCCAGCTTCACGGTAGATGCTTATCCGAATGATGTATTCGAAGGCGTAGTTACACAAATTCGTCTGGGAGATGCAAGCAGTACGAGCAGTACAAGCACCACCACTACAGTAGTTACTTATGAAGTTGTAATCTCTGCTCCCAACCCTGATTTGAAACTGAAACCTCGTTTGACAGCTAATGTCACGATCTATATTCTTGATAAAAAGGATGTGTTGTCTGTCCCGAACAAAGCGCTGCGATTCACACCTGAAAAACCGTTAATCGGTAATAATGACATCGTAAAAGATTGCGAAGGCGAACATAAACTCTGGACTCGTGAAGGAACCACATTCACCGCTCATCCGGTAGAAGTAGGAATCAGCAACGGTATATCTACAGAAATTATCAGTGGCATTTCCGAAGGAACAAAAGTAGTGACCGAAGCTACCATAGGAGCAATGCCCGGTGAAAATGTGGCTGCTGAAGGAAATCAGGAAAGTGGCGGAGAAAGAAGTCCGTTCATGCCTGGCCCTCCGGGAAGTAAGAAGAAAAAATAATTATTCAATGTGCCAATCCGTTATTGGCACATTAACACATTATTTACGATGAAAAAAGTAATTGAAATACAAAATATCAAACGTAACTTTCAGGTAGGCGACGAAACCGTCCACGCATTGCGGGGCGTTTCGTTCAATATCAATGAAGGAGAGTTTGTTACCATCATGGGGACTTCCGGTTCGGGAAAATCCACGCTGCTTAATATATTAGGCTGCCTGGACACCCCGACCAGTGGAGAATATCTGCTCGACGATATTCCCGTACGTACGATGAGCAAGCCTCAACGTGCAGTACTAAGAAACCGGAAGATTGGCTTCGTGTTCCAAAGCTACAACTTGTTACCTAAAACGACGGCTGTAGAAAATGTGGAACTACCGCTTATGTACAACTCTGCCGTGAGCGCTTCCGAACGCCGTCGCCGCGCCATCGAATCCCTACAGGCTGTAGGATTGGGAGACCGTCTGGAACATAAATCCAACCAGATGTCCGGTGGACAGATGCAACGCGTTGCCATCGCACGCGCATTGGTCAACAATCCGGCAGTGATTCTTGCCGACGAAGCGACCGGAAACCTCGATAGCCGTACCTCTTTCGAGATACTTGTACTGTTTCAAAAGCTTCATGCAGAGGGACGTACGATTATCTTTGTAACACATAATCCCGAACTTTCGCAATATAGCAGCCGGAATATCCGTCTGCGTGACGGTCAGGTTATAGAAGATACAACCAACCCGAAAATTCTGTCTGCCGCCGAAGCGCTGGCCGCATTGCCGAAAAACGACGAGGATTAATAATTATTCAATGTGCCGATATACTAATGTGCCGATTGGCTGTACAATAAACAAGTTGGGAGAGTATACCTTCAGGAAATTGCCCCATTAGTATATGGACAAATTAGCAAATTATTCATTATGAATGGAACTAATTTATTTAAGATAGCTCTCCGGGCATTGGCGAACAATAAGCTGCGTGCTTTTCTCACCATGCTCGGTATCATTATCGGTGTTGCTTCTGTCATCACGATGCTGGCTATCGGACAAGGTTCGAAGAAAAGCATCCAGCAGCAGATTTCCGAAATGGGATCGAACATGATTATGATTCATCCGGGAGCCGATATGCGTGGAGGTGTCCGGCAAGACCCGTCTGCTATGCAGACTTTGAAGCTTGCCGACTACGAAGCCTTGCGTGATGAGACAAGTTTTCTGTCCGCCATCAGTCCCAATGTTTCATCATCGGGGCAACTCATTGCCGGAAACAACAACTACCCAGCTTCCGTGAACGGTGTCGGAACAGAATACCTCGACATCCGCCAGCTGACTGTTGAAAACGGAGAGATGTTCACTGAAGCCGACATACAGAGTTCGGCCAAAGTATGTGTGATTGGAAAGACTATAGTAGACAATCTTTTTCCGGACGGAAGTGATCCGGTAGGTAAGATTATTCGTTTCAGTAAAATACCGCTTCGTGTGGTAGGTGTGCTTAAAGCCAAAGGCTACAACTCCATGGGACAAGACCAGGATGCAGTAGTGCTTGCACCATACACCACAGTGATGAAACGTCTGCTTGCCGTTACGTATTTGCAGGGAGTGTTTGCCTCTGCCCTTACCGAAGATATGACGGATTATGCTACTGACGAAATCAGTACGATCCTCCGTCGCAACCATAAACTGAAAGCTTCGGATGACGATGATTTTACCATCCGTACCCAACAGGAATTGAGTACAATGCTCAACTCAACCACCGATTTGATGACAACCCTGCTGGCTTGTATCGCAGGCATTTCATTGGTAGTAGGTGGTATTGGAATTATGAATATCATGTATGTATCCGTTACGGAACGTACCCGTGAAATCGGTCTGCGTATGTCTGTCGGTGCACGTGGAGTCGATATTCTAAGCCAATTCCTTATCGAGGCCATCATGATTAGTATCACGGGAGGTATCATCGGAGTAATTATCGGTTGCGGGGCCAGCTGGATTGTCAAGAGCGTAGCGCATTGGCCTATCTATATCCAGCCATGGAGTGTATTCCTTTCCTTCGCAGTATGTACCGTTACGGGCGTCTTCTTCGGATGGTATCCAGCTAAGAAAGCTGCAGATTTAGACCCGATAGAAGCCATCAGATACGAATAATTAATTGACAACCGTCGGTTGTCAATTAAAAAAATTATCTTTGTCTTTATGAAACAAACCTTTACATCCGCACGTCGTCCCCTGGAGATACTGATACACATTATCAGCTGGGGGATTATGTTCGGTTTCCCGTTCTTCTTCGTTGAACGTGGAAACGGGAACATTAACTGGATGGCCTATATACGCCATCTTGCTGTACCACTCTCTTTCATGATTGCGTTCTACGTGAATTATTTCATTCTTGTCCCCCGTTATCTGTTTCAGAGTCAGGCCAAAAGATATATCGTCTACAACATTATCTTTTTATGTGTCATCGGCATTTTGTTACATCTCTGGCAAAGCCTGACATTCGATCCGTCATTTGCACCCAAAGCCAAAAGACCGGGTATGCCTCCGGGATGGCTATTCTTCCTTAGAGATATGTTGAGCCTCGTATTTACTATCGGCCTAAGTGCCGCTATCCGTATGAGCGCGCGATGGACGCAAAATGAAGCTGCCCGCAAAGAAGCGGAACGAAACCGTGCGGAAGCGGAACTGAAAAATCTGCGAAACCAACTGAACCCTCACTTTCTGCTGAATACCCTGAATAATATCTATGCACTGATTGCATTTGATTCGGACAAAGCGCAACAAGCAGTTCAGGAGTTGAGCAAACTGCTTCGTTATGTGTTATATGATAACCAACAAACGTACGTTCCTCTCTGTAAAGAGGTTGATTTTATCCGAAATTACATTGAACTGATGCGCATCCGCCTGTCGGCCAATGTACAGATGATTACTAAATTTGATATTCAACCTGACAGTCAGACGCTTATTGCTCCGCTTATCTTTATCTCATTGATAGAGAATGCTTTCAAGCATGGCATCTCCCCTACTGAATCGAGTTTCATCAGTATTCATCTTTCGGAGAATGATAAGGAAGTGATTTGCGAAATCCGCAACAGTAATCATCCAAAGACAGTGGAGGATAAAAGTGGCTCGGGTGTGGGACTGGAGCAAGTCAGCCGCCGGTTGGAGATTCTTTATCCCGGGGCTTATACCTGGTCGAAAGGCATCTCAAAAGATGAAAAAGTATATGAATCGAAATTAAGTATCAAGATAAGAGAGTAGATTTCAAAACATTGAATATAAAAACTTTAGATATAAAATAGTATGATGTTACGTTGTGCAATTGTTGACGATGAGCCGTTAGCTCTTAGCTTGTTAGAGAGTTACGTGAATAAAACCCCGTTCCTGCAACTCGTAGGAAAGTATTCCAGTGCGGTTCAGGCAATGAAAGAATTGCCTGGCGAAGAGGTCGATCTCCTGTTTCTGGACATCCAGATGCCAGAGCTTAATGGTTTGGAGTTTTCGAAGATGGTAGATCCGCACACCCGTATTGTGTTTACTACCGCTTTCGGACAGTATGCCATCGACGGTTATCGTGTCAATGCACTCGATTACCTGCTGAAACCAATCTCCTACGTCGATTTCCTGCAAGCTGCCAACAAAGCCCTTCAATGGTTCGAACTTGTGCAGAAACCGGAAGAGATAGACAGTATTTTTGTGAAAAGTGACTACAAACTGGTGCAAGTGGACTTGAAGAAAATCATGTATATCGAAGGACTGAAAGATTATATTAAAATATATACGGAAGATGCTTCCAAACCTATTCTATCACTGATGAGTATGAAAGCAATGGAGGAACTTTTACCTTCCAGCCGTTTCATACGCGTGCATCGCTCATTCATCGTACAAAAAGATAAGATACGTGTGATCGATCGCGGGCGTATTGTTTTTGACAAGACATATATTCCTATCAGCGATAGTTACAAGCAAGTTTTTCAGACTTTTCTTGACGAAAGGAGCTAATTATTCATGAATTTATCGGTAAAAAAGTGAATTTTGTCGATTATAGTTTGTCAAAACCCGTTTTATATCTACCTTTGCAACGAACAGAAAGGGATTGTGAAATTCCAAGAATAGAATAGTTTAGTTAAGTCTAGTTTAGTTTTTGTGTTGATCGGAAGCCTGCGAGCGAGCATGAGCTTCCGATTTTTATTTTATTGATATACAGCATATTAAAAGCACAATCGAACTATTTTTCCTATCAATTAGTAGTCTATAATAGAGAGCAAAAACGTCACTTTTGACGCTATAAAATGGTCGGATTATGGTCGGAAAATTCCCGGATTAGAATCTGATTATAAGTAAATTACAATAGGATGTAAAAAAAATAATGGTCGAAAACGCCATTTTTACCCTAAAAACACAAATTATGGCTACATTAACATTGGTAATAGTTCCCGCAAAAAGGTTATCAGACGGGACACACAAAATAAGAATTCGAGTCGCACACAACTCTGAAACGAGATTCATCACCACGGATATAGTGGTAAGGGAAAACGAGTTTAAGAACGGTAAAATAGTACACCGTCCAGACAAGGATTTTCTCAATACAAAATTACAACAGCTATACAACCTTTATTTCAAGCGATACATGGAACTGGACTACCCTGATTCGCTCACGTGCACGCAATTAGTCAAAATGATAACTAACCCGTTAAACGGAGAAAAGCATCGTAAGTTCGAGGATATCGTGGATGAATATCTGTCCCAAATAGATGAAGAAGAACGTACCAAGACATACAAACTCTATCGGCTAGCCACAAACAAGTTTATGCAATTCATCGGGAACGGTTCTCTCATGGAACATATTACCCCTATCAGAATGAACCAGTACATATCATGGCTCAAAAAGACAAAGCTGTCAAGCACCACAATCAACATCTACATAACCCTGCTAAAGGTTATCATTAACTATGCTATAAAGATGAGATACGTCACCTACGATATCGACCCTTTCATCACAGCCAGAATTCCATCAGCCCAAAAGAGGGAAACGCAAATCACCGTCGAAGAACTCAAGACAATCAGGGACGCCAATTTAGAGCATTACAATCTCAACGTCACACGGGACATTTTCATGCTTACTTATTATCTTGCCGGCATGAACCTAGTAGACATACTAGCATACGATTTCCGGACGGATGAAATAAACTACATCCGAAAAAAGACCAAAACACCAAAGAGGGGGACTCCCTGATTTCCTTTTCCATTCCCGAAGAAGCAAAGCCCATTATAAAAAAGTATATGAAAAAGAATACAGGGAAAATCATATTCGGGAAATACAAGAACTATACCTCCTGCTATAACCTGCTGGCCAGGAAAATCAGTCAATTAGGCAAGGTGGCAGGAATCAGGCATAAATTCACCCTATATTCAGCCCGCAAATCTTTCGTCCAACATGGATATGACCTGGGAATTCCTCTTAGTACACTGGAATACTGTATCGGGCAATCAATGAAAGAAGATAGACCAATCTTCAACTATGTCACAATAATGAGAAAACACGCTGATAAAGCAATCAGGGAAATACTTGACAACTTGAAAAATGAATAATCACATATAAAATAAATCACTAAGAATTTGCATAATAATCAAATGCTTATTATCTTTGTAGTGTCAAATAAGAGTTCTTAATTTTAATGTTTAACTGATGAAAGATGAAGAAAAAAAAGAATTAGAACAAGAGTATGAGAATTTAAAACTTCTCGCTTCATTTCACGAGGTCTATGGGGTTCCTGAAAATGCCAAAGAACGGGAAGCGCTTATAAATGACATACTCGATCGGATGAACGAAATCCAAGAGAAATTAAAAAAGTTGTAATTAACATCCCTCCCTTCGGGGAGGGACAAACATTAAAAGCTATGATAGATTGGAATGATTGCCTGCCAACAAAAGAAATGCAGGTTGACTTTGAAAGATTCAAAGAACTAAAAACCACAGAAGAAAAAGAAGCTTTCAAAAAGGAAATGCAGGATAAATATAATAAACTACCGGAAGCCCAAAAGGAAGCCTACAAAAAAGCATCTGAAGCTGGGCTAAAAGCAACGGTAAATGCCTGCAATGATTATATAGAAAGAGTGGAAGAAGCCATATTACGTGATAAACTTGGAGAATTGCCCGAAGCAATCTCATTCAGTTATATTGCAAAGAAATATTTTGGTAAAAGTAGAAACTGGCTATATCAGCGTATTAACGGAAATATAGTCAACGGGAAAAAGGCTCGCTTTACTGACAATGAACTCAAAACGTTCCTGAACGCTTTGAACGATGTTAGCGAAATGATTCATCAGACATCATTAAAAATCAGTTAAGCTCTTATTTGACACCATCCCTGCATTGAGCCGATGCAGGGATTTTTATTGTCTAATCGAAAAAAAATTGTATCTTTGCAACATCAAGATAATACGGACATAATTCGGATTATTTTGGTTTGACTTTGGTGAGGGGGTGGTTCCCCTCACTTTTTTTATATCCACGATCGAACTTTTCATTTATATATTAGTACTATCTTATGTAACCCTTCTTGAGAGTTTGTTGATTCGTGTGTTGTTGATAGGAAGGATTACAAAAAAGGCAGCCTAATAAGCTGCCTTTCATTTATCTTCAATCCAATTATTTACTTACATCCCAATCAAAAGAATAAACATAACCATTGATAGGTATATTTATAGTTAGAATCTTTCCCTTTTTTCTTTTAATGTTCATATATCCTATTATACCCTCATTGGGATGTACTGTTGTCTTCTTTAGATATCCTTGCCTTTTTATTTCCCTATCATTATCCATCATTTTACCCAATGTTTGTAGTTGATAAGATGATGCCATATTAGCTTGAAAAGCCGCATTTGCATCATAATGGTTGGTCACTGTTGTATAAGCGGTACCATTTGACGAATACGATGTGGAATAAGATGTAGAATATCCGGCACTTCCTGCACTAAGCCCAGAAGAAAAGCCATATAAGGCCATAGCCCAGTTTTGAGACTTTCTTATCTTTTTCTGAAAAGCTTCATTTGTGTATACCATTAATTGATAATTATCTCCTCTATTAGTCAGCAAATGAGAAGTAACATCGTCCGGCGTAAATATGACCGACGAATCACACTGATTCTTGATGAAAACATCAATCCGATAATATTTTCCATAATCATCCTTCGTTTCATAAGTCGTAAGGCCAACGATAAAACCATTCGCATTTCTATATGCCCAAAGATTCCCATCATTATATTCTGTCATAACCGTAGAATCATTTTCTGATAGAATTAAAGTTTGTGCTTTGGATATTATTGAAATACACGCAAAAAGAAATAAACATATATATTTCATACCTTCAATATAATTTATATAAGTTACATCATAAGATTAGATTAAAATGCAAATACGAAATTATAAATAATATGTGAAATATCCAAAAAGAATTTAGCAGTAAAAAAAATAATGGAGAAGTAATCTACGAATACTAGTGTATTGTATTTCCTTTTTCATTACCACATAATCAAATTACAGCTTATTCCCACCCCAACATACCAACCGCCCGGATAACTATATCCTGTCTGTAAGCCTAATCCCCAACGTTTTTTCTTCTGTAAAGGTGAAAGAGTAATAATTTCCTTGTCTCTGTACACCTCCATAAAATCAAGACTAGGCTTATATCCACTAACTATGGCCCGGTAATTATCAGTTTTATATTCCTTGCTTACAATAGGTACAAGTACCGGAATTGAATCACCTTCTACGGTTCTGTCAGTCGTAGTATCTATCAAGATAGGTAAATATACCGTATCGATACGCTTTGGAGTTCTCTTTGCCGGTTTGGGTATTGTGTCTCTTACTGTGTCCCGGACATGTACAGTATCTCCCTTAATGTACACAGTTGACAGATCGTGCAGATGACAACGCATCCACACGATCACGCCAAACAATAGACAGACTAATATCCACGGAAGAGACTTCATATGCCTAGATATTTACAAATGCCTTTCACATGAAGAGAAACAATAGTCCGTTTCCCCTCCTCTGACAGCAGGAAATCCACATCTTCTTTGTTATCCTGAAACAGATTCTCCGTCAGAACAGCCGGACAGTTCGTATGTTTCAAGATATAAAAACTACTCTCCTTATCTGGATCACCGTCTGCCATATCCTTCCGTATTTTCATTCCAAACAAACATTCTTCAGCAGTAGCATACAGACAGTCAGCCAGCTTATTGGCTTTTGTCTGTCCCACACTGGTCCATGCTTCCCAACCACGTGCTTGCATCCAATTTGAACCATTACCGGCTGCATTGCAATGGATAGAAATAAGAATTGCTTCAGAAGTTTTATATTCATTCACTCGCCTACAACGTTCTGACAAAGGAACATCTATTTCCTCTTTCACGACCAGTTCCGCATCAATACCTAATTTACGCAATTCAAATACTACACGCCCAGCAATTTCACGGGTATAGGAGTATTCCCTTAACCTGCCATCTGGAGAACACTTACCCGGAGTATTACTACCGTGACCGTTATCAATCAATATTTTCATATCTTTCCTCTTTATCTAGTTCGTTTTCGATTCTATCAATAATTCCTTGTACATGTGTAGGCGTAGCCCGCTTAAATTCAAAACGTATTACATGGTAAATTATACGAAACCCTTTGTTTCTAGGATAAGCAATAATCAGATTCTTAAATGCGTTCTGAAGATATACATAAGAAAATACATACGTAATAGTCTTAATAACTAACAATGAGTTCTCACCATCTCCTATCAAGCTCATAAAGGAGAAGACTACTTCAATGATTATAAGATAGAGGAGAAGTTCGACCAAGGCATTTTTAAACTTATCCCACTTAAAGTTTTTACAACGTATAATTGAAACACCATCAGCCCTCATTCCGCACCAAATATTAAATCCAAACATTACAACTAATGCTATAAGAAAACCTTTAGTCGGCGTTAAATAAGCAAGAAGAGAACTGAACATCGAAACGAAAATAATTCGTATCTGGTCTACATTAAATAACTCATATAACCATCTCATAATATTAATCATAAAGTTACTACCAATATTGAAAACACAGTAATCAGCCCAGGAAGCAAAACAGTAGCTAATGCGTCAAGCCAATCAAAGATGAACCCGCACTTTTTCTGAATGTACTCAACCACTATTGCGGCAATGGCGGTTGTCGTTAAAGAAACAATAGCAGATTTACAGAAATCAATGCCTAATAGAAGGAAACAGAAAACAAGCATTACAACAAAGACGAACATCCCGGCTTTGACGTGTGCCGGTCGGTTAGATTGCAAAAGCCAATCATACAATACTTTTATACCCATACTCATAGCGTTTAATTATTAATAAAATATTCTGTATGGAACAAATGTATTGAGTATAATAACGAGTTTTACAAAAATGGAAAATCTTGGAAATCAATTCTATGATAAATATCTATAAAACAAGACATTATAATTTTCACTTTTTCCATAAATAAAAAAGGGATGCTTGATAAGCACCCCTAAACAACCAACAGATTGAACTATTAATCCGTAAACATATACACGGAAAGATCAACCTTTTCTATTTCGTCTGAAATTGTATCTCCATACATTGTTAGACACACCCGATAACGGTCAATACTTCTTTGAATCTGTTGCAAGGTAGGTTTCTCGGGATATTCCGAACTGGCAAAAGTTACCAGTTCTTCACCATTCTCACTGGTACCAACCACCCGGAAGTGATGACGTACAATCCAAGTTCCGTCCGGCTGTTGCTCGATAGGCTTAGCAATCCCACGCGGTAAGATATTTTTTTGATCCATGTTTTTTGATATGTTTAATTAGTTGTTTTCTATGGTTATATTTATTCTTCAATACAAACTTTTCAAAATGTCCTTCGATATAAACATATTCCCACCATTCAGGAAGCAACATCGCTGCAATTTTACGGCGGATATTGTACGTTGCAAAGTGTTTCATCAGGCCATAATAAGAGTTCATCGTACTCACAAACTTCTCAACATACGCTTCTGCAAATCCATTTTCAGCTATTCTATTAAATTTCCTGACAGCGTTATATGTGTTACCAACCACCCTGTTAGATACATAAATTCTACCAGGCAAAATGAACGCCCCTACAAACAAGACTCCTTTTTTATAATGCTGAAGATACAGTTTGCGTGGATGCAACCGTAAAAGGAGTTGTTCTTTCAGGAAACCATCAAGAAGATGGACTTTGGACAATATTTCTTCCGGTGATTTCACTACGATACAAAAGTCATCAACAAAGCGTACATAATATATGAATCCCAGTATTTCCATCACGAAATAATCATATACAGACGCCAGAAAGTTGGCTATGAGTTGCGACGGCAGGTTCCCGATAGCCACTCCCCTGTCAGGGTCATTATGAAACAGACTTTTATTACTGGGAAGTTTGTCCCACATGGAGACGGGAGAGCGTCTGATACACTTATTTTGTGGACAATGAAAGATAGTAACGGCTAGAAGGTAAAGCAGACATTCAATATCATCGCCTTTATAATTGTCCCTTACGAATATGTTCAGCATTTCCCATACCAACGATTTCGAGATAGACATGAAGAAACTGAACAGGTCATCTTTGAAAATGTACGCATCGGCAGTATAATTCTCACTGACCTCGACTATCATGTTATTCAGATAGTGCACGGCAGACAGACATCCCTCACCTTTCCGGCAGTTCTTCGAGACGTTCCCTTGTTCCCGAAAACGTTCCTCTAAAATCGGCTCGATACGAAGAGCGATCCAGTGATGGACAACACGATCAATGAAAGCGGCGGCAAAAACCTCCCGATATACCGGGTAAGTCCGTATGAATACTTTTGAAAAGTCCGGTACATATTCACCGTAAATAATAGAATACCATAGCCGCACCAATGCAGACTGATAATCATTATAAAACTCAACACAATCCGTACTCGTTCTTTTCTGTCTGGCACAATCTTCGGATGCTTCGAAAATACTGCTAAGAAGTATGTCATAGATTATATTACCTGTTGCGGCGAGGGGACGAACCCGGTTCGCGTTCTGGCGGTTGTTCGTGTTGACGTTGCCGTTGTTGAAGTTCACGTTCCAACTGCTGGAAGCCGTTGCATCCGCTATCTTAGTCTTTCCCGGCTCATCACCGGGGGGATGCCCAATAAATAATTCTAATTGCTCACTCATAATCCCCTTGGCGATTATGACTCCGGCTTTGCGACTTGTTGCGATCCGTTAGCTTTTTGCCGTTGGAGATCTGCAACCGTTTTTTTGTACCAACCGGTACTTTGCTTACCGATGCTCTCTGCAAGCAGACAGATTTCGGCAGTTTGAGTCAGGCTGGTCAAATGTCGTTCTTCACACACTCTTAGCAGTAATTTCAATGCATCAAACTCACACAAAAACTTCATCAGATAATCTGCACGATGCTCAAGGTTCATATCTGTATTTGCATAACGGATATATTCGCAACAATGAACGGCAAGCATCATCAACTCCGTACCAAATTCATACCGGAACGCCTTGGGGAATTGTTGCCGGGCATCAATGATAAGGTTCAGAAGCTTATACATCGAATTTGATATAGGAAGGTCTTGTGTAAGTGCCATGTTAATTTTTTAATATTTTAATGTATGTATTAGAGGGGGCAAAGTTAATAACTGTAAAGCAATTAACACAATTTTAGCTCAAAAAAGTGAAGCTAAAAAGCCCCTGCCGGGGCTTTTATTTAGCTAACCCTTTAAGGGATAAAGAATTAAAGGGATAAAGTGTTTATTGCGGCGAGGGGACGAACCCGGCCCGCGCCCTGGCGGTTGAGCGTGTTGACGTAGCCGTTGCCGAAGATCACGCTCCAACTGCTGGAAGCGTCATATTCGGTACTAGACCAATACCAGTCATTTGTAAATATATTTTGATTGCCAAACATAGAAGTTATGAGCTCATTGATTTCGGTTTTATACTTGGCCATAAGCATAAGTTCACCCAATGCGGGCAGGTTCCACACGGTTGTATCTTCAATTCCGTCAGATTCAAGCGTACAGGCTTTATAGGCTCTGGCAACTTCGGCGGCAGGGGCGCCGACAGTTCCCTGGGTGTCCTTGACGCCTGCAAGGGTTTCTATTATAACATCGGTATTTTCCTTGCCGTCGAAGGTATCATAGAGTCCTTGGTTACCACTGCCGTAGTTTTTCAGGCCGCGTAGGTCAGTTCCGTAGCCACCCCATTTGAACGTTTTATTGCCGCCTGCGTCAACGCAGTCGCTTTTGGCGATAATGAACTGGTGGCATTCGGCGCGAAGTCGGATGCCGATACGGATATACTTGGAGCGATTATTCGCGCTCATGGAGTTCCATTCGGAAGCCGTGAAAAAGACTTGTTCACCGTCTTCAATCCGGAGCGTAGCCAAAGAAAGGTCAAGAAGCGTACCTGACCATTGCATATATTTGGCGATGTCGCTTGCGGGGGTGTTTTCATTCACGGTTGTAAAACCTATTGATTTTAAGGCTTCTATCTGGTCTTGTTTATTCAAGCGCAGAAGCATGGCGTTGGCGATATTTTTATCCATTTTATTGTATAATATTAAGTTAATACTATTCGGAAGCAACAGCTCTCACATGAAGAAGGGCTGAATTTTTGTTTTGATTCGTAATACGCCCGGTATTCAGTTCGAACGCCCAGGCGGAGTTAGTATCCCAAATTGTTGATGACCAGTAGTATTTATCAGTCATCAGCATACTGTCACTACTCCAAAAGGTACGCATCATCTCATTGATTTTATCGCGGTAGCGGTACATCAGAAGCATTTGGCCAGATGAAGGAAGGAACCAGTTGGATTCATCCTCGATACCGTCACTTTCCAAAGTGTAGGCACGGTATGCACGGGCGGCTTCGGCAGCTGGCGCACCGATCACACCACTATTATTTTGGTCTTTCAGAGTTGCGATAATGAGGTCAGTATCTTCCTCACCCGTGAAGCAGCCATACATGGCGCCCAGTCCTTTTTGATTCAGGCCATCTATGGCTTTGCCCTGACCGCCCCAGTAGAAGGTGGTAGTCATGTCGGCATTATAGCACTCCTGGGCGGAAATTACGAAGGAGTGTCCATGTGCCCGGATACGAAGACCGCGTTTGATAAACAACTGTTTGTTGGTAACCGTGAGGGAATCCCATTCCTCACGGGTGAAATACCATTTGGAGTTATCCGAGATGCGGTTACAGGCAAGATTCAAATCAAGCAGGCCGGCAGCCCACTTGATACGTTGTCCAAATTCAGATGCGCGGGAATTCTCGGTGATATCCGAGAATCCAACGGCGTTCAGTGCTGCTACTTGTGCCTGTTTGTTCAAGCGAAGCAGCGTGGCGCTTTGTTCATTAGTCATAGTTACTTGTTTATTAAATCATTAATATCCATATTGTCTTCAGCAAACCGTTCGAGATATTCTTCGTAGGTTTCGCCGTTATAATATTCAAGGACTTCATTGATGTTGTCCAGCGTTACGTTATCGTAGTACGGTTCCCCGCCATAAGACTCATTATTGAACCAGTTGATCAGGTCGATGTAGGCATCTATGACGGTAAGGATGACAAGGCCGTCGATACCGGATTCAAGGGATTCGATTTCATCCGTTTCACGGATAACTGTCAGTTCATACGTGCCGTTGACTACCGGTTTATCCTGTCTGTTGCCGTCCTCATCCATTCCGGCAACTCCATATTCGAGAATGGCAAGAAGCTCGGAGCCGTCAGCCTTCAGGGTCATGTTCGAGATACGGAGCATGGAAAGTTTACGGGATGCCGTTTGTGAAGCGAGGACGTCACGGAGCATCTGAATGGCGTCAAGTTTAGGCGACGTTTCAAGACGCAGGCGTTGGACGTTCGGCATGGATTCTATTTGCAGGCCGGACGGGGCGGAAAGACCTGTATAGGTCAGTTCAGGAAGACCGACAAAACGGAGGCTTGTCATTGTTGGTGGAAGAGAGATGTCATTAATCGGAGAAGTCTCTGCAAGAGTGATGTTCTCCAGTTTGCTACCGGACGCATTGATATGGGCGATACGTGGGCATTTGTCGGTAACGAGCGTAGCGATTTGTGTGTTCCGGATATCGAGTGATACGAGGAAGGGCATTTCGCCGCAGTTCAGCGAGGTAAGCGGTGCGTAAGAACCGATGGATTGTTCTGTATGGGTGTCAGAGCCCAAGATAAGGGTTTCCACAAGTTGCATGGCGGAGAAGCTCACCGTACTTGACAGGGAGATTTCAGACAGGTCGAGCAACTTCATGCGGTCAGCCTGATAGATATACAGCAAGGCACCTTCCTCATGTGAGAAGTTGGTGAATACATATTCTTCGCCCGCTTCAAGGAAGCAGCTTTCGGAAAGGTTGCCGCTAGCGTCATTGCCGACACCGAAGTAACCGTTTTTAGCAGCGACAATCCGGATGGTGGCGTTTGATTTGGAAGATACGCGCCCGGAAATTACACCGCTGAAGAAATCACCGGTTTGGAAATAGCCGTCACGAATACGCCAACGTCTTTCGATGAAAGACGGAAGGGCGGTAAGTCCAAGACCTTGCAGGGCATAGAAGTAAATAGCATCAGAGGTGGCGGTATAGGAGATGTATTTCCGTTCACCGTCGTAAGAACTAACCAGTTTCTGCCATTTTTTGAGCCGTTTGTCAATGAAGAAATGCGTAGCTCCTTCGGGTGAGAACGGGTGCAGGGTGACGCCGTCAATGGTCGCCTGAACGTTACGCATGGCGGCGGCAACGGTACGCAGGGAGAGTTCCGTACCGGATGAGTCAGTCCACACTACTTGCTGGAGATAGATGTTATTAAACAGAACGGAGCCGTAGCCAGCATAAGGGTTAGTGAATGTTTCATCGCTCGTCCGGTTGGGGTCCACCTCGGCGTCAACCGTGCAACCACCGTCGTTGTCCTTGCTATTGAGCGTATCGCAGTCATAGATTTTATTCAGGTACATGCGCATGGCATCCTCGGAGCTGTACACACCGTCTGTTACGGAAGCATACTCTTCCAAGAACCACATCGGCTGCATATTCTTGGCGCGTTGGTCAGTGGCGGCAAGGTAGTCGGTGAAGATGTCATAACTCAAGACACTTTCTGGGCAGGCGTATTTATACAGGTTTTCCTTCCATGTTCTTTGCCAGTTCCCGCCTTTGGAGTAATCGCAGGAATCACAGAAGCGCAACCATCGGTAGAGGTTATAGGGCACTTTCTTACCCAAAGCGTAATCAATGGCGAGCTGGTCATCATCGACAAGCGATTCAAAGTAGTAAGTCCATGCCGGGAAGGTATCAGCAGAGATAGTTCCGTTATCCACGAGTTTTTGAACCCATGAGGACTTGTCCGTTTTCATGGCCATCATATCCTGAACAGAACCGACGCCCTGAAACCAGTCCATACCTTGGTAATTAAGAAGTTCGAAGCCTTCAACGGGATTAAGGACATCACCGGTGACATTCCATTTGCCGTTTTCATACTTCATGGAACCGGACTGCTTTTTCCATGAGCCGTCCTGATACCTCATTATTCGGTACGAACTACCGCAATATAGGGAAAGCAGGTACACGCTGTCCGTATCGAGTCCGTCAGTCTGTTTGAAGCGTATCTCAATTGCGTCTAAAGTTTCGTCAGGAGTACCGAAGAACTCTATGAAGTCACCATAATTCAGGCAACCTTTATTATAGCCGGGGGTATCTTTGAAACCGAGGGCGAACTGTTCCCCTTTGTCTTCTTTCCAGTTGCCTTTGGCATGGAAATAGACGTTTTGCAGGCTGTCATCCTTACACCGATAGGTGGCTACCGGGTGATTGGCGGTGGAGTGGTTCATCTGCAAGCCTTCGATATGCAAGTCACCGCTGTCAAATGTTCCGTCAAATGCACGTTGGACAGGTGTCATATAGTTACCACCCAAGGCACGGTATGTAACGTTCATCATTTCACAGGCGCCGCAGTCGTTCGCATTGCCGGAATCGGAGTAATCGACTTTTACGGTAATGACATCGACCGGGATTGTATTATCACCGACCTGTACTTTGTTGATGGCAGCCAAGGCTATTGCACGGCGTCCTTCCTCCGTCGTATCGTCCGGATTAAGTAGTATGATTCGAGTGTCCTTGTTTTTGCCTTTACTCTTGGCGAGGTAGTAGCGTTTATTCTTTACCGGGCGTTTGGCAGAGGTGGTTCCCTGGTTGCGGGTTTGGACACTCACGGCCTTGAAATTACGCCACGGGCGTTCGGGGTCAAAGTAATAGAGCGTGATGTATATCTTCGTACTAGTGGAAGTGGTGCCGTCCAGTGCTTCTATATCGGAGCCTTCATAGGGGCATTCGACAATGTAAGGCATACCGCGTGAATAGATTTCGGCAGCTGACGGGCGGCTTTGGGTACTACCCTCGGCTGTCTGGCTTTTAAGGACGTCCTCAAAGGCGTATTCCTTCACCATTACCTCTGTATCGGTCAGACGGACAAGGTAGTTCTTGAACGCCTGTGCCCATTCCATATAGGAGTTCCAGGCCATCATGTAATAAAGATACAAATCACCCAGTTTGCCGTCCATCGTTATATACTTGGTTTGAATCAGGGAGCCGCCGCCCGGAACATAACCAAGACAGGCGACTTCCTCACCGTTGAGGAAGAGTTTCATCATGGAATATCGTGTGCCGTCACGTTCGACGTAGTTGCTTGCAGGTTCAACAACTACGGCTACGGTTATCTTTTCACCCTGCCGGTAGGCGCGTTCTTCACGACGGGCGACACCATTGTTACAGAAGATGCCGACCACCCGGCCGGTGACATAGAAGCCGGCACCGGACGTTTCGTCATAGCAGCTAAGGAGCAGGGCATCATCATCGGTCACGTTCTTGGAAGCGAAAGCGAACTGGATGGCGGCACCGTTGGATTCGATGGACGAGCCGGCAAACGGGGCATGGTTTAATGACACGCCCACATTCTCGGCTACGCGAAGGCAGTTCTCACCCAAGAATGTGCCAAAACCGTTGGTAGTCCAGTTGGCACCGTCCACTTTCATTTCATAATTACCGCTGACAATGCTATGGTCAGTTTCCTGATTGGTACGGGATGAGAAGTCAAAGTTATAGATGGCGCCTTCTTTTATGGCGGCATCAATGGCGGAACCGCTAACTGTCACCCGGACAGGTTCGCTAGTCACGTCCTTGCATACGGCAGTATAGTTGACCGTATCGGTGCCGTCAGCCTTGTAGCCCTGCAGTTGTTGTTTGACCTGATAGGTTTTGTTACGACTGGCAGCAATTTGTGTTACCTGCACGTTATTGGCTTTCACGCTGACGGGTGAAGTCATTTCCAACGGGTCATAACAGGCAACATCAAGTTCTACGGTTTCGTACAGTCGGACTACTCCACCGTTTTTATCATCGTATCTCAAGGCAACAAGAGGTGTGGAACTATTCGGGTCAATTACCATGACAGCCGTGTAGATGACATTTCCTTTCACTCCGGATGCGACATCCGTTCCTTGGATGCGCAAGGGATAGGTACCGTGTTCTAGGCCGAGGGAAGCAGGGCGGATTACAACGGAGTGCGAGTAGTTGTCATTTACAACGGTGGTAGACAGGGATTGCCATTCACCATTAATCTTGATGTCAACCTGGGCACTGATACCTTTATCAGAGGTGTTGTTTCCGAACTTATAGAGTGGAAGGCTGAAACTTTCAGTTGTCGGAGTAAGCAGAGTTTCAGGGGTATAGTTGAGCACCTGCACACAGGTACAGGTAATATCAACAGCTGTTACATTGACATTCTTGGAACCGGTGTTGCCGCTTTCGTCAGTGGCTATCAGCTTGAATTTCCGAGTACCGGCAGCCGTAAAGTATGTGGTGAAGTCCAGTTCAAAGGAGAAGTCCTTCATGTCACCGGAAGATGCTTTGTTGACGGTTTCAGTCCAGACGGTAAGCCCGCTTTCACGGTCTACGAGTTCCAATTTCTCAATCAGGTTGTCAGAGGATTCGACACCGTTCGAGGTCACAGAACGAATGGCAGCAAAGGTTCGTAACGTGGAGCCGTAAGAGCCATAGACAGGTGTCGACTGGAAAGCAATGGCAACAATGGTACCACCAGTCTGACCGCCGCCACCCGTGCCGATAGCGAACTGCACTTCATCGCCAAGGGTTTCACCGGCAGCGTTCTTCATCTGAAGTTTTACAATACCTTCTGTTTCCACGTTTACGTCGAGGTTGGCCGGAACATAGGCATAGGCGCCACCAGTTGAAAAGGCGTCCTTTCCCCCTTCCGCCGGTTCATCGGAAGTTTCAAAAACGGAACCGCCACCACCATTCCCGAAGGGTTTCCAAAGAGAAGGGGTCGCAAAATCGGACACAGCACCCTGGAACTGCCGGGTTTCCATTTCATACTCGCCTGTTTTGTAAGTAATGATGAGACCCGTTCGCTCATATTTGACGCCAGATTCCTGTTGATAGGAGACAATGGCGGCAATAGCGGTTTCAAGGGTATAGTAGCCGTCTTTCAATGGGCGGATCTCATCAACAATGACGATGGGGTGTGTTACATCGTCAGCGGGCGTGCCGCTCTTCATATCCTCAAGGGCTTGCTTATCCTCGGCGGACAAAAGGCCGGCTTGTTCAAGGGTAGCAGAAGGCAGACGGAAGCTGTCATCCGTTTCTTTACCGGTTGTTTTGGACACTTTCTTAAAATACACATTGAGATAGGAAGCGTCAGACAGGACGGAGAAAGAACCCGGTTTGATTATATCGGAAGGGATATTTTTCATTGTATCTTCCAAAGACTTTCCACGGTTGCCGGGGAAAGCTTCTTCTTCACCTTCCCCAAGAGACAACGGTTCAGGCAGACATTCAGAAGGAACTTTACTTTCTTCGTTCAAAGGAGCGATACCGTTCGCTTTTCCTATCCTTTCCTCAAAGTCATTTATTACAGAGGTCCATTTGCCCCATGTAACACTCTCATTGGAAACAATACCTATTCGTGAGATTGTACAAACTGTACCTAAATATACACCTTCGGCATTGTCTGACATGGTAGCCAGTTGTATACACGAAGTGAATGATTGACAAACCTTATTAAGCTCCAACCGTTCAATTTGTATATTTACAGGAATCTTAGACGAATCAACAGACAAAATACACCGATAATTCCCAATAGAAGAATCCCCAGAATACATTGTTTTTAATTTATCTTTAAAGCTACCAATAGTAGTAAAAGAGCCAATACTTTTAAATGGGTCAGTCAAAGGATTGGATTTATCAGACACTCCTGTTATACGTTTCAATAACTCGGCGTCTCCATCCGATAAATCTTTTGCAATCTTATTGACATTCTCCACTAATGCATCAAAATCACCATTCACCATTTTAGCAATGGTACTTGAAAGTAAATCAATAGATATTTTCCGACCGCCACTAACTTCAACGTACATATCTTTGGATAGCTCTGTTGTATCAGTCAGTTGCTCTATTGTAAGACTGTTTGTCTTCAACGCTTGTAACACAAGGCTAATAATCTGTTGTTTTTCTGTTTCTGTCATAATTCTCTTTTTTAATCATTTTCATATACCCATACAAGCTCAATGGTCATACCAAGATTATCTATGTCGCAATCATAGACATTATCAAGATAAAGTTGGAACTCCTTCAGAGCACCAATATCTCCACCGTTAATACCTTTCAAGACACATACACCATCCCTACTGATTACACTCCCTTCAATGAGGTTAGTATACGAATCTCCTTTATATAGTACAGCACGCAAATTTATCGAACCGTTGTCCAAATCGTTCTTTAGTCTATCCAGTCCATTAACTGTAAGTTTACCGTAACCTCTTCTACCAATATACTTGTTATCTATGTCAGTCGTCTTGATTGCAATCAAATCCCAATATGAATTTTCATCAACACCTAGGTGATGAATACTGTTGACAGTAACCATAGTATCACTATTAATAGAAACTCCAGTATTAGGAATAGCCTTAGTCATATTGATATATGCTCCGACCTCTGCAACCTCACTTTCTGAACCATACTTGATACTACGCATTCCTTCATCATCTGCTATCCTATAAGCACCGCTTTGTACACACCTCATAGCAAGCTGGTTATTCCATTCCAAAACTGGATTCATCGTTCTTACCTTCTGTAACATTTGATTGAACACAAAACTCTTCAATCCCTCTATTTGCTGGTTAAGTTCCGGAACATTACTTTCCTTTCTGGTATATCGGACACCATCAAAGTAGACGTAATTACAGCATAAGACACGATTCAATAATTCAGCAAACCACACAGGGCATCCCATCCCATTTCCAAGCGTGAATAATACTGTTGTATATTCGTGGCTGAATAGCTCAACAATATCCTCATCAGAGGTCACGAACTGCTCATTATCCACACCGAACGTCCATCCGTTATCTTTGAAACCACCAGGAACGCGAAAATCAAAAAAGTATTGCATCCCATCTATCCACCAGACAGCATCAAGACGCTGCTTATTATCTTTCATTGAATACTGAATAAGGCTGGTTTCTGATAACTCACATTCATCGTCCGTAACTTTAAAAATCTCACTCGTATTCCCATTAACTGTTACAGTATAGTATCCACATGGAAGCAATGAAATGTTATAGAAATAAAGAATCTTATCATCATTCATCTTCCATGAGCTTAATGATACAGGTGTAGATATATTACTTAAAAGATTATTAATGTAAACAATAGGCTCCTGCTCTCTGGGCGTCAAAATCAATTCAACAAAAATCCGGTCTGTACGTGCAAATAACTGCACATATTTGCTCTTCGCTCCAAACTTATCGGTAGACGGAGAAAAAAATAGTGGGGTAAACGGGCTTATAATCATATTCTAGGCTTTTGTTATTGAACGGACAAATAAATCATACTTCACTCCCTCATTTCTCTCAACCACACTACTCACCTCTTTGATGTAACCTTCGTAAACAAGGCCACCTTTTTGAATCTTAATCGTTCCATCATCTGTTTGTGGAATATCCTCATCAAAGGTTGTAAATGAAACATCTCCACAAGTGACCAAATGCTCTTCAAGTATAAAGTCATCAGTTAATTTCACATCATTGACTATAACATTGCTATTCCCATCCGAAGAAGCATAATGAAGAGAATCAGCGAACATGCCAATATACTTAGCATTAGCTTTCAACATAGCTTTCTGCCAATACATAACATTAAACATTGCATCAGGATTTAGAACACCTGCAATCTTCCAATCCGCATTCCTTTCTAGTACATATTCCGCTTTCCCAATAACCTTATTATAAGCGAGCATTGCGCCAACGATAAACACATCATTATCACTTTCGTTATCAGTAGAACTACTTCCCCTTTTCTGTGACACGATTTCCAAGCCATAAGCATCTGCACGATAAGGACTCACTAACTCTAGTGTATTGTCTGTTACTTGCAATCCAGTAGTATATTCAGCAGTAAATCGAAATTCATCACGACCATTCAAGCATTCATAATCAACTTTATCATAACCAACTTTAACTCGTGCATATATCCTAGAACTGTCTACTTTAAATTGAAAATCTGAAATGCTTCTTGATATATTCTTATTACCATTAAAAGTAAATAAGCTGTCACGATGGACAAACTTTACAATATCCCCCTCAATCTTCTGAACAAAGCCAAAACAGGCTTCCATCCAGTCTACAAACTTCGTATATGAGGTATATAATTTAGCAGACAATATCCCACGAATACTTTCGGCAGCCAAAATAAGGCAATTGTCCAACCGATTGTCTACACCGGAAGCTATCTCGCCTTTTATACCCCCTTTACCACCATTCATACTTTTGAGCAAACTATTCAGAACAGTAATAGGTTTTACCACATCTATATTGATAGGTGATGCTATTGAAGTCCATTTAACCTGTAGTGAATATTTAGAAAAATACACCTTTCCAGGTCCGTTAACATTCATATTACCTATCGGATCATGTATGACAAATTGAAGACATTCACCATCTTGAAGGTCTATTGCATAAACATCCCGATATTGTTCGGGTCTATAAGTGTCTTTTTCTGTTGTATGTGTATTTCCTGAATAATCGGTATTTATCCAACTCGCAATAGTGCTTGTGGTACCGTTCCCATCAACTTTAGCAAGTGTCAACATTACATCTCCTCTGCCTAAATAAAAGTTGAATTCGGGAGTTATATATACCTTGACTGGTTTATGCGCCCTTAAAAAAGCAGGTACAGAAGTATCTAAAGTCACAGAATTTATTTCTACAGGACTATCTGATTCTGGTAAGTCTTTTTCTACGACTTCCAATGGAAGAGACTGGAATATAGTTTTTCCTGTTATATCTCTTGAGAAATCAACATATTGCCCTCCATCTTCTAAAGAGTATCCACCACATATATAGTTCGCGTAGTAATTAAACGGTAGTCTATCATAATAAAGCTGATATGTATCTTTTATCTCATCTACCAAATACTCGTACTGTGTACCTTTATTGGCTTTTATGATACTAGCGACACTATCATCTATCAAATTAATAGAAACAGTATTTCCATCATAGGTCAATGAACCGAAATCCAGTCGGCAACTGAAGAATTCTTCATAAGTATGAGAATTAGTTATAGTATAAACGGTGATACTAGCATTGGAAGCCAGGTATTTGCTCAAATACTCCTCCAATATGAGATCATAGGCTTCTCCAACAAACTGGAATTTTGAAGTAAAGGTTCTAGTTATTCCTTCAAGTCCGGAGCGTTTACGGGAAAACTTTATTTCATCCCAATTCTGAATACAAGATTTGGGAATATCATAAGAAATACTATCAACGGTAAGTACATATTTACAAAGCATTTTAACTCCTTTTGAACGTTCACGAGCAAATATATAGAAAAAGCCAACCGGTTTCCCGATTGGCTAAATTCTTGAAAATCATGCTTTGCTAAAATGCAATATAACTATCTGTTTTTCAAAACAATATCTATACCAAGGAATAAAAAGGACTTTTCAATGTCCTACATACTAATCTTTCCCTTTTAAAATGTCATAGAAATGTTCTACAGGTTAAATATGCATTATAAAAACAATTATATTAATGCAGAAACAGTACGTACCCCTTTAAATAGTTTCCCTAGTTCCTTATGTTTAGTAAAACACCAACCATGAACTTTTAAAAATAAATCTAATTCTGCTTGTTTAGGTTTAGCCGTATATGCTCCTAATACATTCTTCCTATTTGTTTTAAATTCAATATCTGACAATTTTATTGCCGGTATATTGCAAATTGTATATATAAATGGAGAATCAATTAACTGATATATTACCTTATATATTTCAGGAGGAATGTAATATGCATATTTCACTAGAATTTCTCTTCCTCCATCTATCATTCTTTGATTCTCGGAAAGTAAATATCTTTCCCAAGATATTTTTGGGGTAACAGGAGCAATAGCATCAAGTTGCAAAGAATCATAAATTCTTCGAAATTCATCTTCCAAGAAAATACCTTTATCTGTTTTAGGGGCATAATATCCACAATCACGGTAAGCCGTTTGCCAAAAGCTAATAAATTTATTACACCAAAGAGTTACATCATTATATGCCGCAAACTCAAGCGGTTTTTTCTTTCTAACTTCAATTCTTCGATATAATCTATCAATTACCAAAACTGTCAGAGCAGTCGTGCTCACATTTACAAAAAGGCTTATTCCTATATTATTAACAAGTTCTTCTTCTCTCAACATCAATACAAAAGAAAAAATCAATAGTGATAATATCACTAATATTATCATTTTATAGTCATTCCAAAAATCTTTCATATCTATTCTTTTCAAAAATATATCTATTAATCCAACAATAATTTATTCACCAACTTACGGGGCTCAATACAAAATGTGGCATGGACAAAATGTAGGACGAAGTACGTGAAGCCGCTTGTACATAGGTGATTGACGAATGTTTTGCGATATATTTAGGAAGAAAACAAAAAGTTCCGTTCCTTCTATTTTGCTTCCGTTGCTTCTATATTCATTCCGGAAGACTGTGCTGTAAATAGGGAAAACAATGAGAGATAGATTGAAAAGGCGAAGGAAAGGCTGTATGTTACTTCCGTTTTAGGCTTAAATAAAGGCTATACACTCCATTTAGACGGGGGATATAGCCTTTATTAATTTAGATATAGAAATACATTACAGCGGCTTAAAATGCTATTTTCGCGCACTTCGAATAAGTACTCCTTGTTGTATGATCGCTTTTTTAGTAGCGAAGGAAACACCATCAGACAACCCCTTGTGGCGTAGGGTTTCTTCCGTAATACCTATCTCTTCAGCAGTAAATTCAGAATAGATTGCTGATATAGAACCAAAAAAACGGCTTGTTTTTTTGAAAATGAGATGAACATGTATAACCTTAGTCTCTTTAGCCATGACCTTACTTTTAGATATTTATAATACTAAAAACTTCCATATAGTTACTATATAGAAGTTTTTCTAATTGCAAATATACGAAATAAACAAAGAAAATAAGATGTATTTTTGTTTATTTCGTGATAAATACAGACTTATGGAAAAGATTTAATTTATTGTTAAAATAGCCTATACCCATGCCATCACCCTTTAAACACCCATTAGAAAATGAGAACAAAATGTGAATATCACCCATTAAACACCCATTAAAAAAGAAGTGTTTTTATTGTTGAGTTTTACCCTATAATACTGGTATATGCATTGAGTTATACCCTATAATACAACTTTTAGGGATGTGAATGTTTTAATAATACGTTGAAATACATGCGTTTATGGTAAAAATAATATTTGATATTAAGTTAACCTTTTCATAAGTAGGGACATTTGACTTTTCAAAGCATCCACATCGTCTTCTAAATGGTTTACTTTATCATAATATGTCGCATTAATATTAGGCATCTTTGCGCTTAAATACCATTCCACATATAGTATAGTATTAATCTCATCTTCCATCAAATTAAAATTTGGATAATTAGCTTTATCAACATTATCAGAGGTACAAACTATAAAACCATGTTCACGAAATCTATTTTTTATACGTTTCACGTAAGCACGTCCACTTCTGTCGCTTACCACATATACATGATTGTCTTTAATCTCATTCCATTCGCTTCGATCCAATAATCTTAAGATAAGATATGAACAGTCTAATAATGTCGGAGACATACTTTCTCCCCGTACTTTAACACAGAAATATTTTCTATTCCTACGTAGCATATTGTAAGGAAGACTAATAGTTTTCACAACTTCTATAAAATCAGGATTTTCACATCCATAACCTGCAGCTACAGATATATCAACGATAGGGATTGACTCAAATTCCGACTCTATTGGAACGATTTTAGAAATTTTCGCTTGATTGTCATCACGTAGCATTGAACCACATCCAGCAAGCAGCCAATCCGTAGAGATATCGCTATAATATGAGAGAAATTTCAATAAATTATCTTCAGACATTCCATTCGGTTGACTCAACACACCATTGGTTATGCCTGTATTTTTATAACATTCATACTTTGTAATCCCTTTAAAATCCAAATATTGCAGAATTCTCTGCTTTAATATTGAAAAATCTCTCGTATTTTCTTTCATAATTGAAATATCTCTATTATATTTGCAGCGTGTTACAGATTAACAGCGCTCAAATGTATGAATAATAACTCAAAAATAAAAAGGTATGAAACAAATAATTGAATTAAGAGACACGGAAAAACGAAAGATGATTGCAGAAACATTTGGAATATCTCTCGCAAATCTTAGTCAAATACTCCGTTTCAAACGGAACGGAAAAAATGCAGAAGCAATCCGCAAAATGGCACAAGAAAATGGCGGTATTAAATATACCGAAGGCAATGAACCATCAAAAGTGAAGGTTTTGGATTCTCACGGAAATGTAACAAGAGTAATAAGCAATAAATAAAAATTTGCAATGCAAAAGAATAAGATTTTGAAACGTATAGATCGCATCATTTTTCAAGCCATTGTCATGGGTGATAACTTAACAGCAGATGATGTGCTACGCCTCGGCAACCATGCCAGATTCAAGAAGAAACTATTCATGGTTGGTGACACGTGCCGGGTTTCAGTGAGAAAGTTGTCCAATTCAGCGAGTATATTCACAGTCGTCAATTTCTACTACATCAATAGTCTCTGTTTTATGGATCGTATCCGACACTATTTGGGCAAATTGAGGACAACAGCATTTCGTAATATGGGCATAAGTGAAGTCATTGTCGTAATCATAGATGATACGTGCCTTTAGCTTATGAACAGGACATTTTACATCTCGGAGTATACTCTTGCATATTGTTTGGTCTGATGCAAGTTTAGATTCCAAATCATCGAAAAACATCATAACGGTTTATTTAAATTAAATATTTTCCATATTGGCTACAAATGTAGCAAAACTATTCCGGTTCGTGATGAATAGGAATAGCCTTTTTAGAAAAATGAATGTAGAACAAGAAAAACGATATAGTATATGAAAACATTTAGAGTGATTCAGAATGTGTTGATAGCGGTCGGGATAATAACTACCGTTTCATTGGTTGACGGGATTGAGGTGTCTGCCTCTAATGTGCAGGCGGCTTTTGTCATTGCCTGTTTCACGATAGTGACCATTCTTGAAAGGGAATTCCGTTCGGAAAAGGACGAAGAGTAAAACAAGTATGCAAGCAAGGAACTTCCCCGTATTTCGGGATAACACAGACTCATGGTTTCAGATTGAATTTGTCATGGTATTATTTAATGGTGTTAGGACAGGTTTTCAATGGGAACAGGTGAAAAGAGGGGAAGTAGCTACAATTCCGGGGCGGTGCCGGAACTTGCACAAATAATAATATTAATATAATGGCTGAGATATTTAATAATCGGATTTGCGTGTTTGCGAATGAATTAATCATCTTCAATCCCAAAACGCAAGTTGGGAGTGAAGATGGGTTCATTCCTGAAGGAACATACTATTCGATGGCGAGGAACGGACAACTTATTGTACTCCGTCGTGGTATTCCCGGATGTCCTGCCCTAGTAGATTTTGAAACCATGAGAAAGGACGTTAAAAAAGAGTACATTGTACGTAAGGGTGATCCCCGTGCGGAAATTGCTGCTAAAACACAGAAATCCATATTGGAAGATGCGATTGTCTACAGCAATGCCGCCTACGAGTTTTTCAGTGTGAAATACCGCTATGATGGTGACAAGAAACTTCCCCCCGCGAAGATTGACGAATATACCCTTAATGTGCGCATCATGAACGCGCTCCTGTCCCTTCGCGATGGTCGTAAAGCCAACTCGATAGGTGGCGGAAGTACACGGATTAACGTTTGGGAGAAACTTTGTAAATTGAGCAATGACCTGCTGACACTGAAAGACCCGAACGGACGTGATATTTTTCCTCATAACCTACCAAAGAACTGGAAAGCTTTGAAACGTAAATGCGAACAATATGAAGCGGCACGACGGATCAGCGAAGAAGAAGGCTATCGCAGTGTCATTCATAAATCGTATGGCAACAAATACGCGGCAGTCGTAATGAACGAGGATGCGAAGGCGGTGATGCATAAGTTAATCAGCATGCATAACAATCTGAATAATGTTCAAATCATGGAGGAATACAACAAAGTGGCTTCCCTGATGGATTGGAAACCGATTGACAGCCCTACCACTGTTGAGAACTGGAGACAAAAATTTGCTCTCACAACAATGGCGGGAAACAAGGGGGACAAAGCTCTGAAAAACACACGCATGAAACAGATACACCGTGAAGCCCCGACACAAGCACTTACTTACTGGACGCTGGACGGATGGGATGCGGAACTGTTCTATCAGAAAAAGACTCCCAAAACGGTGAAGAAAAACGGTGAGGAAAATAGATATATGTACACCACTTATACCAACCGGAAAACGATGGTAGTCGTACTTGATGCCTGTGAAAAATATCCGGTCGGATACGCCATTGGTGATCATGAGTCACCCGCGCTTATCCGTGAAGCATTACGAAACGCAATACAACATACCAAAGAGCTGTTTGGGGAACGCTATAAGCCTTTACAGCTACAAAGTGACAATTATCAAAAGAAGGTGATGGTTCCCTTCTATGAAGCCATGACCAAGTATTATACACCAGCCGCTTTGGGAAATGCAAAGTCCAAAATAGTAGAACCCTATTTCAAACACCTGAATGTGGAATACTGCCAAAAACAGGCGAACTGGTCAGGCTTCGGCATCACTGCTGACAAGGATAACCAGCCTAATTTGGAAGTATTAAACCAGAATCACAAGTTCATCCCGGATGAAGCCACCGTTATTGCACAATTGGAAGCTATTATAGCGCAGGAACGGGCAAAGAAGATAGATGCTTACCGCGCTGCATGGGAACGCACCGAAGAAGCCCGTAAAATGCCTTTCGGGATTGAGGAATATCTGATGCTCATGGGGGAAACCACCGGACGCACGAATAAGATCACGGGTTCGGGGCTGTTTATCGAGTTTATGGGTGAACGAATCTGCTTCGACAGCTTCGACCTTTCCCTCCGCGACCATTACAACGAAGACTGGATAGTACGCTTTGACCCGGACGATATGAGTCAGGTGCTTGTATCGAACGCAAAACGCCTGAAGTCCGGTCGTGTAGACAAGGAGATTGGGACATTGCAATACATACTGCAACGTGATATCAAAGTTCCGATGGCTTTGGCTGATCAGAAACCGGAACATTTTGAATACCGGACACGTGTCGACAGGTTCAACAATGAAATGGCGGAGAAGGTAAAGGAGAAGGCTAAAGACGTCGATAGGAGAATCACCACCATTTGCCAACGTATCCCCGAAATAGCTGCAGGAACGGTTCTTGACCACTACCTGATAACTGACAGCTTGGGACAGCACAAGGATGTCCGGTCAAAAATGAGGGATGACGCCACGGATGCAGATTTCATGGAAGTGACCCAACATATCACCCGGCAAAGTGTAGCAATGGCTTCCACCGGAACGGATGATGAAGATTACGATTACAACCCGCTGGACATGAATTTTTCAAGATGATTTAAAAACAATTTAAAAGATATACAACATGGATAATCAAGCATTAAAAACGTACATAGAGAAGTTAATCAATCGCGGATCATCTGCAACGGAGTTGGCGCGTAAATGTGGAATATCGGATACCGCCATGTCCCAATTCAGAAGCGGCAAGTATGGAGCGAATGAAGACTCCATCGCTGAAAAGATTGCTTCCGGTCTAAATTACTACGAAAACGCCTGGAATGTAGTGGAAAGCGTCACCAGTTACCAGCAGGTACGCACCGCGTTCGTTGCTGCAAAGAAGAATCACAAATGGATGTGTATATCTTCACGTTCCGGTAGTGGAAAAACTCAATCCCTCATAGACCTTTATAACATGAGTGCTGATAATTCAGTCATATATCTGAAATGCCGGAAATGGACAGCACGTAAATTCCTGACCAAGTTAGCCACATGTATGGGAGAAACAGTAATACGCTATATGGATAACGACGACCTGATGGACTTAATTGTTTCACACATTAACCGTATGGCTGGAAAATCTCCTTTGTTAATCCTTGATGATGCCGGAAAATTAGCGCACAGTGCCCTTTGTACGTTGATACCGCTATATGATGACACTTTACACCGTTTGGGGGTTATCGTAGCCGGAACAGAGACGCTGGAACGTAATATAAAACGTTATGTTGGTCGTATAGAAGGATATGATGAAATCGACGGTAGATTTTGCCGGAACTACATCGCATTACTGGGAGCTACGAAAAAAGATGTCAAAGCCATTTGCGCGGCAAACGGGATCAATGATACAGAGGAACAGGAAACCATTTGGGGAAAGTTGAATAAAGAGAAAAAAGAGCCTGTGCCGGGAAAATATGTTTGGTTTACCGATGATTTGCGTGAACTGTCCGGCATGATCGAAGACCGTATAATCAAACAACAAATCGAGCGTGGAGAACTGGCATGAAAGTTTGGAGTCAGAAGAACCTAGAAGACATCCGACATGAATATATTGATTTTGACGGTGAATGGTATTTGGCATTCGGTCGTCCTGAAAAGTCCGGTTGCTGGATCATTTACGGAAAGTCGGGACAAGGAAAAAGTTCTTTCGCTCTGCAGCTGGCACGCAAATTTGATGAAATGGGGCTTCGTGTTCTTTATCTAACATTGGAAATGGGCGCGTGTGACGACTTCGTGAACTCCGTGCTTGATGTAGGTATCAGCAGTAAGACAAACAATATAATCTACTCGGACGAAGCCACCATCAAAGAATTGGACGAATACTTGTCAAAGCAACGTAGCCCGGACGTGATAATGATAGACTCCATACAATACTTCGAGCAGCAAGGGGGAGCGAAAGCCCCCGAAATAATCCGCCTGCGCAAGAAGTATCCGCGAAAGATATTTGTCTTTATCTCGCATGTGGACGGGCGCGAGGTGGAAGGAAAAACCGCCTATGACGTGAAACGTGACAGCTTTAAAAGAATCTACGTGGAACATTTCAAAGCAACATTTATCGGACGTGGCAAAGGAGGTTCACGCGGATATTACATAGTATGGGCGGAAGGGTATCAAAAACATTGGATTGAAAATATTAAAAGTGATAATGATGGAACAGAAGACGAAGAAACCTATCAGTAAAAGCCTTATCAAACGCCTGCATATCATATACAGCGCACAAGGCATTGATGACGAACAAAAGCGGGCTATCCTGCTAGACCTAACGGACGGACGGACAAATACCACAAAAGAGTTGACATACAGCGAAGCAATGTATCTCTGCGGCTATTTGAACGGTGCGAAAAAAGAAAACAGGGATTTGACTATCACCGAACGGGAAATAAGGAGGCGCAGGTCGGCTGTTCTGAAGAGAGTGCAGCGGATCGGAATCGACACAACGGACTGGGGAGCGGTAAATGCGTTTTGCCTTGATGTCCGGATAGCTGGAAAGAAGTTTCGCGAACTGGACGGGGAAGAACTTCTCCTGTTGATACCGAAGCTGGAATCAATATTAAAGAAGAAAGAAGATGGCGGATATTAGTGCGGAACAACACCGGATTAACCGGATTAATGAATTACTGGATCGGCTTGACAAGATTCCCGGTGAACTGGATGCTATACACGAAAAATTGTATGCCGGGAATATGGATCGCAATACATTTGCGAAGCTGGTAGACCAAAGGTCATCGCTTTATATCGAAGTGGAAAACAAGGAACGGGAACTGAAAGAAGTATATAAAATCAAATTGTAATTAATCATTTAAAAGTTAATAGTATGGATATTAGTAAATTGTCAAAAGAAGAAAAGGCGGAACTGTTGCGTAAACTGAAAGAGGAAGAAAAAACAGAGTCCATTCAGCGGAAAGAAACCTACGAAGCATTGAGGCATCAATTCATGTTCGATGTGGAAAGTAAACTCATGCCAGTAGTGAATGACGTTCAGGGCTTTTATGATTGGATTGTAGGTGAAAGCAAGGCTTTCCGCAACGTGATGCGGGAATACGGTCAGCTCCGTATGCGTCAGGGTGAAGAAACCGCCACTTTTTCAGTAGTAGACGGGAACTTCAAACTGGAGGTAAAAAGCAATAAGGTGAAAAGTTTTGATGAACGTGCCGATCTCGCTGCCGAAAGGCTGATTGACTACCTGAAGAATTATATAGCCCATTCAGAAAAAGGAGTCGATGATCCGATGTATCAAATGGCGATGACGCTTCTCGAACGTAACCGTCAGGGGGATTTGGACTATAAGTCTATAAGCAAATTGTATGAATTGGAGTCACGTTTTGATGAAGAATATGCGGCTATCATGCAGTTGTTCAAAGAAAGCAATGTCGTGTATAAAACTGCAACTAATTACTATTTCCATAAGCGTGACGAGAACGGAGTATGGCGTCGTATTGAACCTTCATTCTGTAGATTATGATTATAGCAGTTGACTTTGACGGAACCATTAGCCGGGGGAAATTCCCGGCTATTGACGGGGAGCAACCATACGCTGGCGAATCGCTCCGGAAATTACATGATGAAGGACATAAAATCATTATTTGGACGTGCCGTACTGGTGATCAGTTATTGAATGCCATCAACTGGCTGTTGGAACGCAAAATACCATTTGACCGTGTAAATGACCATGATCCTGAAAATGTTGCCAAATATGGTGAAGGCGGGAAAAAGATATATGCCCATTGCTATATCGATGACAAAAACATTGGGGGCTTTCCCGGATGGCTGGCATGCATGAAAGAGATTGAACGGATGGAAGAAGCCTATAAAACTATTTTAAAAGAGGATAAAACTAAAGTATGAACAAAAAGAAGGAGATAATACGCACTATCAGAAATTTTAAAAGGATTCTGAAAAGTGGGAATGTGAAAACGGTATTGACCGTTAGTGATTGGGATATATATGCAAAAACATACACTATTGAGGAAATTGCCGCCCGTTTTTTACGAATAAAAGGTTATAATGTACAAATTACCATATCGGATAATACGGAGCACCCTTCCTACCTGTTTGGTTATATACGATTCTATCGTTATGCTAGAATCAAGTTTAATTCTAATTAGAAAAAAGATGAATGCAAAAGACCAAAGAAAACTATGCAAAGCCGGATATACAATCCTGCGTCGCCATGATTACCCCCAGCCGCATATCACTTTTAAAAGCGATATAAATCCGGATAGTTGGAAAAGGTATGGGGACAATTATCCTTCAAAAGCGGAAAGAGACCGGGCAATGAAACGTTTATTAACCGATGATAAAACGGTAGAAGATTAAAAATGGCATGAAGTATGATACGTAAACATTATAAAATTACAATTAAAGAAATCGGAGTGGACAAACCCGTTGAAACCGAATACAGTGGTTTTATTGACCGTAAAAGATTAATAACTTTTTATGGACTGAATAATCCCGATGTAGAGTGGTTTGACATTGAAGAAATTCCCGAATAACTTAAGAAAAAAATAGAAATGAACAAAAACTTAAATAAAGCAAAGACAGGAGTAACCCTATCTTTGACTGTTAAAGCTAAAATGAAGATTATAAAACTCTTTCATAATAGCGTGGTTTTTCATTCTCTGGATTCTGTTTGATTAGGTATCCATCATAAACTAATTGTGAAATCGCAAGTCCAACTTCACGTCCATCTTTTATGGAAGGTTCCAATGCTTGAGCCCATAACAAAAGCATATGCTTGGTTATGTCTGTTTGCCCAACTGTTGTGTTATTCAGTAATCCTTGTAAGATAGTGTCTTGGGTATTCATAAATATATATATGTTTAAGTGAATTGCAAAGATAAAAAAAATATGATAATAGCATGGTTCTCTTGCGGTGTAACTTCCGCAGTCGCTTGTAAGATAGCGTTGAGTTTGTATAATGATGTGCATATATACTATATTGAGACAGGTTCCGGACATCCTGATAATACCCGATTCCTTGCAGATTGTGAGAAGTGGTACAGGCAGCCTATCCACATTATCCGAAGCGACAAATATACTTGTGTAGCTGACGTTTTAAGGAAAGGTTTCATCAATGGTGCGCATGGTGCTGCTTGTACTCTTGAACTGAAAAAGAAAGTTCGGTATAAATTGGAAAAGGAATTGCAACATTGGGACGGGCAAGTTTGGGGATTCGATTACGACCCGAAAGAAATAAATCGGGCTATCCGGCTAAAGCAACAATACCCTGATACAAAGCCTTTATTTCCTCTTATTGAAAGGCAGATAACAAAGCCGGATGCGATGGGGATGCTTTGGAAAGCTGGCATTAAACAGCCTGTCATGTACTCAATGGGTTACAATAATAATAACTGCATCGGTTGTGTCAAAGGCGGTATGGGCTACTGGAATAAGATACGAAAGGATTTTCCAGATGTATTCAACGAGGTAGCACAGATTGAACGTGATGTTGGCGCAACGTGTCTAAAGGATAAAGACGGACGTATCTTCCTAGATGAATTACCAACATGGCGAGGTGACCCACTGGAAGAGATTATACCAGATTGCTCTCTTATCTGCCAGATAGAGTTTCAAGAGATACTTGATAGGCAAGTAGAACGAGTAATGAAAGGAAAAATTAGTATTAACGATGTAGCCTAATTAGGCTCAAAACAAGATAGAAATGAATAAGAATATAGTCGTAAAGAAGGAAAAACCTTTTTGTCAATTAAAGAAGATTCCTGGGGTAGAGAAGTACAAAGTTGATGCATATTGGATTAACGATACTAGCGATATAGAACCGACACTAGAATTGGGATATGCGTGCACTTCTTCTGGAAATAACGGAGCTATAAACATTTGGAAGGATGATACAGGAATGATTCGCAGTGAATTAATGCGACACTTAGTAGTTGTTGAAAAAAAACGTTTGTCAGCTATGCAGAAGTGGAAAAATGTGTTAGTGATTGGCTTAAAAGAATTAACGAATAACAATAATGAAGCCGTGCGGAACTTTTCTTCTGCACGGCTTTCGTTTTTTCTAAAAATGTTTATAACCGCTTGTCATAGCTTGAATAGCTTTCCACCTGCGGTATTTTTCGTATATATCCCATTTGAATATTGTCCAAGCAACGTACCAGCGTCCTTTCCATAGCGGGCAGAATATCACGCTCGTAAAAATCACGCGGACGGGCTGAATAGTCTATTTTGATTATTTCCTGTTCGCATATATCACCCGTGTCAAGTCCGTTATCCGCCCAAAACCATGTGGCAGCAGTGATTGGCTCTTGCCGTTTGTAAGCCCATTTGATTGAAGATGCGCCACGTCCATACGGCAGTGGTGACGGGTGAAATATCAATGTCCCGTAAAGCGGTTCTTTCAACACTTCCACCGACACCTTTTCCGTCAGAAGCGGGGCAATGGCTAGATCATACACTCCGGTGCTTTCGTTCCAAACACGGTAACCTTTCTCGCGTACACAGGCTTCCGCTATTTTGTAAGCCTGTGAGTCCTTATTTCCTAATATCTTGATGATCATATTCCCCAATATATTTAAATGCCTGTACTGCCCTGAAATGACCTCCGTATCCGGTAGAACATTTAGTAGATTTTCCTTTTCCCTGCATGGACTTTGCCATCGAACTTGCGCTTCTCGCCTTATTTGAACCATAAAGGCTGGCTCCTGTTTGTACCCATTTCTTTGAGTGCCGTAAAGCTCCGCATAACTGGGGATGTGAAGTATGGAAAAATACAGGTAGTTTTTTCCCACAACGTCCGTTCCCCTTCAGATGATATTCGCATACTGCAGCTAAAAATTTAGTGCCAACTCCGATGCCTTGCCATTCCGGCATGACTACCAAACGCGTCGAGCGATACGCTCCAGCTGTGAAAAGGGGGGCTACTGCCAAATGGCATACGGGCTCGTTCCCAATGAAACCCACGAAATATTCCGCAGCAACGGGCAACGGCAAGTCTAAATAATAATGCTGTTTAAACAGTCTTGGGAATACAGTTCCTCTGACCTTATAAATTTGAAGTTCGAGTTTTGGACGTTGCCGAAGACAGTCACGCTCGTAAAAGCGTGCCTCCGCAGTATCGTACACCCAATCCGGCTGCAACCATTCAATAATATCATAATGACAGGATAGAAGGACAATCTTACCTTTGCCACGTCTCCAAGTTTTAGAGAATGCTGCCGCACCCACTTTCGCGATCTGACGGTCAATCACGGACGTAAATTCATCAACGACGGCATGCTCCGGACGTTCGCAAGCCAAACGGGCTAAACCAGCGCGAAATTTCTCACCGTTCGACAGCACATTGAAGGGGCGTAGCCATGCCGGAACGTCACCCAAACCTACAGCCGAAAGCATTCCGGTGACCGTATTAAAATCCCCGTCCGGAGCGATGCAGTCAATAATAGGTTTATTGCTGTCCCAACCGGAATAAAGGTCATAAATCGGCTCGTTAAAGATTTTGCTTCCGATACTGGTTTTTCCACTTCCTGAAGGTCCGACAATCAAACCTATTTGCCATTCCTTACCCTCGATGGGCAATTCAGCCACCTTTTCCCAATCACAGCCTTTTTCCGCATTGAAAAGGCTTTTTACCCTTGCAGCGCGATAGCTGTCAAAATCGCTGCAATGGTGTCGTACTTCTACTCTCATACACTTACTACCTTTAAAGTTAAACCTTCAGCTTTCAGGCGTTCATAAATAGCCTGCTGTTCTTTTTCATCTGTGCAAATGACGATAACGCCATATTGCGGTTTATACGTATATTTTCCCATAACTAATAATTTGAGTTCGGGACAAAAGTACTCCGGGGCTGTCAATCCGGCACGATACATGAAGTTGTTTACACTGCAAACGTTTTGCAGTCACTTTGGAAACGCTTGATAAGACTATATACCTTTCTCTCACTGACAAGGTACTTGTCAGATAATGCCGCGACTATATAAGACACTTTCTCACCATGTCCTAACAGTTTCATATAATCCGCATACAGATCGATATAGCGACAATCTTCAAGCCGTATTCCGGCATCCTGTAATTTTTTTAGGAGTTCCCTATTAAAGTTTAATATCTCTATGACTTTCATAATACAAATTTGATTATCTTTGTCGCACCACTCATGTACGAAACGAAAATGCGCTGTATCGCAGCAGAAGGTATTAGCCCTCAGCTGTGCGATACAGCGCATTTTGTTAGTACGTGAGTGGTATTACTACTAACAGGCTGGGGGCTTTTTATAGCCTTTCCCCCGCAGGCTTATATTCAATTTTGACAAATCACCGGAAATCCGTATATTTGCGCTTATAATAATGCTTTCTTATGCGGAATCCTGAAATGACCAAAATACGTGACCGGAAGATGGTAGAAACGTTCTATCATCTCTATGATAAAAAGCGCATCCGTTTGGAGGATGTTCTTTTGCGTATGAGTCATGACCTGTTCTTTCTTGATCAGAACTACATCTACAAACGGATTTTTTATATATCGGAGAATTTATCATATTACGAGCAATTAAAAGAGGGCAAAAAGCCCGATTCAAAAAAGAACGATACAAATCAACTTAGTCTTGGTTTTTAACCGTTGCATCATAGATGATACAGCGGTTCTTCGTCTTCCGTTTTCTCCGGTAAGTCCCCATTGCTAATTTTCATTTCACGGTCTTTCATGTCGGCATGGCTTGCAAGTTCCATTGTGGTGTAATCCATGATTTCACATTCAAAGCTGATCCGGTACATGTTTCCCGCACCTCCCGACTCTTCCCGTCCGACATGGGTGCGTCGGAGCGTGCCGAAGTTCTTCCCCGATTTTCCGTGCAACATCATCCCCAGTAAAGTCAACAGATCAAGGAATGACAACGCCTCTTCCTGCATTTCCGCACCTTCACAGGTATCGGAAAAGGTTTCGTAAAACAGCCGGAAATCAATCTGTGTGTGAAGCCGCTGAACGAGCAACCCTTCGTCCTCGATGCCCAGCGTATTAAATTCAATGAATACAGCCGGGGACGAAAAGGGATGTTCTTCATCGAGAAAACTGACCTGTTCATGCCACATGTCGATGTGTTCAATCTCCGGTGTGTTTTCCATCCTTTCCCTTAGCTCGGAATACTCATCCGGAATAGATGCCAGGAACCCGTCTTTGCTCCGTATTATTTCAACCAGTTCTTTGTAACAGTCTGTCCAAATCATAACTATATTGATTAAATATTTGAGAATCGTTTGTCAATCTCCGACGCTATCCATGCGTCCAGCTGTTTCATGAATGCGGCAGATTCACCCATGTACTGACGTTTCGGAATCCTTATCCTGCTGCCCGCTTTTTTTAGTGCCATACCTTTGTAGAAGGAAGCCATTGTAGACAACCGTGCATTGGCTTTATTTTTCCGTAATTCGCCATTCTTTTTCTTTTGCATTGTTCCGGTTGACTTCATGTACAAATACCAAAAATAACGCTTCATCCGCTCCGTTACGACAATATACCCGCCCTCATTGTGAATCTTGGCGTATGCCAGCGGGTCAGTCTGAAAAGTAATGCGGTCTATCCCTCGACTGACTGCATGAATACTGTCGCGAAGTTTCCCGCTTTGTATCAATACGCCACGATCCGAACCGATTGTGAGTGACCTTTTAGCCCACGGTATCAGTGATGTATCAAGAAATCCCTGTCTGCGAAAATTCTGCTTGAAGAAGTTCACACCCGCAACTTTCGCGTAACGGTGCGCATCTTCTACCAGCGTGGATAATTCTTTGAAAAAATCGGGTAATTCAGTCCTTTCCATTTGCATTTCAAAATAAAATTGTATATTTGCAATGTTCGCGGCTGTAACAGGTCAAGAGCTCCCTTCAGGAGTGGTAGTTTCGGCTACTGCTCCTGAAGTTCTTTAAGAAGGTCAATTGTCTTTCCGTCCGCCACATCCTGCCATGACACTTTCACAGCTTTCCTCTTATAAATGAACACCATCTGCTGCCCGGAATACTTTTCGCCATACAGTTTGTATATGCCGTTCAGTTTGTTTTTCAGCATTTCCGGTTCGACAGTGTCAAAAGCGCTCAAATTGAATACAGTATATTCGCACTGCTGTTTTTTCGAACTGTCAAGTCCGTGTTTTATACCGCCCAGTCCCTGAATGTTTTTCAGGTCTGCCAGCTTTTCGTCAATCAGATATTCCGGGTTCTTCACCCCGTCCTCGTTGATGTGCGGGCGGATTTTCACTTTCATCTTCAGTTCCTTTGAAATTACCCGTGCGCTTTCCACATTCTTTGCCAAGTCTTTCGGATCAGCAAAATCGCTGATCATCACTTTCGATTCCGGATCACGATGGTAAGGAGCGTATAACTTGCTCCGTTCCGTCTCCTTCCTGATTTTTTCCAAATGCCCGTCGGGCATTGAGAAATAAGGATGTGCGACCGTGAATATCTCACCGGATTGCCCTACGTTGTTCGCAAAGGCATCCGGTATCGTCACAATAGGCGTAGCAGGCGTTTCCGGTTCGTCCGTTTGTTCGGCATAACACCTGCACCGATATCCGTTTGGCGGGTAGTTCCGCAGCCAAAACGGGTCGTTAATAGGTTTTACGACACCATCCAGTATCCTATGTGATTCTCTTACCCGTTCATCCCCTGCAGTCACATACTTCAGATTAGGCATTATATCCGCATTCTCCTTGAATTCCTGCCATTCACTGGCGCGTCTGCAGCTTGTTTCTGCCGTTTCAAATTCCGTGCGAAGGTAATTTTCATTATAGTCTTTATGAATTGCCATAACCTTTTCCCGGAAGTCCTCATAAGAAAGTTTCTTCCCCTTATCATCATAAAGGGCATCGTTCATCTCCTTAATTTCCTGATACGTCTTCGCTCCGGAGAACTTGAACAAGTTGTCACGTATCCGCTGGGTATCTTCCGCCAGTTCCGGATCATTATAGTCGTCTTTTCCCCATCCTTCAGCCGCCTTCTTATTCAGTTCCCCGTATGTCTTCCTGAATAATTCCTCATCAATATCTCCCGTTTTGACCTTTCGTTCATAAACTTGTTTCATCACCCTGCCGATGATGCCGCTGAAATCATACTCTCCGGCTTCCATGGAGGGTGACGTTACCGCTTCATCGTCCGGTTCGGTCTTTTTTTTTTGAGGGTCTGTTTTTGGCTGATTCGGCAATGTTCCTCCCTGTTGCTCACCACCGGGATTTTTCTTTTGACCAATGATCGGAAGCCCCGTTTTCTTTGCGACCTCTTCGTGGTCAAATTCAAAGGTATAAGCCAGCTTGTTGATCGCTTCGATGTATTCCGTGATAGACAAACTTTCCGTGTCGTCCCACTTCAGTTTCAGCCTTTCAAGTGGTTTATATACCGGGCTTATCTTCACCAGTTTAGGGATGATAATATAGTTAAAATAGAACTGGAAAATCATCTTGTCATATTCGTGCCGTGATTTTTCAACACGTTCATGGACTTCTGCCGTTCCTTCCCACGCCCCGTTTTCAGTTGTACCCGTCTGACCAAGCAAACGCTTGCTGATTTGGTTGTCACATCGTTCCTCTAACGGTAAAAAGGCATTGGTTGTATTTCCTCCGGCTTCTTTCCCATACTCGACCTTTTCATTTCCGGACAGGACTGCAAAGAAATTATTCCTGAAATCCAACATCATCTCGAATAATTCGTCCAACCGTTTTTTATCCTGTCGGTCTGAAGTAACGAAAACAGGAGGGATGCCATATTTTTCAATGTAATTCATCCATGATCCCAAACCCAGTTTCTTTGCAAGGATGATAATTGACAGTTCATTGAGCATCCCCAAAGCCCATGCGTTTCCGAACTGGACATAATAGGGCTCAAGTGCACCGTCCTTATATGACCATCCGGTTTTGTCTGACTCTTCCTTGACGATTATCATCTGTTGCGGTATATAGTTGGACATGGGAACTTCTTCTACATGGCTGATTTCCAAGTTTTCATCAAGATGGGAAATGTCGGCAAGCGATACTCCCTGTAACTGATGTAGAAAACAAATTCTGATAAGCTGGTGAAACCACGGACGATCCAGCAGTTTCTTCGCCTCCTCGTCCTCATTGCCATTGTCATCGACAAGGTTGAATTCCGCCTGTTGTACAGGTAATACACGATTGTCAATCGTCGTTTGTAAATGTTCGTCATTGTACAATGACTGGTAGAACCTGTACAGCAAGCCACGCCTGGGATCATCCGGATCGGTTGCCGAAGTTACCGCCATAATCCAATCATCAATGGTCTTTTCCCGGTAGACGACAGCCTGCCTTTTATAAGCAGCACTTGACGAAGATTGTGTCCCACTGCTATCCATCCGAAAATAATACTCATTAAGTACATTCTTCAGACTCATCCGACGAATTGCTTTCTGCTGAAACCAGTTGAATATTTCTCTTAACTTCTTGTACATAACATACCTTTTAAAAGCGGTTTAAAAACTATTTAAAGAAACCATCCGTTGTTCCGTGTATGACCAAACAGAATGGGAGATTCAACATTGCCTTCTTCATCTGTTACCAAAGGAATTTCAGGTGGCAGTGACATGATTCCGTCACGTAACTTGGCAAGTATAAGGTCAGCCCAGTCGTTCATGTCTGATAACGGGTTATTTCCCGTTTTCCGGGCTGCGTTCCGACTTACCGCACGGAAAGCGGTAATGCAGGATATTATCCGGATTAATAACCCCGTTCGTATTGGAGGAATACCGAATATCTTTTTCACGTCATAACGACCGCTTATATAGGCGGACACTTCACTGATGACAAGATCTTCAATCCCATTCAAAACTTCCTCGTCTTTTTCGATACTTTCAACCAGCAACCGATTTTGTATGACGGTCGTCAGGTCATCCATGTTGATATACTTCATAGTTACCAAGTGTATTTACGTTTATATCTTCCCGCCTTCCACGGGCGTGTCGCGGGCTCGTCCTCTGACTGTGGAGGATCAGTATATATTTCAAGTTTCCTCACAGCCTGTTCGTCAGCGTCCGGGCTGTCATCATGTTCTGTCATGCCCGGTTCAACAGCATACAACTGTTTCAAGCCGACAGTAATGTCCGGGCTTGCTTTCAGTTCCTCGTTGACATGCATCCGGGAATTCTGATAATATGGATGCATGCTTATCATACGAAGTATCTTGTTCGTTGTTTTAGGCGTCTGTACCGGAACAAGGTTCAACTCTACACCTGTCTCCGTCTCGGCTTCCCCTATGATACGCTTGACTTCGTCGTTCCAGAATTGGGACTCGTACTGCCAAAAGCAGATAATGCCCTTTGCCCTGAATTCAGCCTGCTTCATGCACATCCATTGTACGCAGAGTTTCATCTTTGACTGCTTTACGAATCCGTCTATCAGCCAAAAATCATTTTTATGCCGTCCCCAAATCTTACATGCGTTAAAGTCACTCGTATCTGTCCCGGCATACGCAATGTCCCAATGTGCCACGATCGCATTCATTGTGTGAAGGTCAGGGAGCTTTCCCCACTTCACCATTTCGGGCTTGAATATTTTACCCTTGACAAGCGGTACGTGGTTATATTCCGCATGTGCCGCGAGAATACCCATGTCCTTTTCCTGTTGACGATAGAACTGGGGGGAATACATCGATTTCCACGCTGGTTCATACGTTACCGGATCATAAGCCTTCACCAGATGCCAGTCCCAGTCGGGATGCCGTTGTTTGAGAATCGTCTGTACCATCCGGGATGCAAAACGGTTGTTAGCACCTATCAGACGTCTGCGCTTTCCCGTCATGGTTGCCAGCACGTCCGCTTCGATCCAGTCCGCATAATCATCCTGCATCCGGTTGTTTTTGATGGTCTGCGGTGTCTCCAAGTCGTCAATTATCCACAGGTCAGGACGGTGTGCGCCTTTACGAAGCCCGCGAACCTTCTGCTTCGCACCGAACGCCTTGCAAATAAAGCCGTTCATCGTTACGAAGTTTCCCTTTTCCCAATATCCCGGATTATACTGCTCGCCAAAGTCGTGTTTCAAAAGTTCGTTTGCCTCGAATTCCGCACGTAAATCTTCCAGCAGGTCACAAGCGCGGTCAAATGTGTCGGAAACGATACACATATAATGTGTCTCGCCATTGATCCATAACCATAGGGGAATGATCACATCGTTCCATACCGATTTTGCAAGTCCGCGTCCCCATTCGGCATATCCTTTATAAATCGGATCGTTCATCACCTTGTTGGCATGCGCGATCTGAAAGTCCGCACAGTCTGCGGTCGCATAATGGGGAAGATAGGTTTCGACAAGATACTTGACATCCCGTTTCGCACGCTGTATGCGGTTCATCCGAACTGTCAGCGATTCGTCCGGATCAATCAGGTTGCCTGTGCACCGCGCACGTTTTAACTTCTCCTGATACTCCTTGAGGGCTTTGCTATCTTCGACTTTCATTATCCCAACATTTTTGCGGCTTCATAAAGGTGATTCTCCTGAAAGTCCAGTGTTTTAAAATAAAGGTCTGCATCGTACACCTTCATCGCATCAAATATCCGGCTCATGACATCAATGTAAATAGCGAGCGTAATCCGGTTCTTTTTGTCCACCTCTTTGAGCTGGTTCCCCCATTGCGCCACACTGTTGTCAAGCGTAGCCGCCTGTTTCCGTAGTTCGAGCACCTTGTCGCTGTCACCTTCCGCAATGGCTTCATCAATCATGCGCAGCAGCTCCAGTTTTTGGTCTGCAAGAATGTTGATAATCTGTTTCAGGTTATCACCCTGTTTTTGTGACGAAATAACAGATGCCTGACGCTCTTTTTTCCAAAGCGCATCATTCTCATTAATCCAGCTTGAAACAGACCTTTCCGACACGTTTATGCGCGTGGAAATCTCCTTGCACGTCATTCCTTCACGTACATAAAGGTCGTGCGCTTCCTTCTTCAATTTACGGTAGTACTCTTTACTTGGCATATCGCTTCCTTTCGTTTACTGGGGCAAAGGTCATATTTCATCATCACCTGTGGAAAATGGCTTTTCATGCTGGAACGTATTCTTTCCAAGTTGGAAAAAATACGTCCTTGTTAACACTGTTTTTTTTCCAACTTGAAAACGCTTTTTCCGTACCCGCCTTTCCTTTTCCAATTTTGCAGCATGAATTTTAAATATCGCGAAAATGAATCTGACTGCAACAGCGGAAAACGGACGTGCCCGGATCGAACTCAAAGGCACAATATCAAAATGGAGGGAAACGGAAGCTGAATTCACTTCCAAAGTTGAGGAACTGATCAAATCAGGGATCAAGGACGTGCACATCTATATCAACAGTCCGGGTGGTGAATGCTTCGAAGCCAACGAAATCGTGAACGTGATCAAGAAGTTTCCCGGCAAAATCACGGGTGAAGGCGGTGCGCTGGTAGCCAGTGCGGCAACCTACATCGCTATCAACTGCACATCGTTCTCCATGCCTGCCAACGGGCTTTTCATGATCCATCAGGTCAGCGGAGGGGCATGCGGGAAAGTCGCTGATATTGAATCGGCTCTGGAGGTCATGCGCAAACTGAATGAGCACTATCTGAATGCCTTCCTGTCAAAGTGCACGGACAAGAAGAAAATCCGGGACGCCTGGGAGAAGGGAGACTACTGGATGAGCGCGCAGGAAGCGAAGGAAAACGGCTTTGTGACGGAAGTTACAGGCAAGGCAAAAGTCGATAAGGCTACGGCACAAATGATTACCAACTGCGGCTACACAGGTGAAATTGAGATTACTGACTCTATTAATAACGAAAAATCAAAAAATGACATGGATTTAACAATGTTGACTACCCGCTTCGGAATGGACGCAAGTACCACGGAAGCACAATTCATTGCACAGGTAGACGTGTGGAAACGTAAGGCAGACCGCGTCGACATGCTCGAAAGACAGGAGGAGACACGCAAGGAACAGGAAATCGAAAACATCCTGAACAGTGCGATCAAGGAAAAAAGAATCACAGCCGACGTGCGTGATGACTGGAAAGCGAACCTGACCAGCAATTTCGATACGGCAAAGAAGCTGCTTGACGCCATCAAACCCGTGGAAATGCCGGAAGTTCATGCTCCCAGTCTGACGGATACCACAAACAAAAAGTTCGAAGACCTTCAAAACGATCCGGAGGCTTTGAAAAACCTCATGGAGAAAAATCCGGCTGAATACGAACGCCTTTTGAATGACTACGTAAAACGTAACGGAAAATAAAATACTAACCATTTAAAAAAAAGAATATGGCACAACCAGTAGACGGTCTTTATTTGAACAAGTACGTCGATCCCCAACTGTTGATCGAACGTCGCAATTACAGGGCGGACTTCATGCAAGTTTTAGGCTCTGTTCCTGCCGGAGCTTTGGCTGCGGATGGTGTACGCAGAAACAAACTGATTAACAATGTCGGCTTTCGCGTAAATAACACGGAAGATTTCGAGCCGAAGCAAATGACCGGAAAGAATTATATCGTACCGTGGGAAATCTACGATACGGAACCCAGTTCCTGTACGGATGACGAAATCCGTTATCTCGCTTTTGACAAGCGCGCTGCTATCCGTGTGAAGCACAATGAAGCCTTTCAAGTCGGTATCCGCAACCATGTGTTGCACAAACTGGCTCCGGAGGATGATTCAAACGAAGAAATGCCTGTTATCCGGACAACGGGTGAGAAAGATATTAACGGTCGTTTGAGACTGTCTTATAAGGATCTGGTCGATTTTGCAACGCTCGCAAAAACATGGAACCTTCCCGTTACCGATGCCTTGTACATAGTACTTTCCCCACTGCATATGGGTGATTTGTTACTGGATAAGGATGCGTCCAAGTACTTCTATGACCGTACTTTCTATCTTGATCCGGCAACCGGAAAACCGAAAGGTTTCATGGGTATCAAGTTTTTTGAGAATAACGACTGCCCGTTCTATAATGCGGAAACAGCAAAGAAGGTGGCGGAAGGCACAAAACCGTCTGCCGAAACTGATTTTCAGGCAAGCACTTTCTTCTATGCTCCGAATACGTATTACCACATCGAATCCGTAAAATCCCTGTATCGTCCGGAAACGACCGATACACGCAGCAAGAGTCCTACATCCGAATACCGTACCCAAACTTACGGTATTGTAGACCGTATCGAAGATTTTGGTGTTGGTGCAATTTTATCAGGTAAATCCGTATAACGAATTATTTTATGGGAAATTTTACAGGAGTAATCATCAACAAAGCAAATGGCGGGCTGGTACGGGATACCGATACCAGTGACCGCGTCATTCTGCTCGTGGTCGGTGGTTCGGAGATTGGAAAACTTGAATATTACAAGCCGGAAGCCCTGAACGATATCACCGATTTGGAAGCGTTGGGATGGGACGATACTATCGACCTTGAGAACAAGGAACTGGTGCATTACCATACCAGCGAAGTCTTCCGCCTGTCTCCGGAACGTTCACTGTATCTTATGCTGGTTCCGAAGTCTGAAAAGGTGTCAAGCCTGCTGACGAAGGAAAATTTCGTCAATGCGGTACGTACCATCAACGGAGTAAACACCATCGGTATCTGCTCACTGACTGCGGACGAAACAATCACCGTAGCCGTACAAGAGGCACAGAAGATGGTCAATAAATTCAGGGAAGACCACCTGTATATCGATGCGGTGATATTGGAAGGTGTCGGCAAGTATATCAATGCCGTTGCCGATGCTGTCGATCTCCGGACGCTGGATGCTGAAAACGTCTCTGTCGTGATTGCACAAGACCCGGCATGGGCGGCAAAGGACGAAGCATATCGGACACACGCTGCCGTGGGCAGCGCACTCGGAATGCTGTCTGTCCGCTATGTACATGAAAATATGGGCAGCGTTGATATTGAAAACCACCCACGGACGGCAAAAGGGACAAAGGACTATCCGTTGACTGACAAACTGAACGGGCTTTGGCTGGATGCAGCTTTGAGCAATGGCAAACCCTTCTCACAGTTGAGCGTATCCGACCAGAAAAAACTGACTGACAAAGGATATAACTTCGTCGGCAGCTTTCAAGGGTATGCCGGGTTCTTTTTCAGCAATTCATGTACTTGTACGGAAGCGGAGAGCGACTATGCATATATTGAATATAACGCTGTCTGGAACAAGGCGGCACGTATTATCCGCAATACCTTGTTACCGCGTGTGAGAAGTAAGGTAAAAGCTGATCCGTCCACCGGATATATCAGCAACACCACTATCAGTAGTTGGGACGCGCTTGTCAAATCCGCGCTGGAAAGCATGGTCAATTCGGAGGATATCGCGGACTTCGACATTTACATCAATCCAAAACAAATGGCTGTCAGTGACAAGCCTTTCAATATCAAGGTAAAACTTGTTGCAGACGGTATTGTCCATGAGTTTGAGATTGACTTGGGTTTCACAAATAAAATCTGAAAATATGGCATTGTTAGGAACATTAATCAACAAGTTCGGAAAAATAGCCGGATGGAACAGCGTCAAGGTTGTTATGCTCGGTCGTCAGATAGAGGGCATCACAGCCCTTTCCTACAAGGATAGCAAAGAGAAAGATAACATCTACGGTGCTGGAGAATTTCCTGTCGGTCGCGGTGAGGGGAATTACAAGGCTGAAGCGTCAATCACCCTTCTGAAAGAAGAGGTGAATGCCTTGCAGTTAGCTCTCGGTGCGGGAAAGCGTCTTACGGATATTGAACCGTTTGATATTCCGGTCATGTATGAGTATAAAGGACTTGTCATGAAAGACGTGATCCGGAACGTCGAATTTACGGACAATGGTGTCGACGTTAAACAGGGTGATAAAAGTATTGCCACACAATTCACCCTTCTTCCCAGCCATATCGACTGGAATGTGGCAATGTAGTTTAATAACCGTTTAAAAGACTTTTAAAATGGAAGTAGAAGAAAAGAAAATCAAGACAGGGAAACCTTACGAGGAACTGACAAAGGAGGAAAAAGCTTTGATAGTTGATTTTACAGAAGAAGAACATGCAGGAATGAAACTGAAATACGGGAAACGCCTGAAGCATGTCACCGTACAAGTGGACGAGGATGAACGCTACGACTACCTGATTGTCCGTCCGAATAAAAATATCCTGCTGGCTATGGCAAAGAAAAAGGATGATCTTGAAGAAGCAAATGACATCCTGATCCGGAACTGCGTGGCGGCAGGCAATATGGAGGCGTTGGAAGATTCCGCTGTCTATACTTCAGTCCTGACCGCCATCGGACAACTGATCGCCGGACAGGCGGCTTTTATCAGCAAAGCATAGAGGAATATTCATCAGCGTTCGGTCTTGTCGAGGGAATAGATGCCATCCTGAAAAAAGTATATGGCTTTGACATCCCGGACAAACTGGACGAAGATGAATGGCTTCGGCTCTATGCCGAATACCGCATGTTGCGGAAAACGGAGCTGGAAGAAATTGAAATAGTAATGCACAACGCATTCGCTAAAGTTGTAAACCGATTATTCTCAAAAGACAATGCAAGTGACTCAATGGATATTGGAACTGGTTGACAGGATCACGTCTCCGCTACATGCAGCAACCGATGCAGCCGAGGAAGCTACACGGGTGATTGATGACACGGAAGAAGTGGTTGAACGTCTTGGGGAGACATCGGGAAAAGCAGCCGGAAAACTGGAAGGGTTGGGAAAAGGAATGTTCTTTCTCAACCAGCTGAAAGAAGGTGTCGACAATATCCGTGATTCCTTTAATGATGCCATCGAACCGGGTATCCGGTTTGAAACCGCTGTTGCCGAAATGTCCGGTATCACCAACATGGAGGGGAAGGAACTGGACGTTCTCGCCACCAAAGCCCGTAATACGGCAAAAGCGTTCGGTACCGATGCGGCAGACGCTATGGTCGTTTATAAGGACTTGCTTTCAAAGATTACTCCGGAACTGAAAAAAGCACCGGACGCGCTTGAAATCATGTCGAACAATGTAATGACACTTAGCAAGACGATGTCAAATGATGTTCCCGGAGCATCAGCCGCCATGTCCACCGCAATGAACCAATACAAGGTTTCCCTTGATGATCCGATGAAAGCCGCACAAACAATGACGGATTATATGAACATCATGGCGGCAGGAACTGTCGAAGGTTCTGCCGAAATCAAGGAGGTTGCGGAAGCATTGAAACAAACGGGTAGTGTTGCAAAAACATTCGGGGTTGAATTTGCCGAAACAAACTCCCTGATCCAGTTGCTTGACAAATCTGGGAAAAAGGGTTCTGAAGGCGGTATCGCTTTGCGTAACACGATAGTCAAATTACAGGCTCCGACTACGGACGCGATCAAACAACTGAAAGCTGCAGGGGTCAATATAAAAACGATGCAAGACCAGTCCCTTTCACTGACCGACCGACTGCGTGCCCTGACTCCGGTCATGCATAACGCCACAATCATGTCCGCGTTGTTCGGAAGTGAGAACCTTGCTTCAACGATGGCTTTGATTGAGGGTGTAGACCAAATTGACACATGGACGGAAGCGATACAGGGTTCTACTTCTGCGGTCGACATTGCAAATAAACAAATGGATACTTATGCCGAAAAGCAGAAACGTATGCAAGCGTTTATCGACGACCTGAAGATCAGTTTCTTTGAATTTGTAGAACCTGTCGCCCCTGCCATTGAAGTTGTAGGAATCTTTGTAGGCGCGCTTGTCACGCTTGGAACTGTCGCATGGTCTGTTTCGCAGATCATGTCACTTGGAATAACAAAGATTGCCGGGTTTTGGATTGCGTCGATGGCTAAGATGGCATTGTCTACAATCATTAATAGTCGGCTAATTTCCGTCGCTATCATGGGCATCCCTGTCATCGGCTGGATTATTGCAATCATAACGGCTGTCATCGCTTTCGTGGCTTTCCTTTATAATAAGTTTGAAGGAGTCCGTGTGTTCCTGTTCGGATTGTGGGAAGTCCTTAAAACTGGCTTTCTTTCCTTTTTCAAGACGATTCATACCATCCAAATGGGAATCATTGAAATCCTGAATCCGGTTAACTGGTTCAGGGATGACTGGAGCATCAACGACGTATTTGAACGGGTAAAGAAAGAAGTGTTTGACAACGCTGTGGCAGTCGGTCGGGCATGGGAAGAAGGCAAGGAAAAAGGACGTGAAAGCTGGCGGAACAAAGACAAAGTCCCCGGACTTGACAAGTTCCAACTGGACACCGCACCAGCGGCAGTCAACAAACCGACCGCTGTAACCGCAACCGGAGGAACTTCCGGGAAAGATGTGGGACTTGGCGGAAAAGGCGGAAGCAGCGTAAGGAATATCACTATGAATGTGACATTCAATAATCATTTCAGGGTTGCGGCAGGTGCGGACATGCGCGATGTTGCGGATAAGGTCAAACGGGAAATTTTAGCGGTGATAACCGATACAGTACCAGCAATAGGATAAAGTTATGACAGGAAATACAGCGTTAAATATTGGTGCATTGTTCACGGAAGTTTTCGGAATCTCATCCCCGATTTATCTTCCGTGGGGAAGAACCCTGCAGGATTATGATCCGGGGAAATACACTGGGGTGACAACCATCCCGGATGCCGAAGCCGAAGCGTACAGTTGGATGGGGACTCCGGTCATCGGGACGTTTACCCTTGACGGTAACAAGCAATACAGCACCTATAATCCGGACGGGTCACGCGGCACGATGAATATGGCTAGCTTTCCGATGCCGTATGCAACAATCGTGGACTTTTCGCGTCCGATGAACTGTTCCAAGACGAAAGTTCTGGGCATTCACGGGACTATAAAGGAAGTCTACGGGCTTGATGACTGGAAAATCAATATCCGGGGATTCTGCATAGCGGACAAAAGCCGGGAAGGTTACAAGACGGTAGCCGAACAGGTGAACGCGCTCTGCAAGTTCCGCAAAGTGACGGAAGCAATCGGAGTAACGGGAAGCATCTTTAATAACAAGGAAATTTATTCCATCATTATTGATAACATTTCGTTCAACCCGATTCAGGGAAACAGCAGCGTAGTCCCGTTTACGATAGAGGCAACGAGTGACAACCCTTATGAACTGACACTATGAGTTATATGATGTGCAGCCGGATCACATTCCCGGCAAACATGAAACGCGGGGAACTGGTCATTTATACGGTTTCATCGGTTCACATTGAAAGTTCATGGAAGATGCTGACGGACTCTGCGGAAATAGTCCTTCCGAGACGTATCAGATACTTTGCGGGAAAAGACCTGAAGGAACTGCTGTCTGCCGGGGATCAAGTGAAGATTGAGCTCGGATATGATTCCGACCTGTACACGGAATTTGAAGGTTATATATCGCTGATCGGCTGGGGTGTTCCCGTGACGATCCGGTGCGAAGACGAAATGTATAACCTGAAAAGAAAAACAGTGTCCTATTCCGCAAAGAATGTCACACTGAAGAAACTGCTTGCAGACGTCGCCAAAGGCTATGAGATAAAAACCAACTATGACGCAGAACTGGGTGCGGTGCGGTATTCGTCCAAGACAGTCGCGGAAATTCTGAACGACATCCGGAAGAAAACAAACCTTCACTGCTATTTCATCGGCAAAGTCCTGTATTGCGGAAATGTGTATTCCGAAAAGGTCGATACCGAAAAGGTAAAGATCGTACTGGAAAGAAACGCTGTCAGCCAGGACTTGAACGAAACCAACGGTGAATTTCAGGTCAAGGTAGTCAGCATCGGTGCTGGCGGCAAGAAACTGGAAGCAAAAGCCGGAACGGAAGGAAGCGAGGTTTATAACCTTACTTACAATGAAAAAGGAAAAACCATCAAGGTTGAGGACTTGAAGAAGTTTGCAGAGGACTTTTATGAAAGCCTTAAAAAACAGAAGTACCGCGGGGGTGTCGAACTGTTCGGAATACCTGTCGTCCGTCATGGTATGACGGTTGACCTGAAAAGTGAAATAACACCGGAAATGAACGGATACTATTACGTTGAGAAAGTGACAAAGGATTTCAGTGACGATGCTACATACAGGCAAAAATTAGAGTTGGGAGGACGCGCGGAATGACAACGGACGAACAGTTACGTGATGCGCTTGAAAAATGGCGCGAAGGGGCTAGACAGGCACAACTGCGCTGGGTAACGGTTGACACGGTTGATAAGGACAACGGGACAATGGACGTGACCGGAGTCATTGACCGGCTTGAATATTATGACGTCCAGTTGGGAATGGGGGCATTATGCATCTATCCGAAACCGGGAACGACTTGTCTGGTCGGAATTGTCGAGGGACAGGAGACTGACGCCTTCCTGATTTCCGCAAATGAAGTGGACGAAATAGTGCTGAATGGCGGGACGTTGGGCGGACTGGTAAAAGTCGGGGAGCTGACGGAACGGCTGAACCTGATTGAAAAGGACATCAATTCACTGAAACAGAAATTGTCCGGCTGGACGCCCGTACCGAACGACGGGGGATCGGCTTTGAAAACGGCATTGTCTTCCTACACTTCGGAATCACTAAAAGAGACGCAGGTCAGGGACATTGAAAACGAAAGGGTGAAGCAATGAAAGGACTATTACTTGACAAGGACGGTGACATCCGGATTGTTCCCCATACGGGAAAAGACGGGCTAACCGGATTCGTGGTCGGTGACACGCTGATTCAGAATGCGGCAACCGTGCTGGAACTGAATCAGGGAGAGTTGAAAGAAGACCCGGTGCTGGGCGCGAACCTGATCCGGTATATACGTTCAAAGGCTGATAAAACAGCCATTGAGAAACAAATGAAAATCCACCTGAAACGCGCGGGCATTGACTATTCGGAGCTGGTGGACAAAATAAATATTGAAATTACTAACGATTAAAATTAAGAAAATGAAAGCAAGTAACGATTTGATTAAAAAGTTCGGAGTAGACAAAATCATTCACGGACTGATTGGAATGCTTATTCTAGCCGTGTGCGTGATAGCATCTGTTTTCCTGTTTGGTGTGAATTTCTTTAGCGTACTGGGCGGTATGATTTTGGGAACTGTTTCCGCATGGCTGGCTGGAAAATGGAAAGAATCGAAAGACGATGTACCGGACGCAGCAGACATCCGGGCAACGGTACGCGGGGCATTGTTGGCGGATGTAGTCATATTACTGGTATGGATAGTCTTCCGCCTGATTCTATAACCCGTATGTATCATGAAAAGGCTACACGTACAGTTATGGATCGCAGTTTTCCTGTCCGTATCCGGAATGATCCTGCTGTTTTGCGGGTTTTGGGTAGTTCCCACCGGGCAGATTGACAATTCCGTTTTAGTCGCTTATGGCGAAGTCTCAACATTCGCGGGCGCACTCTTCGGAGTTGATTACAGGTATAAATGCAAGTATAAGAAATACATTGAAAGAGAAGACGAAACAGAAAATAAGGAGGAAAATAAAGATGAATAAACCTACATACATTATCATTCATTGTTCTGCAACACGCGAGGACAAAGATTTCACAGAGAAGCAAATCAATGATTCACACGTAACCCGTGGCTTTGGAAAATGGGGATACCATTACTATATCCGGAAAGATGGACGTGTGATCCCCATGCGGGCGGAGAACGAAATCGGAGCACATGATAACTTTATTGTTCCCGGTATGAAAACCAGTTATAACCGATGTTCAATCGGTATCTGCTATGAAGGGGGACTGGATAAAAACGGCAAGGCAAAGGATACCCGGACGGACGCACAGAAGAAATCCATGCGCGAGCTCGTTCAGGACATCTGTCATCGCCACGACATTATTGATATCCTCGGACATCGCGATACCAGTCCGGACAAGAACGGGAACGGCATTGTCGAAAAATGCGAGTGGATGAAAGAATGTCCCTGCTTCGACGTAAAGAGTGAATTTACCTCATTTTTACCACCTGTAATCGTTCGACCGTAATGAAAAAGATACTCGTTTTTTTACTCGTAATCGTGCTGCTGTCCGTCTGTTCCTGCCGATCGTCCAAAACGGACACGACCATCCATCAGGATAACACGGAACAGAAGCAGACGGAACAGGAAGAAGTTTCTAAAGATAAAGCACAGGTCGACGTAAACAAGAACGTTGAGCGAATTATCGAGATGATGCAGCAAATGGAATTCAACTGGCAGAAGACGAACTATTCGCCACCGGATAGCACAGGGAAACAATACCCGACCTCTACGGAAACAGCGACAGGAACGTCAACCAAGCAGGAGAAAGAAACATATAACGAACAGTTACAGGTGCAAATACAAGAAATTCAGGAAACCCTGCTGACATTGAAGGAACAACTGGAGAAACAGGAGAAGAATGATACAAAGATCGTTGAAAAGGTCGCGTACATTCCTCCGTGGGCAAAAGCCGTAATAGCAGCCTTTTTTATTGCATTTGTATTTTTTATTTATAAAAATGTAAGATGAAAACAGTAGTACAAGCCGGACAAACCCTGCTGGATATAGCCGTGCAGGAATATGGTACAATTGAAGCGGTATTTATGCTTGCAAAGGCAAACGATATGAGCATAACAGACTCCCTTCAAGCTGGACAGCAAATCGAAATACCGGAGAAGGTGTATAACAGTGAACTGGCTGATTACTGCCGGAGGAACTCCGTTTGCCCGGCTACTTCTGAAACCGCGTCGAATGCAATACGATTGAGAATTTTCACTGAACAATTTACCGAACAATTTAAGTAATGGCTAGAACAATCGCAGAAATAAAGAAAGAAATGACGGATGCCTATATATCTAACAGCATTATCCGGGACATATATGGTATCACAGGTGATGCCGACTTTGATTCGGTGTTTTCTCCCGTGTCAATAGAAAGCACCCTGTTCTACATTTTTGCGGCAACAGCGCACGTCATAGAGCAAATGTTTGACCAGTTCAAGACGGACGTAGAGGAACGGATTGACGCTAATATCATACCGACGGTGCGCTGGTATCATAGCAGTGCGCTGGCTTTTCAGTATGGTGATCCGCTGGTCTATGATCCGGAAAAATACCAGTTCCGGTATTCCGCTATCGACGAAGCCAAACAGCTTGTCAAGTATGTGGCGGTCAAAGATCGCGGGGGAAGTATTCAGATACTCGTGTCCGGAGACGAAGGCGGGCTTCCATGTCCTTTGACCGGGGACGTTCTAACGGCATTTAAAAGCTATATGAATTCAATCAAGATTGCCGGAGTGATTCTCTCCATCCAGTCAATGAAAGCGGATGATATCCGTATTAACGCCACCATAGAAGTCGACCCGATGGTTATCAATGCTTCCGGTATCCGCCTGACGGATGGCAGCAAGCCAGTACTTGCCGCCATCAACGATTATCTGAAAGGCATCGAGTATGGCGGTAAATTCAATAAGACAAAACTTGTTGACGCGATACAGAAGGTTGAAGGAGTACTGGATATCGAACTTGGAGAATGTGCCGCAAAAGCGGCATCCGCTACGGAATATAACGTAATTAAAAATAATAACTATACGGCTGTAGCCGGATGCTTTATTCTGAACAGCCTTGAAACCTCCCTGACCTATGTGGTATAATTTTGACATTATCAAATACGCGCAGTATGTGCTTCGTCCGTCATTAAGGAAAAGGAAGATATTTGCAATCATATCCATCTTCCTTCTCCCTTTAATCTTCATTTATACCCTGTTTAAAAGTTACCGTAAACAGGCTATCAACAAGCTGAACATAAACGGTCAGGTGATATATATCGAAAAAGTGCTGAACGACAGGTTTTTCCTGAAAAACAGGGAAATATACATCACCGATATTGCGGGAGAAGAGTCGTACCTGTACCACCGCAGGGAAGAGCAAATCCCGTCCTACCTGTATAAACGGGGTGAAGGAGTGGGAAAGAAACACATCCGGCAACGCGGTGAAGGGAACTATTCGGGAAATTACGTGGTGAACATACCGTCGTTCCTGTCAGCGTATGAGGGTGAGATTAAGAATTTGATAGACTATTATAAACCAGCCGGACGAACCTACGTCCTTAAAATATACGAATATGAATAAACTGTTATTTAAAGAAGGCGGGCAGCCGTTTTATCTGGATGATCTGGAATTTATGCAAGAATCCACGGCAGACGCATTGAAAGCTATTTGTTCCGGGATGAAACTGGGAGAGAAACATATTCTGTTAAGCGATCCGGTCAGCACGGAAATTCTTGGTTCCAATACAGTATATACCATTGTCGGAAATGGATATATCGTGATAGATGATGAAGTTTATCCGATAAAACCGGATGTACTCACTGTGCCTACATCACAGCCAGTATACTGGGTGGTTGTTCAGGAAAAGTTTCAGAATGAAACATTTGCGGACAATTCTGAAGCGCAAGTATATGAGCGCAGGTATGTAAAACTGTCAACAACATATACAAAGTCAGATATGTATGCAGATAGAAATGATGTAGTAACATTCAGGGATAAAATATTGGCTATTGTCACAGATTATTTGGATAAGACCATAATAGAAAAGGACATGAAAGCCCGGTTATCCCTAAGTGAAGTCGTTTCCGGAAAAGCGGAAATCATATACCGGGCAAAACAGACGGGCAATGAAACGATTTATTTTAATATCTTGGCTGCTACCAATACAGGAACTTCCATGATAGCTCCTGAAGTGAACGGCAAGCGGAGATTATGTACATTTGATTCGACTGTAAAAAATATTTCCGGAGTATTCAATTTATCGATGTCGTATGCAGATTCATGGGATAATCCGCAATCAATGATTGTCCAACTCACATTCGATAACGGCAACTGTTATATAGCTTCAGCAGATGGCAGTCCACTTGCCCAAATGCCTGCAAGTACTATTTTAATCGAGGATACATTAAAGATTTAACTGATAATGGCAACAATATACGAATTAAAAAGACGGGCACAGGAACTTTCCGCGAAGAAAGACTCCCTATCCATATCACCTGATGAGGTGGGCGGCTTGATTGATGAAACGCTAGATGTCATCAACGAAGCGGAGAAAAACCAGATCGGGTTGGGGATTCGTAACACATACACCACCGTCGCGGAGATGAACGCGGACAGTACTTCCCCGGTCGGTTCTGACGAAAAGCCGTTGAAATTCGGTCAGATCGTGACGGTGTATGACGAGAATACCCCCGATGCAGTCGACAATGGTAACATCTACGCCTTTCAAAATCCGGGCTGGAAACTTGTCTCAACAACGGGTAACCTTTCTGTATATGCAAAAAAAGAAGATGTAGAAACGGCAAAGAATACGGCTGATGCTGCACAAAAGAAAGCCAACGAAGCCGCAGAATCCGCTAAAAAAGCGAATGAAAATATCGGAAAGCTGTCTGATAATATCGGCACGGAATCGGAAAGCGAAGACGGGACAGTATGGGGTAAACTTAAAAGCCTTTCTGACGATGCCGACAGCACATCACAGGACGTGTCTTCATTAATGGTAGATTTCGTACATCACTCAACAGAACGCTTCGACGAAATAGTAACAGACTCTTCCATTGTGTTGGAGCAGTCCAATGCGCCTACTGAAGACGGTAAAATTGTATTTCTCGCCAGTCTGGGTAAATTTGCCTATTTCGTAGATAACAAATATTATCCAAGTTGGAAAGGTGTTGATGCCTATATGAATACCGACCACACACACCCGCACGAGAATAAAATATACCTGTTCGGGAACAAGACCTACATCTACTTTGCCGGGGCTTTGCTTTCTGCCGACTCCGACGCGATGCAGTTAGCCGCGTCTGCGGACTTGGCTGCAAAAGCGGCAAAGAAATCGGCTGAAGACGCACAGGCTACCGCGTCTTCAGCATTGTCGCTGGCTAACAAAGCCCTGTCCGTTATCAATGTCAACGAAATCTGTGGCGGCTCTGTCTATTCCTTGTCCGCAGCCATTGCCGCAATTACGGAAAGGGAGAATGCGGATAATGTCACTTATCGCAAACCGGGTATCGTATTGACTTATAAAATTGCTGAAGGTGAATGGGAATCCAAACAGTTTGCCGGATCATCCCTTGAAGGCTTTGCCACAGAAGCGAACTGGACGGACTTCGGTGGTGCTGGTGGCGACATGACGGGCAAAGGCGCAGTGCTACTGATCGATGAAATTGCACCATTATCAAACGGATACTATATTCTTCAAACGGCTATCAATGCCCTGACAGCTTACGAGACAGCAAATGAAACGGAATGCATCAAACCCGGTGTGGTTATCATCTACCGCACCGGAAAGGAAACATTCGAGTCCAAACAGTTGTGCGCGTCCCGTGCCGATTATAATGACTTGGCGGCATGGAACGACTTCGGTTCTGCCGCTGGGGGAACAGTCGAAACCGATTCCGAAATCATCAAGGACAGCGTGAACCCGGTAGCAGGTGGTGCGGTCTATGATGCCATGCCCGTCGACGTGGATGGCGAACAGGCGGAAGACGGAACGGTGCGTGTGTACATGAAGAACGCGGAAGGGTTTCCGCTGGGCGACGGTTTCACCTTTGCAGTCGGAACTGGTGGCGGTGGGGACGTTGCCGGGACAATCGTGTATATCTATCCGCAAAAGACCTCCCTGTATGCCGCACTCGGAACTGACGACCTGACAATCAGGCTTGCAATCCTGTCACGTACCGGATCGGGTGAAATGGTTTCATACAACAATATCGAAACCCTGCAACTGAAAGACAAGTCAACGGGGGAAACGCTTGAAACGTTCAACGTGAACCGGGAAAGCTCCGCATCCGATAAGGACTACTCTTTCACCATTCCGGTAAAAAGCTATTTCAGTGAAGCGATGAACCGCAAGTTCGTGGTCGTCGCCACCGATGACGGGGGAAACACCGCACAGAAGACAATCAGCGTCACGGCTGTAAACCTGAAACTTTCCCGTGTATGGGCTTTGTACAAAACATTGCAGGAAGGTTCGGGACTTGTCACCATGACGGACGTGTTCAAACTGTCCTCCGCCAATAAATCCACCGTTACGGCACATATTAAAGTGGGTGAAGAATGGAAGCTGATCTCACAAACCAGCGTGGCTTCCACACGCTCACAGGACTTGCAAATCAACGTTTCGTCTTTGGAATTGACACACGGTGCATATACTGTCAGAATCGTCGCACAGGACGTGGAATCGGGCGTATGGTCGAACTACCAGTTCTTTGACGTAATGATCGTCAACCCGTCCAGCCTTATGCCCGTTGTTTCACTGGCGCATTCGGAAGAAACGGAAACGGCATGGTCGGTCAGGAAGTATGCAAACCTGAACATCGAAGTGGCATGCTATGATCCCAGCCATGTCGCTACCGATGCCCATGTCGAAATACACAAGGTCGCAAAAGTTACCAATACCTCTACCGGGGACAATAATGAAACCGACACAGTACTGACTACCGTATCAGTAGGACGTAACAGCACATTCAATCTGTCCACCCGTGTCGACGGTTTTACGATTGCAGACAACATTCGGAATACGTTGGGTATTTACGGCAAATGCGGAGCCGGAGAAAGCAATACGATCGAGTACTCCGTTAACAGTTCCGTCATAGACATCAACGGTGATTCCGGCTATATGATCTATTTTAATCCGGCAGACAAGGACAATTCGGATCAGGACAAATCATGGCTGTACGGACTTTATGAAATGAAGCAGACCGGGTTTAACTATTCCACGAATGCCTTTGTCGCTGACAAGACCGAAGGAAAAGCGTTCAAGGTTTCGGATGATGCCACCGCATTGTGTACTTATCGTCCCTATAACCGTACCAATATTGAGCAGACCGGATCGACTACCATCATCAAGATAAAAACGCAGAACGCTGCCGATCCTGACGCGAACGTCGTGTCATGCTGGGACGAAGCAAACCAAATCGGGTGGCGTATCACTTCAAAATGCGTGTACTTCAAAGCACTCGGAACTGAACTGATTGAACGTTATTTCAAGCCGGGCGACATCTACGAGTTTGCCTTTGTCATTGAAAAGGCAAATGCGGAAGAGGACGGCAAAGGCTATATCAAGCTATATTGTGACGGTGACCTGATTGGCGCATCCAAATATACGGCAGGACAAAGCGCGATCAAACAGTCCGAACAAATCAGCTTCTCCGGAACAGCCGGGGAACTATACATGTACCGCTTGCTCTCTTGGGAAAAGGAAATGGCGGACGAACAGATCAATGACGAGTTTGTAATCGGCAAGTCCGATACGGACGAAATGATCGCTTTGAACAAAAAGAACGATATCCTGACCGACAATAAAATCGACCTGAACAAAGCACTTGAAATGTGTGACTGTCTGGTGGAAATGCCGCACGGGGATTATAAACTTGAAACGCTTGACAACGTAACGGACACGTCCACCAAGATATATACAGACCTGTACCTGTTCTGCAAGGACAAAGGTATGAGCCTTATTATCGAGAACGTGGAAACGACCAATCAGGGTACGACATCCGCCTTCTATCCGACCTATAAGAACAGGAAATACAAGCTGAAAAAGGCAACTATCCGCGCAATGTATCCGGAACTGGCTCCGCAGGCTTTGCTTGATGCGATTGCAAACAGGAAAATCATCCTGCGTGGCGAGACTATCCCATTCGACAAGGTCTGTCTGAAGGTTAATTATGCATCACCTGACAAGGTGAACACCCCGATTTCCCGTATCAATAACGATATGCAGAAGGCTTTGGGCGAGGAATACATGACTCCGGCACAGAACGCGTATTACGCGGATGAAAACAACACGCTGGACTTGCGTACCTCTATCGATGGTAACAGCGTACTTGTCTTCAAATCGGATACCGGAAATATCAATGACGCCTATTTCTGGTGTCGTGGTGACTGGAACATCGACAAGGGAAACCCACCGACCTTCGGTTTCAAGGACGTTCCCGGTTATAATGCCGACTGTTTGAGTTATGGCGACTTCACCGATCTTCCGGATGTGACGGAATCCTATTTCATGTCTCATACTGGCGACTACGATCAGGATACGATCTACATGCTTTCCAAATCGACGGACGCTTCGTACAAGTTTATGGAATATGTTGACGGGGCATGGAAGAACACTACCGGGACAATCTCTTTCAACGGCAAGAAAACTGTCGTTACCGGACGTGTCCTGAACCCGGTTGAATGCGTTGAAATGCTCGATTATGAAGGCATGTGCATCTTCGATGACATAGACAACTTCATGACCATGCAGTCGACGCACAGCAAGTGGGTGAAAGGCTTGTACGGTGCGGAACTGTCAACGGAAAGCCTTGTCCCGAAATGGACGATGTTCTTTGAATTCCGTACACCGGATGATGATGACATGAGCCTTGCTTACGCGCTTGGAAAGAAGACACCGTACCGCTGGAAACAGTTCTGCGAATGGGTGTATTCATGCAATCCGAAGAACCGAATGGCAGGCGGCAAAATCAGCATCAACGGGGTACAGGTTAGCGACACGATTGAAAACCGATACCGGAAGCTGGTTGAGGAAATGGACAAGTATTGCAGCGTGGCTTCTTTCCGCGCGTACTTGGTCCGTATCCTGTATCATTCAGGCGTCGACCAGTTATCGAAAAACAGCATGTGGGCTTTGTACCTCTGCCCGGACGGTATTTACCGTTGGTACATGAACCACGATTATGATTCTGACAGTACGAACGGAAAGAATAATTCCGGTATCTTCAAACTTCCGTATAACGTGATGCTTGACAGCGTCATGGAGGGGGAAAACGTATTTGCCGGACGTATGAGCGTCGTTTGGCAAGGCATGTGGCGTTATGATCAGGTCGGACTTGCAGCGACCGCGGAGAAAATCCGCACATCGCGCCTTCCGGGTGGCGAGTCCGCTTTCTCCTACGAAGCCGTTCTGCGTGAATCGGAAGAAAAAGACCACCTCTTGATCCCTGCGATCGTCGCCTGCCGTGATTCCGTGGCGAAGTATATCACCAATCCGGGCGGTCAGGCGTTCAACGTGATCTCCGGTATGGGTATCCCTTACCGCCATTACTATGTGTCTGCCCGCTATGACTTCCTTGACGCTTATTTCGGTGTCAGCACGATCCTAAAGGCGGATAATATGTGCATGTTCCGCGCCATCGGTGAGAACATCAATATCGAAGTGACTGCAAGTGAGCAATGGAAATTGTGGGCGGGCTTCAATACGCCAGCCGCACAACAGGGGGCATGGGCGGAAGAAGACGGTTCAAAGGTGACATTCCATTTCGACGGTTCAAACTCATCGAGCGCGATCTATATTATCGGTGCATCAAAGATCAAGTCTTTGGGTGATTTGAGTACTGTCAATATCGACGGTACGCAGGCAAAGGACTTCACTACGCTGATCCGCGTCGAGGAACTGGTGTTCGGCAGTAAGCGCGAAGGATATGCCAACAATAGCGTCACAGACCTTCCGCTCGGTGAAAAACCGTATATGAGACTCCTGAACGTCGAGAACTTCAAAAAGCTGGTATCTCTTGACCTGACCGGAGCAACTCGCCTTTTGCGTCTGCTGGCATACGGCAGTTCCTTGCAGATCGTCAACTTTGTCGGTGGCTGTCCGGTTCAATATGCGGAATTGCCGACCACCATGACACAGTTCAAGTTGATGAACCTCGATAAGTTGAGCTATAAAGGGCTGAATGCGGACACAGGCATCGTTGTTGAATCCATGCCGAACATCACCACACTGCGCGTGGAAAACTGCCCGCTTATTGACGTTGTAAAGATGATCCGCGATATAATCGATTCGCAGGAAGGTAATGTCGTATTCCGCCATATCCGTATTACCAACCGTGATTTCATCGGGAACGGTTCGGAAGTGCTGGAAATCCTGCAGCTCGGTATCGGGGGACTGGATGAAAACGGTAATCAGGTAGAGAAGCCCGTACTTACCGGGAACTATCTGCTGGATGAAGTTATCGAGAACTCGGATATAGAAGCGATCCGGAACGGCTTCGAAGGTCTGACCGTCAGCACTATAATCGACGCTTATATCAAGATCATTGACTGGTTCAATAACGAGTCCTACGGTGGCGAGCCTTATTATGAGGAAGTGACCCTTGACAATGTGGGTGAAATCATAGACTATTATAATGGTGAAACCTATGAAGAATATCTTCAACGGTTTGCGGAAGAAAATATGGATATTAACGATATAGTAAACAGCAAATAACATGAGTACAAAAGAACAGAGCGCAACCCTGCTGCGCCTCAATAAACAGGAACAGGTAAAAGCCCTGCAGGCGGTAGGCTTTGCCGACATTACGGAGAACTCGCGTGCCAGCGAGTTCCCGAACCGGATAAAGTGGGCTGCCGGATTGCTGGACATGCGGGTGGCATGTAACCGGATTTCCGATAATTCCAAATGGTATTTTACCCGTGAAGAATGGAACTCATTGACCCCTGCCAACAAGTTGAAGTTTATCCGTCGTGGTTTGTGTATCCGGGCGCATTCGCAGTCCTTTGTCATCGCTGCACAAGAATGTTATGCAGGGGACTTGTCCTCCAGTTTCTATTGGGGCGGTCTTGGTAAAACGATCGACGGGCTTTCCGCAAAGATGCTGGGCAAAATGTACACCTGCTTCACCGGGAAAGAGGATACACACCTGATCCTTGATGCCCTGAAAGGAACAAACTCGAACGGTGTGGAAGGCGCACCCGCTGCGGAAGCTGCCGTAGCCTATAAAGCCTTCACGCTTGATGGCGACGGTCTGGAAGATGATACAGAATGGTTCTTGCCTTCTTCCGGACAGATGATGATCATGTATCGATACCGTGACCAAATCAATGAAATGCTGCGTGCATTTTGGAGCAGTGACAGCATGCTGTTGACGGACAAATACTATTGGACGAGCACGTACTATGATACGACAAATGCATGGACGTGTAATTTGAATACCGGACACATGACCGTACAGAATAAAAATACAAGCCTGTTGCATGTAAGGGCAACGGCAGAAGATTAACCCATTAAAAACAGTGTATTTATGACAGACAAGAATAATGAAAGCGCACTGCTTTTGCGTATGAATAAAGAAGAACAGGTATCTGTTTTGCAGGAGATCGGTTTCACCAGCGTGAACGAAAATACGCCTGCCAGTGATATTGCAAAATATATCAGATGGGCTGGCGGGCTGCTTGACCTGTCCTTTGCCACAATCCGGATCGAAGACGGTGTCAACGTGTTCTTTACTGCTGAAGAATGGAATTCCCTTAGTGCAAATAACCGTTCAAAATACTTGCGTATAGGTGTCCGTATCCGTGCGGATCGTCGCCAGTTCGTCATAGCGAAAAGCGACTGCACTGACGATATAGGCGGACGTACTTTCAAATGGGGGGCATACGGTACGGACATTCGTGGCGTTAAGAATTACGGAAACGGTAATCAAGGGCTTTATGAAACGGCAGACGGAAAGCAAAATACTGATGCTATCATAGAAGCCACCGCAGGAGTTAAGGATAATTCCGGTGTTGTCGGTGCACCAGCCGCGGAAGCAGCAAAGAGCTATAAGGCTTGTACGCTTGAGCTGGACGGACTTGAAGACAAAACCGAGTGGTATCTTCCCAGCGAAGGAGAACTGATCATCATCGCCAAATATAAGACCGAAATCAACGAGTTGCTGTCCTCTGTATCAGGTAATCAAAATATAATTACAACCGACTGGTATTGGAGCAGCACCGAATACGACGCCTCGAGCGCGTGGTACGTGTACATGCACAACGGCCACGTGTACACGGGCAGCAGGGCTAGCGCAGGCAGGGTTCGTCCCGTTTCCGCAATAGATTCTTTGTCTCTTTAACTCTTTATCTCTTAGATAGTTACGTTTAATTAGCCCCGGTAGGGGCTTTTTAAGTTTTAAAATTTTGAAAAAATGAGTGTTAATTGTTTGACAATCATTAACTTTGCGGAGCAAAAGAAAAATTTAAAAAATATCAAAAATTAACATGGGAAAAGCAGAAGACAGACCAGTCTATCAGTGTATGTATCGGTTATTAATGTTGATACTCGATGCAAGAGACAAGTTTCCGAAGAATTACAGGTACGAATTCGGTACGGAACTTATGATGTCCGCCCTTCGCTGTTGTGAGTTGATCCGTTATGCAAATTCAAGCCTTCCGCGTCGCGTGGAATACCTGAACGAATTCCTTGTTAAGTTTGATACATTGAAACTCTTATTAAGGGTATGTCGAGACCGGAAACTGATCAATATTCAGACGACAGCAGACATCATTGAGATGATTACGTCGATTGAAAAGCAAATTATAGGGTGGCGTAATTTCACCGCTTCCCAGGAAAAGACAGCTTCCGTAAAGCCAGAGCCATAATCTTCACGGAGTTTATGGGAGAGCAATCTAATTTATCTATTGGGCATTCCCCCGGTGATGAACCGGGAAAGACTAAGACAGTGAATGCTGAATCCTCGAACGCGTGGTACGTGAACATGAACAACGGCAACGTGAACACGAACAACAAGACTAACGCAGGCAGGGTTCGTCCCGTTTCCGCAACAGATAAACCGATCTATGACATACCCTTATCTTCCATCGTGCATGCATTTGACGTCTGTTGCAAGAATAAACGCAATACAGATGACTGCATAGAGTTTTCGTTTGAATATGACACGGATTTGGTTGCCGTGTGGGATGCTATCAGATACGGTCGCTACGAACCTGATTATTCAAAATGCTTCATACGGAAAAAGCCCGTTCTTCGTGAAATTTTTGCTTCCGCTTATGTTGATCGTGTAATACAACATTGGGCGGATCTGCGCCTTGATCCTATTTTGGAAGAACGTTTTCAGGCACAGGGAAATGTTTCAAAAAATTGCCGTATTGGCGAAGGAGCACTTTCGGCTGTTACCTATCTGAATGGGATGATCATGGAAGTTAGTGAAAATTATACGAAAGACGCATACATTTTCAAGGGTGATTTCAAAAGCTTCTTTATGTCAATGTCCAAATCCCTGTTATGGGAAATGATCGACCTGTTTATCCGGGATAACTATAAAGGCGACGATATAGAATGTTTATTATATATATTGCGCACTGTTATCTTTCACCAGCCACAGCATAAATGTTATAGGAAATCACCGTTGCATTTATGGGATGAGTTACCTCATGATAAAAGTTTGTTTCATGCTGATCCGGATCATGGTTTTGCCCCCGGCAGTCTTCATGCGCAGAAATTCGCAAATTTTATCGGCTCTTGTTTTGATTACTATGTTTCCGAAATACTGGGAATCAAGTATTATGTGCGTTTTGTGGATGATTTCGCCTTTGTAATGCGTAATAAAGAAGATATTCTAAATACTGTTCCTTTGCTTGACAGTTACCTGCAAGAACAGTTGCTTCTTAAATTACATCCTAAGAAAATATATATACAGCATTATTCTAAGGGAGTTTTGTTTGTAGGGGCATTCATTTTACCCGGTCGGATTTATATTTCAAACCGTGTTGTCGGTAATTTATACGATGTAATCAACAAATATAATAAAATAGCGGAGGAAGGCTTTGCGGAAGCACACGCGGACAAATTTGTTGCCACCCTGAATTCCTACTATGGATTAATGAGGCATTTCAATACGTACAATCTAAGACGGAAAGTGGCGAAACGTATTAATCCTGCATGGTGGATATATTTTTATGTTCAGGGACATTGGGAGGTTTTTGTGTTGAAGAACGAATATAATTTTAAGAAACAATTAAAAAAACAAATAAGAAAAGGCTATGCGAAAAAATATCTTACCCCGGAAATTGGCTAAGCCGATCGAACAATTATCCGATGGAACATGGATAATACGATATGCAATTCAATCTATTGACAGAACCGATAACGAAGGAAACGAACTGGTGACATATGCCAGTTCCATATTCCTTGAAAAACCAACGTTGGAAATGATAAAGAAAAGTATTCATAGATATGCAATGAGCGTTCTTGATGATGAAGATGTTCTTCCGCTTGTTGCTAATCCTGATTTATCAGTTTACATGATCATAGATTAAAATTAAAGCCTGTTTAAACGATGATTAAACAGGCTTTAATTTTGCACCAAAAATCACATTTTGTTTTATGTTAATATGTGTTTTAATGACACATTTTGTTTTTCGGTCGGGAATTTTTTGATTTGGCGATTGTAAACTCACCCAATAGCATTAAACTCGGATATATTACAAATATAAGTTTTTTTTGTATATCCACATAGAATATACTTCCATAATTCATTCTATTGCTATAAATTTACAAATATAAAGACCCTCAAATTTTGTAATTCAGAACACTTTGCAGGTTATTATGAGCATATATAAGTTACCATTTTGAAACCTTACTCATTATTATCCTATTTCTTGAAGTATAAGCTTCCTGCCAGAAGAAATACGACTTCTTACAGTTCCAACAGGAATGTTCAGGATTTCACTTATCTCATCATAAGAATATCCACTAGCATAATACATCACACTATCAATACAACGGGATTTTTTAGCACACCGTTGTATTGTGGAAACCAAATCATCAAACAGTATTGAATGAGCTGTACAGTTAGAAATGGCACTTCCGTCTACCATATCAAGCCCTGTAAAATGTATAAGGGAATTTCTATTGTATCTTATTATATAAGTATTCCTCATTATAATAAGGCACCACGGTTGAAGTGGTTTAGAACAATCAAATTTATCACGATTCACAAGTAGCTTATAAACTGTATCACCGGCTAAGTCTTCAGCATCTTGCATGGAACAGCAGAATTTTCTTGCCACCTTTAATATCCAAGGATATATTTCTGATAATTCCTTTTCAAAGTCCATTGTCAGCCCTCCTTATTAGGTGTATCTTCGGTTCGCCATTAATGCACCTTTCCACGTATTCCCGGTGCATGATACTTTGCTCGTGCATTTCCTTAGCAGAACGCTCGATTGAACTAATAAGAGTGCCTATATCGGGGGGCAATAAGGCAATCATTTTTTTTACCTCGGACACTTCTGCTGTTATCCGATTTCACTTCGTCTCTAATGTACGTAATTCTGACAATAAAACATTGTATAAATGCCTATTTATACAATGGATGCTGTTTTTTCTATTCATAAAAAAGTCGTTTGTGATTCTAAAGGAGATGTACAAACGACTGTATGAAATAATTCGCTTTAATTAAAAATTAATCGAATTACAGCATATATGTAAATACCAATATTATCATGTGCTTCTTTTTCTGAACGATATTTCAACATCGGCTTGATGAACAATATTTGCGTAGACAGCAGCATTAATTACACGGGAATCTATACTCATTTTAAAGAATGTCATTAGAAAAGCAATCTCGGCATCGAAAGAAGAACGAATTTGTTCAGGAGTAACCTTATTTCCTTTATGTTCCTCACTGCGTCTTTCCTCATTCCGTTTTTGCTCAAAAATTGCAGAATGAAGCAAATAGTCAATCTTCGATGTTACCTGTTCATCACTCATATTCCGAGAATCTACATTTAGTTGTTCCAATACCTGACGAACATCATCATAAAAGCCAAGAGAAACAAGAGTCTGACATATACGAAGGCTCAATAGTTTGGCACGTTCTTTCAGCATATCCTCCTTGTCCATTACCATAGCCTTCATATTTGAAGGATTAACAATACTTCTGTATTCAATGAGCAATTTAGATGCTATCTCTTTAAGCGTGCTCTCTGACACAAATTCGCGATCCGAAAGCAAACAAGCATAGTTTCCACATGAAAGCTCAATGAAATCATTCAATGTTATCTGATTTAATCTTTCAATCATGACTATTTCAGTTTAGATAACTTATACAGTTCAAATTCACGGTTAGAAGCATCTTGGCGTTGCATTTTTAGACTCTTCATTAAAAGGAGATTTGTTCTATCAACCCTTTTTTCTAACCGGGAATAATCATTGAAAACAATGGTGTTACCGGAAGAGGATGCTAAATATGTCGGTGAAAATGTAGGAAAGTCCCAATCCGGCATATCAAAATTAGAGATATCTACCTTATCAACATCAGGAAAGACTTGCGCACCTTTAGGAATATCAACTAAAGTTGGAGTATCAGGAGTAATCCATGCTTTTCCGGAATACATGATAACTTCATGTTTACCGGCATCACCAACCAAAGCAGCACCGCCGGGGTGCCTATCATTACCTTTAGTACCTTCTGCATAAGAAGGAATAGGAGTGGCAAGAATTGTTGCTACTTGCATAGCCCCCATCGCCCCGATAACAGCAGCCATTACAGCACCGGCAATCGGACCTAACTGGAAAGCTTCCATAATACCACGAGCTGTTGCAATTCCAGTTTCTGCAACTTGTACTCCCTTATGCCAAACAGCTTGTTTATGGGCAATCTCTTGCTTTTGTTTTTCCAACTCCTTATTCTTGGCTTCTGTCTGATCCTTTGCTGCCCGTTTACGCGCTTCCGCTTCCTCTTCGGATATAGCTCCAGACTCTGCCAGATTCTCAATTCGTTCAATATCCTCATCATACTTTTCCTCATTAGCTTCCCGCTCTTCTTCTATTTTCTGAATCTGACCATCATAAATAGAAGAGACTAAGTTTCCAATAGCTCCCACAGCTTGAGATGCAGTTTGAAGCCATTTTTTCAAGTTCTTCTGACGTTCTTTCTGTGCTTTCTCATCCGCTTTAGTAACTTTATTGATAGCATCTATTTCCGCTTCTGCTTCTTGCTGGGAAAGGTCCGCTTTCAATTTCTGTAACTGCTCTGCAATCTTTGCCCTATCCTCTGCACTCAAATTTTCGTTTCGAAGTTCCAACTCCAACGCATCAATTGCAGCTTCGGTTGTTTTACGTACATAATCTAATTTTAACTGATACTCAAGTTCTGCATACTCTTGCTGGGTTATTTCCTTAGAAGCTAACTGTTTTTTAAGAGCAAGCGTATCCATAACATATGCAGCATCCCGGATTTCCTGCTCATGCGCCGCATTCTCTGCTATTAATTGCACCTGATCGGATGCATGTCTTTCGTAAAGTTCTTGTTTCTTTTTTGCATATTTTTCGTCAATGAGAAAAACATCTTCACCAGTTTTCTCCGCTGCATCAATTTCTGCTTCACGTTGCAATTCCAACTGGTGCAATTTCAAATCAAGTTCTTCCTGGGACCCCTTTTTTACAACAGCAAGAGCGTTCTCAACATCCTTCTTCTCACGATCAGAATTATACTTAATAGTAAACTCATCTAGCTTTTCCTGCATTTCCTTAGCTAAATTCTGACGTGTAGCAATTTCCTCTTTGCTATTACCCTTGACGGCAGCAATCTTCTTCGAGTAAGCAACACCAATTTTAGCAAGTTCTTTCTCCAGTCCCTCATCCATAAGAGCTAGTTCTGACTCCTGATAAGTTTCATGAATTTTCAGCTTCTCTTTGAGAGCTTTTTCCTGTTCACGTTTTTCTTTATCAGTAAGGACTGTTATACCTGAACCATTTTTGTCGTTACCCTTTGGACGGAACTTTTCTGCAATCACATCAAGTCCACGATTAAATTCATCGCTAGATGCTATTTTGAATAAGTTTTTAGAAAATTCCAACTGAGCCTTATCCGCTTTTTCTGCTTCAGATGTGTAATAGCCAAACATTTTAGCAGCACCATTCTTTATCCAAGACATATCTTCAAACTCTGATGTTGCATATTGAGCACGAGTTTTCATCCGTTTTAAAGCTTCTCTCTCTTGGGCCGTTACTTCAATACGTTTATTTTTCATTTGAATAACAGCTTTTGTGTATGCTTGTTCCTCTGTATCACCAGCATCAATAAGCCTCTTATATTCTGCCTGAAAATCTTTTTCTACTTCCAATAACTTTTTGTTCGCATCTTTTTTTGCAAGTGTTCTAAAATTATAATCTATCTTTTCTATTTTTTCTTCAGGAGATTTCAAATCATTGGCGATACTTCTTATTTTATCAGCCATCCAATTAAGAAACTCCTTAGCAGGTCCCGTTGACTCGGAGAAAGAAAGCATAAACGCTTCCCATGCTGAAGATAAGTTAGCAAGAGCTCCATGAACATTATCTCCCATCGTGTGAGCCATATCGCCCAATTCACGTTCTACACCAGTAATCTGTTCTCTAAGTGGTAATATTTTATCAACAGCGGTGAGAAAGGCATTAAAAGCGGCAACACTACGCTTATCAGTTAATTCAAGAGTAGTATTCAAGTCTACCCCTTTTTCTTTTAGCGATTTCAATCCTTCAACTAACTCAGGCAATGTTTTAACGGGCTTACCTAACGCCTTTGCCAGCTTTCCATTACTATCAGCTAAATTTAGAAAAACATTACGGGTAGCAGTAGCAGCCATTGAAGCATCAAAGCCGGCATCCGATAATTTACCCAACAAAGCCAAAGTATCTTCAATACTGAAATTAAAGGCTTTTGCAACCGGTCCAACAATTGGTAATGCAGTAGCGAGATATGAAAACGACAATGCGCTTTTGGTTGTTGCGACAGCCATCGCAGACACATATCTTTCAGTTTCTCTTGTATCAGCATTAAACATACGAAGAGAAGCACCTGCCAATGAAGCCGCATCTGCTAATTCTGCCCCGGTAGCTTGTGCAAATTTTAGAACGTGCTCTGTTGCATCTAATATTTCTTTTCGAGTAAAACCCAGTTTAGCAAGTTCTATTTGCAAATCCGTAGCTTCGGATGCAGTGTATTTCGTTGTAGCACCCAAACGTTGAGCATCCGCAGTTAACTCCTTCACTTTATCAGAAGTGGTTCCTAATATTGCAGCAAGCCTACTATTAGCTAATTCAAATTTAACAATATCACCTACTCCTTCACGCAGTTTTGTAAATAAAGCAACAACTCCACTAACAACAGCTTGTGCACCAATATATCCAGCTGCCCACCCTTTTAAACCAGCACCAACTTTACTTAACCCAGGAGCAAGCTCTGTATTAAGCATCCTACCGGCATTCCGGGCAATAACACCCATATTCTGCATGGATTTATTACCGTTCTGTATCTCAACCCATGCAGCCTTTACTTCTTCCCGGTATGCACCGATAGTCATTTTCTGTTGACTATATCGATCGGAATTTCGCTTTATGTAATCGGTATTGATTCCGATTGTAGAATTAAGACGGGCAAGTGTACGAATATAGTTTTCATCCGTATCTTTCAAAACATCAACAGCCTTTTGCAGCTGCTTATTCATTTCCTTTGCTTGTGAACGGCTATGTACTTCCTGATTAGTCAAGATAATAGCAGTTCTGATAAGTTTTAAACGTTCTTCTTCAGATAGAACAGCTTTCTTACGAGTAGTATTACCGGCATTCTGCGCTTTTGTCAAGTTAGCTTCTGCTTTAGCAGCCTTTTCCAAGGACACAGCATTATCCGAGTTTGCTTTGGTTAGTTTCTTCAGTTCAGCAGCAGATAATTTCTCTACATTTAGCTTTTCCTCTATCTTCTTACTGACAGTTTGAGTTATTTCAGACTGTCTTCTAAGAGCTTCGGTTAATTCAGCAGATGCAGAACCAGCCGTTTTTGCTTGAGTATTATAAAGGTTACTCAACTTTTCAAGATCAGCAACACCTTCTACATTTAGTTTCAAACCTTTTGCTAATTCTTTGGCCGCATTAACATAATCAGCCCTCACACGCTCAATAGTATTATCAAGCTCCACCAATTTCTGCAAATCGTTCTCATCAACGAAATCTTTTAATTTTAAATCTGCCATAATTACAGGTAATGTCTATATTCAACAATCTTTCCTTTTATCTCAACTCCTAGTTTATCAAAAGCATAGGTACCATCTTCTTTCTGATAAACGACATACATGCAACCATCCAAGACAGCTGCTTTCTTTGCAAGATCACTGATACGTTCCAGTTCACTCTGCATCTTTTTTATTTCGCAACTACAAGCCATTTTCTACCGATATCCACATTCTGAAAAGAAACGTTCCATCCAGGGACGGAGATACATAATATTAAAGTACTCTTTAGCTGTATCACCAATGCCTAAAATCTGCTCACCGTATTTCTTCTCAATAGAACTACCGTCCGTAAATCCTTTCGTTGAGAATCGAAGCCCGGAATCAATTCTATCGGCAGTTATGCTATCATAGAAAGTACCAGTAATAAAGAGGTTAGGTACCTCAACCGGACGCGGTGGCAAATAAAGCATCTCACTTCTAAGAGGTGGAGTTATCCTCTCCTTCCATCGTTTATATTGTTCCGCACGGTTCTGCCAGGGACCGGGCTCGTTAAAATAGGTGTCAGTATCATAATCAGGATTCAATAGATGTTCAGTACCGTCCAGACCGGAATATAATTGTTCCTGAATGCAATCAACGAGTACATTCTTATGTTCTTCCATACACCTAATACATTCCTCTTCAAACTCGGATGCAATGGAATGAATAACTCTATGTAATTCATCAAAATCTGCCATACAGTAAAAATATAACGGGCCGGGCTGTAATCACACCCCAGCCCGTCGGTTACTTAGTTATCGCATCGTACACTTCCGAGAGCTTCTTCTTGCGGTCAGCTTCCTTCAGTTCCTGCCACACGACTTTAATGTGTGCATTAATAAACTCTTCCTTCGTCATGCCCTTCACAGCAACCTCGACGAACGTAACATTATCTACCTTCATGACACCTGCTCGATACCTTTGATCCCTTTTTCAAACAACACAGAAGGAGCTTTCAATGAAGGAACTTCCCCGACTTTTGGAACAATGGTAATGATACCATCCGAATATGTAGCGGAAGTTACGTTATTCATAACTTCAGCAGCACCATCAGCAATAAGACTGCCAAATTCTTCTGTACGGTCATAACCACCAACAACTTCAACTATTTTGTAAGTATTTTCGGCCTCCAACTTTTGAAACACAACATCAACCAAGCCTTTAACGAAATTCTTGGGATTGAAGTCTAACTGCACGTAGTCAAAGTGCAATTGGCTGTCTTCCACATCTTCATGTGAAAAACTAACAGTCATCGCAGACTTAGCACTACTGGTCGGGTACTGTGTCACGGTCGGGTAAACAGTAGACATCGGAATACCGGCAAGGATATCAGTGTCATCATTATAACCGATCAACATATTATCCTGATTCCAAAAGTAAACGTCCCATCCTTTATTGGCACATTTCAGAAGCTGGGCATTCAAAACCTCATCAAATTTCTTCAAAGTGAAGGTGTCTGTTTGAGCGCTAAGCCCGTTGTATTCACTTGCACCGTACCCTACAGGATTAACTTGAGGCTCTCCACCATTCTTGGCATACTCCAGGAATGGCAAAATAGGGTAAATACGCCCGGGACGGTCTGCATGGCACAATTCGAGCAACTTCTCACCTGTTATATCAGCAGGGAGTTTGACACCATGTTCTGTCAAGATAGCACCTTTGACCTTTTTCCAGTCAATGCTACAAGCAGAACTACCAGTGTTCATCCGGGAACCCTTACACGTTCTAATCTTTCTCATTTTCTTCTACAATTAAGATTATTAATTTTTATTTCCATCGAGCGTATATTTATGGCATCAATCGGCTCGCTCACAGCCTTACCGGAATCAGTATAGGCTCCGTATCTGCCATATGAATAATTTTCCGAATAACTATGTTTCACTTTCTCGTCACAGTCACAGTCGAAACGGGAATCTTCACATAACACTTCAAGCAATCGTTTATATATTGGCCGGAGAATATTTTTAAAAGAGGTCGTTCTTCGCTCCTCATTACTCCACTCTTTACAGGAAGAGCAAACTATAGTCAACGAAACCTTTGCTTTTGAAAAATAATCAGGATCACCTCTATCTTCACTAATTGGAGTGAATAGTGCAACCAGGGGAAATTTCTTTTCAGACTGGCTAGAAGATTGACTGTATTCATCTAAAGTATCCTTGATATATTGACTGCTACCAAAGATGTAATTCAATCTTGGTGACTTTACAATTTTTGCCCCACCTTTCCCATTAGGGTAGAGGATTTCAAGTCCTTCAGGAAGTTTTCTAACTACTTCTTCAAACAGTTCTGTTATATCCAATTCCATCATAAATTGAAAGCATTAATGGGAGTTAATAGGTTCTTTTGAATCTTCAAACCGGTGAAAGGACAATCATCGGACATCGCCCATTCTACAAAGAGTCGGTTCTTCTTCACCATGCTGTTCCAGACACTAACCTGTCTCTTAATCGGAGATATATACTCGTTAGCACATTTCAATCTTACAAGACCAGTGATAGTAGCCTGTGTATTCATATCACGTAAAATGTGAAAGAACACATAATCGGCGAACGATTCACTTAACTTCTCACATAAAAGTGCATATCCGGATTGAGATTCATCTTTTTCCGAGATATCAACCTCATCTGAAGAATCCTCTTTTTCCTGTTCTACGATCTCCAAATAATCAGTAATAGCTTGTGAAAGACTAAAACCGACAGCAGTATGAAGAAATTCGGTCTGAAATGCCTTGATATACCCGTTTATCACCTCATTTACTGCAAGAGACTGGGGCGAAGGCATTTCAGCGACCGAAGTATTCTCAATATGCCTGGGACCTGACGTAAAATATGAAACATCAATCAACATGGCAATAGTTATTTAGAAGCCTTACCCTTTCCGGTTTTCTTTTCATCTTCCACGGAAACGGTTTTATCATCAACAACAGTTACTTCCTTAGCATCTCCAGCAGGCAATTCTTTTGAATCGGCAGCCGGAAGATTCTTGTTATCAGAAGGAATCAGGGCTTCAAGTTCTGCAATACGAGCTTTCATTGTATCACGTTCATCTGTCAGTTCAACAATAGCTTTATCTTTCTCCGTAATGGATTCAGTAAGTTCACCGATTTTCGCATCTTTCTCTGTAAGCATACATTCCAATGTCTTTCGAGCATCTTCTTCTGTAACAAGACCACACTCGGAAATAGGGGTGAATGAAACCACCCCTCTACCAATCCGAATGCGTTGCTCTTTAAGCACATTGGCTACATCCTTATCATTACCTCTAAGTATGTAATCCATAATATTACTTTTTAGTAATTGCTTCTTTCAGTTCAGCCAAATCTCCATAAGCAAATGCCCAAGGATTGTAAACAGGGAAAATCACCTCTTCACTGGCAATAAGAACCACCTCATTACACAACTTCGTTTCCACATCTTCAGCCCACTCTAACGCAAGATTAGTGTAGTCAACGATAGATGCACCCATGTGCATATCACCAATAAAGTATTTACCGGGTAACATACCGGTACTCTCTACAATCGGACGGTTAGCAATATGCTTAACACCATTGACAACCTTAATAATGCCAAGGTTACGCCCAGTTGTATCCTTCTCTGATTCCATCGCATTAACATCTGACGGATTGAGAGTAATAGCATTGGGATAATACTGTGCATAGGTCATCACGGCAAATGCCGTCTTAATAACATCTTCCGAGTTAGGAGCTTCGATACTTTGGAAGAATGAGTTGTTGACAGTAAATATCATATTTGCAATGGCTGTTTCCTCACCGGCAAAAGCAACACCTTTCAACAAGATTTGACGATCATTCATCTTGATAATAGGATTCGCTTTGTTCAAATCTGTCACAACAGCAGCATTGGCAAATGTAATAACCATACCATTGAGCATCAGATCGTACGGCTTTGTGAATTCAACAATTGTGTCTTTGCCCCCATTATGGCTTTCGACAGACTTCACACTACCTGCTTCTCCCTTAATGATAGTATCTTTGATGATACTTTCAACTGGAAGCACTCCAGTGTGATTAGTAATGCCTAACAGGTTCTCACCGTTCCCATCACCAAATAACATGTTCCAATCTTCAGCAAGCCATACAGCTTCCGGTAACATATTCAGAATATAACTTCTGATGAAAACACGACTCTTCAACATACGTTTGGAAATTCTGATATGGGTACCAAGTCGTTTCGTACCTGTCTGAATTTCCTTCATCTTAATGCTTGACTCCGGTAAACGACCGTTTTCAGTAACGTACCGTGCATTCCTGTCGAAGTCATACACTTGTGTAAAGGCGAGCTGCGTATATGTAGGATCACCCTGCAAAGTCGTAATGACATTACGCATATGAATCTTCTGATTACTTACCTGGCTAACAACACGGTTCTGCTGTTGGGTAATCATGATTTCACCACTGTAATTGTCGGTCATGGACACAATATCTTTCAAGCTGAATCCCTCAAAAGAACCTGTTTTACGGCTGTGACCGGCTGCAAACTCCTTGAACTTCTCACTATCAAGCATTTCGCTCAATTTCTCGTCGAACTTATTGATAGTATCCATAGATAAGCCTTTTTGCTTCATTTTTTCAATGCTTTCTCCAAGGCTCTTAACCTGGTCAACAAGTGTTTCATTGTCTTTAATCAATTGAGCAAACTTCTCGCCGTCATAAGACTTCAATAAGTTATTAATTTCTCCAAACTGTTTAGTCACATCATCAGGCGTAACAACTCCTTCCAGTGATTTATTTACGACTTCACACATCATGCCGACGATGTTTTCCATGAATGTTTTCTGTTCTGCTGGCAGACCATCTGTTTTCAGATTAAAATCTGATACTGTAAATTTTTTAAGCATAAAATTTAAATTTTAAGTTATTTATTATCGAAACAACTATTCAAACTTTTGAAATCGAATAAAGTGCAATTATCAGCGGCTTTAGTCGTTACTCCATCGTTACCATTTTCCCCGTCATTCTTTTCTTGAGTGTCAACAGACGGCTCATTCTTTCCGGTAGTATCTTCAGAAGTATTTTGTAGAATAGCATTCGAACGATATACTTTTCCCCAACAGTGGGGACATCTTACATAATTCATAAGATCCTGCAAACTCTTTTGAGTGAACTCTTTCTCCTCTGACTTTACAGAATCAATAAGAGAAATTACTTGAGTTCTAATCTCTGGAGTGAGCTTCTCCATTTCTTCTCTTACGATGTCCTGCGTTATCCATCTCTGATAATCGGCGGCGTAATCTAATACCTGTTGTGCAAAGGTATGTTCCGTTTCTGCGTCATAATCAAATTGATAACCGCAATGAGGACATGAGACAACGGCACCACCGTTGAGGCTCTTTAGTAATAAACTTAATTCCATATCGTAACCTTTTAAACGTTCATCACTATATCCATGCTGCAAGAACGCTTTTCGAACGAAATCAACAGCTTCCTTTACTTGGTCGGCAGTAGCAGATTTGATATTCACAAGGAATGTTTGAGGATTACTTCCCCAACTTGTCAATGTAGAATATTCCATCATACGCCATTCAAGCACTTTACAAGGATCAGTCAAATCCCTTTTGATAGCTTTTACTCCGATAGAGTGTTCAAGGGTTCTCCCATTCTCTGCAAACAGCTTATAATCAGCTAACGTGTCACGACCAATCTGTTTTTCAAGATTCAACTGGCCAACCATAACTAAATTACCCTCTGTTTCCTTACCACTCAATGGAACCCCCAACAATTGATCCGGACGGTGATTCAAGAACCAACGCATACGACCAATATTTTCCTTTAAAGTCTTGTTGAATGATCCGGGCATGGATACGTCTTTCTGTGAGTCCTTCACACCGATACCGTTCACCGCGACGGTAACGATACCCTTCTCATCAACATCATTTGCCTTTGTCTTGTACTGAAGGCTTTTGATTTTCTCTTCCATTTTCAACTTCACTTTTTGTGTTAAGACTAAATATTTGTTTAACTATCTCTCGTTCCTGGTCCGACATCTCAAATAATGTTTTGTCGAACATAGGTTCTTCAAATTTACTTTCACCGATTTGCGCCCTCCAATCATTGTACGTTATCAATCCACTAAGGAACTGGTCTTTGCACCGGCTATTGATATTGGTCTTTACTTCCTCGGCTTCTTTCAACCCCTCCTGCAGGCAATCCACATCGGAGAAATCACAATCCAAATAATATCCGCTTGATTCAAGTCCTAAAAATTGAGTAAACTCACGGCAGAACTGTTTCGCAAATGGAATGATAACAGAGCTATAAACACTCTTTTCTGCCGTAGATTGATTGCTAAAAGTAGACTGGTCTTTGCGAGGAACTAACACAGCAGGAATACCATAAGCACCTGAAATACTAATTGCATCAGCAAGTGTTTCCTCAAACGGTTGCAGTTCTGCAATAGTGAGATTGGTACGTACAAAACTCAATGGGATATCAGACAGCCCATATGGTAACTGGTCCTTACCTACTCCGAACTTACCGAAGTGTTGTTGCAAAATTTCTTTCTTCTCATTATCAGTCATAGCAATGGGTCCGGATTCATCTTGTTTCATATTGATAAGAAATCCTAAACCACCTCGTTTTACATAAATTACATTACGGGCCTCATATACAGCAATAAGGTTCGATATCGGTTTCATTTGTGACATAAGACGGCTTTGAGATTTCATAAACCCAAATCCGGAATAATAACTCACACACCCGTCTCTATCATGCCATACCTGATAAGCAGGTATATTCATTGTGCTCAAAGCGCCATAATTTAAACGATAACCTCTAATAATATCTTCTTGATCAGCTATACCAAACAATGGAATATTACTACCTAAAACAGGCAAGACTTCCATTGCATCAGCAGGAAGTACCCAGTAGTTAGAGCAATAACGCCATTTTTCTACATTAGTGAAGCTATCAGACATTGCAGCACGTGTAAAACTATTGCCAAGACACAGTTTATATACGAAATGTTGATAAACATTTTGTTTCCATGTCATCAAACAATTTGGTCTAAGAAGTATCTGATTCAAATTCTTATTAGCCCAAATAACACTATCATCCTTAACTTTCTTAAACTGAAAGTTAGCACTGGAAATACGAGAAGCGATGTAGTCTATTGGAAAAAAGACTTCTGGTACAGACTGAAAAAGCGTAAGAAAATTTTGAGAACAAACATACGGAGATGAAAATAACTCTTCAACAGTTATCTTTTTCCCTTCCGGAAGCTTCTTCTCTTCAACAGTCTCACTCACGACTTCTACATTAGCATCCTGTACAAGCTCTTCCTCTGACTTAGATTTTTTACGAAACCAACTCATTTATTTCTTATTTGAAACAAATGTAGGAATATGAATAATCGGTTTCTCAAAACACTAAAATCTTGAAAAATAAGAAATGTACAAATTCAGTTATAACAAACTATATAACAACAAATTACGCAGCAGATGATTCGGGGAACGATTTTATTATATGATATGCAAGACCACTTAAAATAATGCTTGCACTTTTATTCTCGCTATTTATGTTATAGTCCATCAGGTTAGTAATGAAATCACTGTAATCTTGAGATTCCTCTAACATCTTTGGTGATAACAAAAAGTTATTCCTTATAAAATCAGATGTAGCAGCTATTCGCTTATCCACATCGGCAAACTCTTTCTTTACTCTTACTTCTGTATCTTTCACAATTTCCCTCAACTCACGTACAGTCTGATAATAGGCAGATGAACATTCAAAGAGACACGTATTGGCCTTGTGCTCCAAACATGCGGTCTTAATTTCCTCTATGGAAGATGTTTCTCTAAACAAGGCATCAGTTAAATGCCACTTATCACCACAACGGGATGCCTGAACAAGAACAAACGTACCATCTACATTCGGCATGACATAAACAAGCCGCTGCGAGTAGACGTTTTGTGCTTCCGGATTAAAGAAACCAAGCATACCCTTACCACCATACAGATTCCTTTTTCGCCGGTTACTAAATTCAGTGTACTGCTCATTACACAAATCCACAACGACATATCGAAACGTATCGGATAAGTGCCCGTGTTCCTCATAAGTTTGCAAAGTAGTTTTATTCTTGACCTTGGTTTTAAGAATGGCACCGTTAGCATCCTTCTGTACACTCATGTAGTCCTCGATAGATACCGAACATGATTCGTCGATGTATATCTCTATGCCAGGAACAGTACAATCAAAGATAGCATTGATAAACTCACCAGTCATGGCAACACTCGGATTCTTATTGCCTACTTTATCCTCAATCTCGAATCCTTCTTTCTGCAATGTATCTATGAATAAGTCCATCCAAGAACGTTTTTCATCATCAATGCTATTGGCCGCCTTTGTTGAGGCATCCCCGTGTAGGTAGACTTTATCACTATACCTGATATCTTTCAGATACTTGGCTACAAGTTTAGAGGACTTCTTTACTGTATTGTTAGGACTTTCGGCGCATGTCTCATGGAACTGCCAAACCTTGATACCGGTAGTGAAATCTACTTGCCAGTACGACACACTGATATATGGCAGTACGTTATTATCTACTGATATATGAATAGGCAGATCCGGGATATATTTATGTTCACCGGAATGTTTGCCACGGTTGAACGAACCGAAGAACTCGCTACCGGTACGAATAACACCCCACTCTCCCAATGCGTACACATTGTAATAATCCGGATCGTGGACTCTATCATACTCAAAGTCGGCAACACATTGCTCATCATAGAAACCATACGTACCGTCAGGACTACCGACCACCCAAAAATTATTCAAATAGGTAGATTGGATAATAACTGTATTAGGTGCCTGTTCCTCGATTTGCTTAGTACGAAGATTAAGTATTTGCCTGGGTGCATTCTTCTTTACGGATTTGACCTTGGTAAGTTCTTTCGGCAACTCTTTGCCGGCAATGGTAACAGACATTGGCACATCATGCCATTTGTCTTTATCAATGAACTCTTTCTTTATCCAGTGGCTTTCACTGATCGGATTAAAGGTACAAATAATCTGCTGCCCTTTCTTACCACGCAAACGCTTACGTAGCTGCTTGAAATCCGGATGCTCGAACTCTGACCATTCTTCTAACTGAACACGCTTGTAGTTAGAGATACCTTTTATCTTCTCCGGATCGTCAAGACCGGAGAAATCTATCTTCGCACCATTAACCAGACACTTAATAGTATTCTGTTGGAACTTGAACAAATGGGATATGCCAAGACCGGCCGCAGCGACTTTATAATCTTCATAAATGGTTTTGAGAATAGAAGCTCCTACCTTACGCATAACAAGAGTGTTCTCACCGTCCTGTAATGTCTGTATCAGTATGGTTTGTGCCACACTGTACGATTTACCGGAAGATGAACCTCCATAGAGAATGATAAAACGGATAGTCTCATCATTCAAGTACTTCAATAGATAGAATCCGTTAGGATTTAGCTTCTTATAATTTATAACCATATTGTTCTAAAAGTAAGGTTTATCCGTAGGGAAAACACAGGAAATAACCTATAAAATTGTTCTATTCGTCCGATTTATCATTTTCATCAAAGCCAATACGAAGTTCACTGACCTTGTTTCCATCTCCACCTTTGATGTTGACATTCTTATCTGCTTCCCATCCATTCCAAGCACCTAATATCCGGGCCGCTTCTGTTTTGCCATTGAACTCATAGGTAACCTCTCCTCTCTTATTCTGTATCTTCTTCAATGCGTTACGGGCACGTTTGGGAAGTTGGGAAGGAGTTCTCATTTTTGTTTTCCCGGTTGCAGGGTCAACAAAATGAAGATCATCGGGATTGGCAAGCACTATATCCATTAATACCCTCTCAACAGTTTTCCTCTCTACTTCAGACTCTTTCGCTCTCTGCGCCTTAATCTCATTTATCCTTGTACTAACCTTGCTATTTGCTAATAGTCTACTCGCAGCGCTCCAAATTGTCTCTGGCTTCATGTTGGAAGTATTATAAGACATTCGATATGCTTCACTTGCATTACCTTCTGTATCAACGTAATATTTACAGAATTTCTCTTGCTTAAATGTTAATGGTTCCTCTCGCTTTCCCATATCAATTATTGTTTATTCCTATGAGAAAAAGAAGCTGCTCTCTATCTCTTAAAAGCTCATAGGTGGCAAGTAATGTACTGCCGGTTGTTAATATGTCATCATACACTATTATCTTCTTTTCCTTTATCGGACGAAGAAGAAAGAATTCCGGATTCAATCTATCTTTAGTTAGGCACTGAATTGCATTCTCATAGAATGGTATTTTCACCGCCCCAGCTATTTTCGTGCAGATAGAGGTTGCAAAATGAAAGCCCTCGTAGTGTCTCCGTCGCGGTGTGGTGACTATACACCATCCTTCATATCCCCCTACTATGAAGCGGTGGAGAAACTCACACGCTCTCTCTGCAAAGAATGATGCAAGTTCCTCCGACTGTTTAATTTCTGAAAAGCTGGTACCAGTCTTGGAACGAGTGAACTGGGAGATGTAATAGATATCACCCTTTTTATGAAGTGACACCTTTTCTCTCAAATCACATAACCGTTCCTGATGAGACCAGCTCTTACATTTCACCGCTTCCGGCTTATCCCAGTCATCAATACGACATATCTTTCCCTTTCTTTTCATCAAAAATCTTCTTTACTCCATCCTCGACAGATGTATAAGACAAAGGTACTAAATAGATATCCCGGTTCACCGACTGCTCTAAATTGTCAAAATCCCGTTTTTCATTAATTAGCTCAATTTCAAGCGGTTTGTAGTATTTTACTAAAGAAGCAAAATACATAGTAGTCACAGGTTGGACGTTACAAATATTGATAAGCTGCCGGTTACAGCCCACCGCATAAATAAGCCCTTCGACGACATCATCTATGTAAGTGAAGCACCGGATATTCTGACCACAATTGTATAAAGACACGTTTTCCTTTTCTATCAGGAACCAGAGAAGAGTTCTTTTTCGCGGATTAGGTCCATATACATTATGCAGCCGGCACCCGGTCGCAGCCTTACAATAGATAGATGCATACTGTTCATCGAAATACTTGCTTATTCCATACATGGAAGTGGTATTCTCCGGATTCGCCGTTGACGAACTAGCGTATACTAACTTCACATGATACTGGTTACATGCATCAGCTACTCGCATGAAAGTATCAATGTTATCCTTCCTGATCTGTTCCAGGTTTCCATTAAACACACTAGTTTGCGCCGCCAAATGGAACACACAATCAATACCCCCATTTTTCAGGAGCTCACATACTTTTGTGGCTTCAATACCAGACTTTCGATCAAGTCCTATGACTTCGACATCCCTTTTAGCTAATTCTCGGCAAAGGGCTTTACCAATAAATCCCTCACTGCCGGTTACAATCATTTTTCTCATCATCACAAAAACTAAAGGTGCATCTTGTTTAAAGACACACCTAGGTTCAACATAAAATCCTAAAGATTAAATCTTATTTTTGAAAATACTCCCTACACTTAAAACCCTTTCTAGGAGTAAAGTCTTTAAATTCACAGCTTCTAAACACCCACTTCTTATCAGCCCATCCGGCTAAATCCTTTTGCCATTGAGGAATAATTTGACATGGATTATTCAAATCCCTATAAGGCTGGCAATGCGGTAAGAACCGACCGCCTTTGTTCTTCCAATGATTGACACGCTCAAACGATTCTTTGAAGTCACTGAGCAGGATACAATAAAAGAAGTATTCGCCTTTGTACCCGTACTTGTCAATCAAAGCTGTGGCACGCTCACATTCGGCAATCTGTCCCGGTGTGTCACAGCCGAACCGTATGCGCTTCATCCACTTTACTCTTGCCAGTAGCCGGGCGATGTCGTCTGTTACCAAGCGAGCATCTAAGCCCTGATTGAAGTCTACTCGTACGCCCATGGAGACAATCTTTTCAATCTGTTGTAATCCATAATCGGATGCAAGTACATTGTTATCCATGAGTATTACGTTCTTTCGCCCGGCAGATACTTCTTCTATATCCATGTATGGAGTTATGTTGCCTTCTTTGGCAGGAACGACACACCATTTGCAACGATTAGGACAGCCACGGGTAAGGAAGCCATAAGCCAGATTCTTATCAATATTATACAGGTTATAGTCGGGAACTATTTTATCAACTTCTACTGGAAGAACCTTGCTTATGTCATACCCTGTACCACCTTTCTCAACCTGATTGGTATTGATGTAATAGCCATAATCTGGAGTAAAGGAGAATACCTTTGCCGAATAAACTTTATCGTATGAGCACAAAGGGTTATACCATTCCACATTGTCGCCTCTTGCCTTGTGCCATGCACTTATCTTCATCAAAGCTAGATTAGGATAATTACTGTCAACTGCTAATATTCCGATGTTCATTACTAAAACAGTTATACTCCAATTATCTCATCATTGATACGAAATATGCTATCACTCACAAAATCGTATATCTTATACATAAGTTCCGGTTCTTCCTTTTTCGGAGAATAAACCATCACCTTTTTACCTGCACCTTTCATCCATCCTGCTTCTGTGTTAGCAGACCGACCACAAGGAAGAACCATAACACAGACATCCGCCCACTTCATGCCGTTAAAATCTGAATCAAATCCTTTTTGTGCAATCGGGTGATTAAGAGCTTCACGATATTGCTCTGTTGTCCAGTTTTGCCAGTTAGGGTCTATATCAGACCATTGGAAGCCACCATTACCATGAGGAGGATTCTTAAAATCGTAAACCTCATGTCCTAAATCACGGAGAATACCTACAACGTCCTGTTGAAATACATTTCTCCAACTACTTGCTACATAAATTTTTGCCATAATTATCTTTTTTATTTGATTATAATTATATTTGTCAATGCAATATTGCATAATAACCTAATATTTAATTCTATGTATTCTTACACTATTTCGTTTACAGCAGGAGGCAGAAGCTACTCGTTTACTACTAATATTAGTTATCCTCATAATTTCCATGATAGAGGATTAGTAAAAACAGCCGTTATGTCAGCCATTGGAGCATATAAAAGAGCAAATGGTATTGAGGCTGCAACAGTAGAAAGTTCTGTAAGTTACTAACTGTAATTCATTAGGGAGCTAATATTTAATTAGCTCCTTTATTTTTAGATTTGAATCACTTTTTTATTACAACTGCCATAGTGCTAACAGTCGTTCCACTTTCCTTGAATTCACCTGCTCCGATTTCAAAAACTTCTCCATGAACCTCTTCCAACCATTCCCGGAACTCAACACATTTCTTTTCAGATGCGAATTTCCAATGCTGGCTGGTAATAGCAGCAAGAGTTCCACCTTCTTCCAAGCGTTCATACATAAGTCTTACATGGTCAATATCCTGATTACCGGAAAATGGAGGATTAGCAATAATCTTAGTGTAATGCCCTACACTGTCTTTCGTAAAATCTTCATCAAGCAATATTATGTTATCAAGTGTATGAAGGAACTCCCTGTTTTCCGGCATCAGTTCATAGCATTCAACTGTTACTGACGGGCACGACCGATGAATCGCTTTTATCAGAGCACCACGTCCGGCACTTGGTTCAAGTACGGTATCTGTTTCGTGAATTCCACCGGCAAGCATTACCAGCCAGTCTGCAATATCAGCAGGTGTTTCAAAGAACTGAAAATCTTTTTGCAAATCGCATCGCTTACCTTCTTTCAAGATGGAGAACACACGTTCAGGATTAAAAGGAAATGTGAATCCCTGTATCTTACCTCCCTGCCATGAGCCGCCAGCTTCTTCTATCCATTTCTTTGCTTCAGCATAGGATTTCTTATTGAATTGTACTTTCGGAAGTTTAAGAACACTATCCTCAAGAGTACAATGCTTCAGTATCTCTTCCACATTCCATTTCTTACCTTCATCAGCCTGGCTCTTCCTTTCATCAACCGGAGCGTCCGGCGCTAACAGTGAGGATATTTTCGTAATAACCATATTACTCGCATCCATAAAAGTATTAACACAGGAAAGCGCTTCCATAAGAAATTCAGTATCAACATATCCGGCAGCGTCATAAACATCTATGCCTTCAGTCATATCCGACAATTCATTGAGCTGGGCTACACTACCACGTAACGTTTTTATTAAAGTCTCTTTGTTGTTCATCATAACTTTTTTGTAAATAAATTCTTGTTGTATCTACACTACCATGACCAAGAAGGTCTGCTAATTGAATTACATCTTTGGTTTTCTTCAGGAACATTTTAGCAAAGAAGTGCCGGAAGGCGTGAGCGTGCATTTTTTTCGAATCGATACCACAATGTTTACCCCATACTTTCAGATGCTGTGAAAGACCTCTTTGAGTCAACGGCCCGAATCTCCCAACAGCAAGAGTACCGGACTTGCCTGTCTCCTTTATATAGTCCTTCACTTCCCTCTGCAATTGCTTTTGGAAAAAGAAACGCCGATACTTGTTCCCTTTCCCTTTCAAAACAACTTCGCCGGCCGCTATATCCTCCCACGTGAATTGCTGAAACTCCGAGAGCCGAGCTCCTGTAGTACCCAATACCTTAATGAAGAAATAGTAATCCTTGTTGAGTTTTGTTTTCAGATACTCCAGTAACCTATTATATTCCTCTTCTGTCGGCACATTGTTTACATCCAACTTGCGTTTCATTCTAGGTCGTTTCAGTTCAATAGGTTTCTTCACCCATTTGGAGAACTTCTCAATGGCTGTAATACGTAATCGAATGGTAGCTGGAGAAAGTTTTTCCTCTTCAAGGCTTTTTATAAATCGTCTGCAATTATCCATATTTAGTTCATTGGCGTATTCAAAATATTTTCTCAACGAGGTATAATAGACATCAATTGTGTGAGAGGAATAATCATTGTTATCAGTCAACCATATTATAAAATCATTAAGCAGTTTCTTATTCTTCTCTGAAATAACCTCAAGTTTCTCCAAAGGCTTTACAGCCTTTTCCCGTCGGCCATATCCGATTTTAAGATAAGACAATAAATCACAAACAGCCTCACACATAAACGAATGGCGCACCATAGCATCAGCATTTTTATGTTTATATTTGTAATAACCACGACGATTGATTTCTTCGGAATTTTCAAGAAAATCAGTCACATATTTGATGTATTTCCCGATGCTATCATAGCTCCTACCCGTCGTATACAGGTAGGATATGTAATCTACCAATATTTGTTTTCGTTTATCATCCATTTTTTTGTTATGAGAGTTAATACTTCTTCCCGTGCATCTTTTCACGGAGTTCGTTATACTTCATTTTCTGCTCGATGTGCCAAAGCAGGTCTACATCTAAGTGCTTGGCAAGCCCGAAAATAGATAGTATCATATCATTCACGGCTGTAGAAAAATCAAATATTCCGTCATATCTAACGGGAAGTGTAGAGATGAAATAGATTGATTCGGTAAAAGTTTCGCCTTTACAGGCTTCTGCCATATCTTCAATACAGTCATCAATATCTCCGTTGGCAGGGCTTATTCCTCGAAGTCCTGCAAGATCAAGCAAGCGGATAACAGCATCAGCTAATTCTTCTTCGATTGAACCTTTAATGGTTTCGTTATATGCAACTTCGTAACCGCGCTCTTTGGGAATGTCAGAATCCAATCCTTGACAAATGCGGCTGTTAGCAATCTTCTTATTATACCGATCAACATTAGCACGCCTTCCTTTTCTATCTGCTTCCACAGCTTCCATCAGTTCAGAAATCACAAGGCAAAGAAAATGATTGTTACTTAGCTCTTGATCGTGAAACCCATGTTCACAAGCTGTTTTATATGCTTTGTCTCTTAATTCATTTAAATTCATTTTACTCATCCTTGTAATGCTTAAATATATCTATCCAATTCCTTTTCTAATAATTCTCCATCTATTTCAGGAAACAGCCTCAGAACTAAATCCAAAGATTTGCAATAATTGTTACTGTATTCTTCAGTATCCATTAATCGAAGTACCATAGAACAAAAGATACTTTTTGTGTCTTTTAATTCGCCTTTCATCAGCAATTTTGACAGTTCGATAATTTGACTAGTAGGATTATGAAAACTTCCGTTTATATATTGAAAAATTAGTCTTCCTTCAAATTGGCATATTTCACAATCTAGTTCACAATCAATGTACTCTATTTTACCATTTATGAATTCACAATAAACACATTCACTATTAGAAGCAAATAAAATTGCAAAATCATAGATATCATCACTATTACCTACAATTATTGAAGTAGATTCAAGAGTTTCCGAAACACCATTATTCCACTTTGCATCTTCAATAAGTTCCCTCACATATTCTTGAACTCTTGTGATGTTCTGCTCTATTAAATCTTTTTTACTCATAATTTCAATTCAATTAAGTTCGATTATTTTTTTGCAATATTCTCCCAAAAAACAGCACCTTCAGGAGTATTATAAAAAGGGAATGAAATAGCTAGAAACCGATGAAAGCAGCAATCAACATCTAACAAATTGTTCATCCGTTCTTCATTTGTCATTGAGAAGTCAGGACACTCAATATTAAATGTCTCATTTGCTCTTTCTGTATTATATTTCCATTGATTGAAAATACCTAGTCTTTCTAATTTTTCTATTTTTTCATTCCTCTTCATATTGATTGACTTTTAATGCTTTACATCTATAAAGGTAATCGTTATTGACAAGTTTAGCAAACAGAATCTTCGCCATTTTAACGCCATTTTACTCGGTCTTTTTCTTCAACAAATCAAATATTATCCTCTCACCCTCTTTTAAACCATCAAGATAGCCTTTTGCATGTTCACCGGCATTATACACTATAAAAGAGAAGATCAACAAAAACAGTCCGAGCGAACGATGCCAGTATGGAAGTTGGACTGTGAACGGCTTGATTGTTATAGAAAAGTGTCCTACATATAGCAGGAACACAAACAAAATCACACATGAAATAATTGTTGTTTTCATATTAATCTGTAAATAAATTAAGTTGAGTTGTAAACTCGGGTTTATAAATTCTAAATTTACGGTTAAAGAAAGTCTCAAAGGCTGTTACAATTTCAGAGATGGTATTATCAGCAATTCCTAATAATTTATCATCGGCAACTATAAGAGATAAAGCCTTGTCAAGAGTCATTTTCTTCTCAATAAACAGGGAATACACCAAATATCTACGGGTATATTCCCCAGCCTTGAGTGACTCAACTTCTTCAGGAGTGGCCTTTCTCTTGTACAATACTTTATACCAATGTGTTTCAGCAGTACGAGCACGCTTTTGTCTCGGTAACAAGTCATAAAACACGGCAATTTCATTCTTTTGGATACACTTATGTTTTTTACGAACACCATACATCACATAAGGAGTGTTCCAATCAAGATGAGTCTTTCGATATTCAAGCTCCAGCTCTCGATCAATAAGATCTTGCTCAAAGTCTTGTTTCATTAACCATTCCTCGAACCAGGCAGCAAGTGCTTCTTCTCGATCATAATAATCTTTTCCATTTATACATAAGGGAATCATAATAACTCTTTCTATTGCATTTCACGTTTAAATCTTTCCTCTAAATCAAAAATGGTTTCTCCACTATTACGCCGATAGGGCCTATCGGTATTTAACTGAAGTTCTTTCAGCTTTTTCCAATACCATGGAAGGTACAAATACATATTCTTCAACTCCTTCAAGTTCTTATTTCCACAACACCAGCAACTCACACGATCAAGTAGCTCATATAGCCTTACTCCATCCTCATGCCAAACAAAGCCTTTTGTGTAACAATACTGGAGTGCATCTGCTTCAGTAATGCCCCAATCACGAAGTGGTAAAACCCGATTTGGTCGTTTTTCCTTTTCAAAGCGATGGGTCTCATCGGCAGCAATACCGACATAATCAATTCCGTCTTTTGTGTGAGCTTTCAATGTACGAAGTTTTTCACTCGTTCCCCACCGGCATGTTCCCCCACACCAACTATATCCTTTTTTATGGATAATATTGGTCCCTCTTTTCTTAACCGGCCTTTCAAACATTGTCCAAAGAAAAGGTTGCTCCGGATGCAGTTCTGTATATTTAATGCCAAGTTTTTTAAGAATTGGAAGAACAGCATCACGAGTGTTATAGATTGCCTGAAATTCCATACCTGTATCATAGAAAACGACTTCATCCAACTGATATCCTTTATCTATTAGCATGAAAAGCATTGCCAAGGAATCCTTTCCAAAGCTGACTGAAGCATAATATTTCATACAAAAAATTTAATAGACAAGTCACTTTTTCTTCTTTGCCCTCTGATTATTAATCTGTGACATACACATACGGCACCAGGAAGTCAACAAATGATATTCCTTACCTTTTCTCACCACTATACGATTGTAGAACCGGTTCAAGTAGAAGTAATTTCCGCAATGGGTACATTTTTTCATTTCACGTCCTGAATCATCTATAATCCGATTACGCGGCTTACGACGAATTAGAGTACAACTTTTACACTTCTCATCAGTTTCGCGGTGCCGCCGGCAATGTGATAAGGATTTTGCTCCACATTTAGCAAACACTTTACAATCTCTACGAGGTATTGATTGACACACATTCATGGCTTCCTCGCATTCAAGAATTTATTTACTACACGAGAAAGTACATCCTCATTCTCCGGCATCAGCCATTCTTTTGCAACGTTCCAAGCAATACTCATAGCAGGATTGAAGTTATCCTTCCTGACTGTGTGATGAGACAAACGTCCTTCAGTGGGCTTCAAACCCTTATCATGTAAGATACACAGTCCATTCTCGAAAAAAGCACAATACTCCTTACCAGCAACGGGCTGAATCATCGGAATAGCAATATTAATAACCCCTAAGAATATACCAGCAGCCCAGTTCGTCAGCGCTAACCTGTCGGCATAACCTGCATCAATAATTCGTTCAATATCATCAGGAGTACCTAAACATGGCGTATGACATTGTTGTTTACAAACACTGCATGAGCATTGTACAGGTACACGACCTGAAGCCCTCATTACCCTTTGTAATGAGGTTTCTTTTGATAATTCTCTCATAGTAAATTATTTGAGATACTACAAATTATTAAACATCGCCCCACAGCTTTACTGCAAGGTCATAATTTTTTTTAGCCTCTTTTACTGCTTTATTGGCATAAGCCATAGCGTATGTATGCTCGCGTCGGTACTTACCGGACTTCAATCCTTCGTGATATTCTTTTGCTTGTTCCAACTTATGTTCGTAGAAATCTATACTTTCCGGCATGGACAAGTTTATCGTATTAGCCCTTTTTTCCCAATACTTCGCAACTCTTTCATGTTCGGCAGCCTTATCGCTAAACTCAACGCTTTTCCCCATATTGTTCCACGCATCATCTATCGCTTTTCTGTGTCGCTTCTCGCTATGATGTCCCACTTTGATAGGCTCACCTAGAGAAAGAAAATCCTTATCTTTATTGGACTTGTTGTAATATTCACAGCTTTTCTGTACAGCAGATGTAGCCCATTCATGACGACGTTCAGCTCTTTGTTTGGCCCACTCTTGCACATTAAAGCCATCAGCCCGTACGATTGAGTAGTAATAGAATCCATCACGTTCGTAAATGAGGTTGAAAACAATACATTCATTTTCTTTTCCATACTTGGTGGTAACTTCAATAGTTTCACCTTTTTCGTGCTTCTCATCACACTTTGCCAAAAATACATTTGGCGCAAATTTGTAATACGTGTTCATTTTTTTAATTAAATTGGTTTGACTTATATGAAAAATGATGAAACCACAGCTACTTAGCCGTGGTTTCATCATTAAATAACTTTGGTTGACTGGGTTGAACCAAATCATCGAATAAACCAGGAGCACGAGGTTGTAACGCCTTGTATTCTTCCTGAAAGAATTCTTCTTTGGTTCTCCCATGTTTTTTACCCTTTCGTGTATGTACATCGAAAGTGTAATCTGGAATAGGAATAGGGTAACGCCTGACATCATTTATCCACTTTTCTATATCAATATCCTTTCTATCATAGATGAAGTTTTGCAAATGATCCGCATCACGATTCTTTCTACATTCACAAAGGAGAATAACAGCTTTACTGACAAATATCCTCCCTTTGGGTTCAGTAGCAGTCTTGTTTACCAGCTCATGCCCCTGCCACAATGCTTCTATCTCTTTAGTAATGATTCCATAGCAATCTTCAGCACTAATGGTAAACAGACGCTTCCACACATAGTCGCGGTACCCACTCGCCCAAAGTTCCAATGCAAAAAAGCCGGCTACCCCGGTGTCGGCTCGCCTAATGGCTTTCTGCATTGCAGAACTCACCTCAAAGAAATCATATCCGCAAACTGTTCTTATAATCATAATTCTAATTTAATGGTTTGACTTTTAGTTTATTACATCAGTAAAATTAGCTAAAAAAGGCGAATATGACAAACAGAATGGACGCCATTTAAACGCCTTTTTTACAGACTATTAGAATTTGAATTTGCATGATATATTATATTGAACGAGCTGCTTTGTTTTGTCTTTCCCATTAGTGGTTGCACTCTTTAGCAAAATACTATCACCAAAATTCTTTTTGATAAAGAGGATAGATTTACGTTCCTCTTCCTGATTCCTTATAGAAGCAAGCCCACCAGCGTTTACAAAAGTGTTCTTTTGCTCAAAATTATACCGCAAATCGGTTAAAACCTTACGTTCTTTGTACTTCATGTAACAAGAAATCCAAAAATCTTCCTTCAAACGTATTTCCTCATTCCACCAAGTGTTTTTGTTATAGATTACTCCATAACTGCAACCGGTTATCATTTTCGAAAGAGAAAGAAAAGCGGATTCATCATACATTACCGGCGATATCCGAGCGGTGAAGCCAAACAGATGTACATCCATCATACTGGCCATCTCAAATAATGACTGAATGATATTGGTTATCTTATCTTTATCCTTTATCCGGCTAGGTTCTCCTTTTTCCACATAAATAGGTTTGCAGGCATGGACATCATCATCAAGCATGAAAAGTTCTCCAAAATGCTTTGCCATCCAGTTACGTTTCGGGATGAGGCCCATAACGTCGTCAGGATGAGTAACAATTTCACATTCCGGGTTAAATTGTTGATATAAGTCAGCTTGACTTTCAGCAACGCAAATGATAGGATCGTTCACCAACTTTTTAGCGAACACCCGGTCATGGCGTTTATGACTTGGTATTACTATCTTGCAGGGCATGGCGAACGTCTTTTATATCAATTACATTGGATTTACTTATTTTCCCGGTTTTGTACGACTTCATGTGCTGCATGTCCAGCCTTTCACGAAGCCAGTTGCTATCTACCTCATTACTTGAGGTGATGATAAACAACTCATGTTTTTCGTCATACTTTGGAATGAGAGGATAAATGGCTGTATCATCCGTGATGGCATCGAAGCGCTCTTTAAATTCATCCTCTTTCTTCTCCGGGGCAAATTCGATGCCCCAATCTTGGAGTTCCGCCTTATTCCACTCGTTTTCCATAACGTCCAAATCATTCTCACCAAAATTGACATTATCTTTAGTGGCATATTCCCTCAACTTCTTAACGGGGGTATCAGGTGCCAGAATTTTACAAGGCAGTTCTTTATAACCTAACTCCTTGCAAGCTCGCAAACGTAAATTACCACAAACAACAATATATCTGCCATCATTGTAGGGAAAAACTATAAGTTCTCGAAGCTCAAGCATCTCTGGCGAATCCTGAATGCTTTTCTTCATCGCTTCAAAGCGGTAATCACGAAAAAAACGTGGATTTTTCGGCAATCCCGTGAGCTGCCCCTTATTAAAATCAAGTAGGCAGACTTGAATAATCTCTGTCATAACTAACTATATTAAAATCAACAACACAAAATCAACAACACAAACAGTCAGTAACAACACCTAATCATTTTTTCTATCATCGAACTCTATCTTATCTTTGATAAGCTGTTCAATGTCCTCACAACCAAATCTTTTTAAATAGGCAACAAGGTAAATTATCATCTCGGCTGCCAATTCTTCATCTTCCGAATATTTAGGAAGATTATCACTCCTATATTTAGAAGCAATATCGAATTTTCTCCAAACGGCTTCAATTCTTATGCTAAACGCTTTTCTTGAGCTATGCTCATTCATCTTAAAGCGCTTCCTCATGATATTCAAGCATCTCTGGGCAAACCTATTCAATGTTATCATATCGATCGGGTTAAATTGTTAGACTATGAATAATCTCACACGATTCTATTAGGTTGGTCTCTGATGCGAAACCAATGAACATATTCTTTATCTATCAGCATACTATTATTTATTTTGAGGGGTCTGTTGTATCTAAATATTTCCTGTATTCCAATTCTGTTTTGGCAAGATTGATTACGGTATTAACCCCTTGGAAAACTTGTTTTGCTTGGCTCACTTTACTAGGATCTTCTTTCACATCCTTAATTTGTTGAAGAACCAAATTCCTCAAATCTTGTAAAATGGTAGGGTTCACTGTAGACACCTTATTCAACCGTTCATTTGCCAACACGACAACAGTATTTGTTATTGGCCGGAAACGGTTCAACTTGGAAGCCAAATCAAACATACTAAACACTAACACTTTGCCATTATTCAAGTATATCTCAACTTCGGTACCATCATCACCGGTACCGTCACAGTAATTGAGAATTACAACTTCTTCATTCTGATAAAGGAATGGTTTATTAACCATTTCTTTCAATCTATCTATTGCTCCATCAGTCATGATTCATTCTTTTTTGTTGCTTTATTAATTTGTCTATTCAAAGCTCCTTTTAGCTTGATTAGGTACTGAACATCTTCCGGATATCGGGCATACAAAGAATTCTCTTTTTTTAATTGTTCAGAACGACTAATCATGTAAAGGTTCTCAATGGAAACGTTTTGCCTGTTGCCATCTTTAAACTGAATATTATAACCAGGGGGGATTTCTCCATTATGCTCAATCCATACAAGCCGATGTTTAAGTTCAAAGACATTCGGTTCGGCAGTTTTCACTTCAATGTAACCGTCACGAGTTATGCGTTCATAACCGACTGGTTTATGATTTTTGGGGACATGTCCTTTCTTAAATCGAGTAGCTTTCGTTTTTGCTAATTGTTCCTCTGACATATATTCCGTTTGCTTACGTCCCTTGTTCATCGGTTGGTGGCCTTTGGGAAAGAAGCTTTTAGAAGCGCATTGAAATTTAAATTCTTTAGATTTAAAGAGCCGTAATTTAAATGCAACTCCATTTACAGCAGAATAAGTGGTACCTAATATCTGTGCTATTTCCTCATTAGTATGATTGGGATACAACTTTTTCAATTTATCAAGTCTCTCACTATTCCAAAACGAGATTCTCGGAGAGCGCCTAAGTTTTCGAATCAAGGCCTTTGTTTTAACAGCACTAAGTGTTTTATCAAGACGCCTAGCAAGTTCTTTTAAATCAGCAGTCGGGTACTCACTGTCAAGTATAGCAAGTTGTTCGCCAGTCCACGTTTTCATAAGTGCGTCAATAAAGAGAGGAAACCACTAGGCTTCCTCTGTGTTATCGTTATTTAGCTCTTTCAGTCTTTCTTTGAGCTTCTTTTCTTTCTTATCATATGAATCCGCAAGTTTCTTAGAGAGCGCTTTGAAATCATCCGGATATTGTTCTGCAAAAAGGATTTTCTGACACTTTTGCAAATAGGAGTAGAAATTCACATTATTCGATGATAAGCATTCAGCAATAAAGGCTCTATACCATTGGTGTCGGTCAGCTTGGTTGTTTTTGACATAATTTACAAAATCACTCTCACCATTCCATTTTTTCAGATTCAGTTTTTCAAGATAAGTACTGCTACAACCGCTAAGAACCAGCACATCAAAAACAAGTTGTTCATTTTCAGAGAATTCTTTTGTTCTCTGATAATATGTTTTCTCTTGCGCCCACTTACGCATTTCTTCAGCAGACTTCTCCTTGACTATATCCTTCGCTCTTTTTAATTGGGCGTTTATTTTTTCCCTTTCTATCTCTTTTAGATCGGCAACGGCGGAAGTAGAGGAAGCCGTTTCTTTTCTAACATAATAGAAACTAACGTTAAATTCGGGAGAATAATGTCCAAAAAATGAAAGACAACGATAAACTTCTCCATCTTCAAGCATTTTCAAAGTGCGTTCATCATCTTCTGAATACCAGCACTTACATCTAAAGATTTCATCAGGATCAACTATTTCAAATCCAAGTTGTTTAACAGCTTCCAAAGTTTTTTCATAGAAAACCTTTCTATCTTCTCCCCAATATGTATCAGGACGTCTAGCGATAATTACTGTTTTTCCAAATGAAAGAGGTTCGCCAACTTTAACAAGATGTTCATATTCTAGTTGAATTTTCCGCGTCACATAAGCAATCTGTTTTTTCTCATAGCAAGCAGCATTGATACATCTAGCATCCTTACTATTCATTTCATAGAACAAACAACCATGATTACACGTATTATTCTCACATTGAGAACATGATTTAATATCAGTATTTTCCCAATTATCGGAATCATCTTTAATCCAAGGTGCGTTACCAAGCTCCATGAAAGAATTACTCACAAATTCTCGAATCATAGCAGTAGTACATTGTTCTTCCTCCTCCTCATGAAACTCTTTTTGAGTATCTTCATCCAATTTAGAAAGAATCATAGCACCGGACAATGGTATATCTCCATTTCTTACCCGCTCTTTTAGTTCAGGAATAAGAGAATTCAATTTAATACGGTCAAATACAAACCGGGTAGACTTTCCTATTTTAAGAGCGATATCTTCCAAAGTTCGTCCTTTTTCAGCCAACTGCGCAAAGGCAAAAGCTTCTTCGATGGGATCAACATCTTTTCTTTGAAGATTCTCGGTAATCATCGCTTCAAAAGCCTCATCATCTGTCATTTCTCTGACAATGCAGGATATTGTCTGAAATTTTTCCGACTTTTTTCGATGGGCTTTGATTTTTGCAACATTCGCTTCATCTTCCTTTGCTTTCAAAAGTGACACAGCCCGGAAACGACGCTCACCGCAAACAATTTCGTATGTGTAAGGTAATGGGGTAACATCTCCGGTTTCTAGGTTAGTCATCTCCTCGGATTTAGCAACTCTGACAGTGACAGGTTGCAATAAACCTTGCTTTTCAATGTTGCTTGCAAGCTCTTCAAGAGCTGCTTCATCAAAAGTCTTTCTCGGATTCAAAGGAGAAGGACTGATAAGGTCAATTCTAATGTTTTGTACTTCCATAATTTAATTATATTGGTTTGACTTTTAATTCATTACATCAGTAAAGTTATCGTAAAATGACAAGTTATGCAAACAGAAACTTCGCCATTTTAACGCCATTTTCATGCGGGCTTATTACGTATTTGAATGAAGCCACGTTTTTCCGTTTCCCGAAGCAATTCCATGTCTTCCTCACGGATATAACAATCCGTTTCACCATTAACAGTTGTGTGATTAGGAATACCAAAACGCTCCCGTATTCTTCTTTTCACTTCAGGAATATCTTCAAGTTTGATATGCCTAGTGTTCCAGTAAATTGTCACCTTCTGCTTCTTGTTTACCATATTCTCTTTTGTTTAGATAAGAGATTATTTCATTTGAGAGACTTAACGCTTTAGCAGCTTCTTCATCTCCTTGCTCAACTCTAAGTTTGAGTTCGTTCCGGTATTCTTCATACGACAAGCCACTTGTATAGCCCACTTCCTCCGACAAATTCTCTTTATGAAAATTCCATGACTGATTATCAGCAACAGCACAACGTTCTTTATTGTATTCACGAAGCCAACTCATGATGACCTGACCATCAATTCTATTATAGATATTGCCATATTTCATTTTCATTGCGTTCTTGAAACACAGTTTAAAATCATCAGTTTTCATATATGGATATTCTTCAATGATTAAATCTACTGTAGTAGCGACTTGTGTAGCCGACATTGGATTACCGACATTGAAAAACTCCAAGGCATCAGCTATCAATATGACCAACACTGCTCTGGCTTGCGGCTCACCAAACTTTCTTATAATAGTGCCAATAGAAGGTTCATCACTTTGAAATACATCTTCAACCTTCTTGGGGCATAGAGCTTTGCAATAGTTTTTCGGCGAGGTCCGTAAGACTGCTAACCGATTCTCTTCTTGTGGCCGCAGTATCAGTTCGTTTTCCATTGTAATTTCCTTCTAAAATTTTAGTAAAATTCGCAGACTTGAATATCCAGTCAAAAGTGCACCTCCAATTTTTATCGTTTTGTCCAAGCAAGAAAGGACTGTCTAAAACCAATTGGAACACATCGAATACAGCTTGCTTTCCGTATTGTGCGACACGTGCTTTAATAGCTTTCTTTCGTTTTGCATCTATGGACTTTATAGCAGGAAGTTTACCTTTAAACGTGGAATTAAAATAATCCATTAGCCCACCCCAATCAATCTTTTCCTCGGGGAACAAAGAAAGCTCGTCTTTCTTTGATTCTCCTTTAGGAGAAGTTTCTTTCTTTTTTAAATGAGAATCATTATCATCTACATAATCATTATCATATTCATTATCATTATCGGGTTTTGTGGGTTCTTTTGGGTTTCCAAATAACCCAGTGGGTTTTGTGGGTTCTTTGGGTTCTTTTGGGTTTTCACTTTTCGGACGTCCCCCCTTAGAACCATTGCTCTTATTCCTTTCCACAATAGACATATACTTTTCAGTATCCCTGTCTATATCTATCTTTATAAAGTTGAAAGCAATATTTGCCATAGGTTTCAACCCCCGAAGATTTCCCGTTGTCGCATACTCAATTATGCTTTCGTAAATCTCCAGCCTGACATCATCCGGCAAATCCTTGATTGCTTCTCTCCACCCTTTATAAAAGATGAATGAATTTCTTTCCATATTTTAAGGGATTATACTCCGATTAGTAATAAAACTCACAGACCTTTTGCTTCCTTCAGTTTTTTCGCTTCTTCCTTGTAATGAGTAATCAGCTTTTCTAATTGAAAGTCACTAAATTGCTTAGTAACATTTTTCTTGGCTTCCAGGATCAGCACATTTCGTTCACCATACTTGGCAACTAGACGTCTGCGATAATCCTGAATATTTCCTTCCATGAAGCGGTTACAATGTGAACATTGAGCATTGCAGTTCATTTCATCAAAGCGAGTACTCATGTGTTGGCGGTTGATGTAATGACCGCAATCTGCTTTATTGAAAGGCTTTATTTTACCACATGAAATACACTGAAAATATCCATTAGGCATCGTATCACGATAACGGATGAATAAACTAAATATTCTGTCTAGTTTATCGACAAGATCAGGTTTCTTCTTGACCTTAACACCTTCTACCTCGAAAAGAGGCTTTTTCTTTTCTTTCTTCTTGTAATTTCTCCACATGATAATTAAAATACTACATTGGTTAATTGACGGCCACGACTCATTATACACCATTTTCCCTTTTCAGGCTGTTCTATGCGTAACTCTTCAACACGCCCAAAACGCCGGAAATTCCCACTCAAATCAACAACCCAACCCTCTTTACCTTGGCAGGGACGAATAACACGACCGACCATTTGATAATAGAGGGAAAGGGATTTGGTTGGACGTGCAAGAACAATCGTATCAAGCTCCGGGTAATCGAATCCGGTTGTAAGTACTCCGACATTAGCAACAACTTTTATTCTTCCATCTTTAAAACCTTTCAGAATTCGTGCCCTTTCCTCCTTTGGAGTAGAACCGCTAACGATCGCACAATTAGGAATTTCGGAAGCCAGTTTTTCAGCTTCACGAATAAACCTCGTGAATATTAAAATACCTTTGCGTGGTATGCCCGATTTGGGGTTCAACAGACGTTTTGTCCATCCAACTATATCTTTGTATATGTCCACACGTTCAAACTCTTGCAGAAGACTTTTTTCATCGTAATCTGCACCAGTAGAATTAGTCCTGACTCTACTTAAATCCAACTTTGTAATATCATAGTATTTCAAACTTGCGAGAAATCCTTTAGCAAGTAGTTCACTCACCTGACAGTGATAAATAACATCAGTGAAAACCTTTGGCCGGGTACGAGTTATAAATTTAAGCATAGCACCACCTCTTCCTGAACATAATCTGTAAGGAGTCGCTGTCAGCCCAATAACTTTCCTTTGCTCATCTTCAAAGAATTCCTTATACATTCCTTTCTCCGGATTCACTAAATGACATTCATCAATCAGAACGTGCTTGAAATGTTTGAAGAAACTCATGTGTTTCATCACACTACCAATCATAGCAAACGTAATACGATTGATATCCTTTCTTCCGGCAGAAGCTGAATAAACTCCACAATCGAATATGCCGTATGATTGAAGTTTCGCAAAATTTTGTTCGAGTATTTCCTTGCTAGGCTGGAACACTATCAGCGGCCCGTCTATCCGTGCAGCTATATTGGCAATGACAAGGGACTTCCCGGCACCAGTGGGAAGAACTATCACGTAGTTTTTCTTTTCCTTGGATTTAAAAACGCTGACCGCTGCATCACTAGCACTTTTTTGGTAGTCTCTTAACTGGTATGTCATAATTTGATGTGATATTTATGAACTTTCGAATGACAGTCACCACAAAGGGTAACGAGACAATCAAGATGTTCAAGCTCATGACCAACGATTGATTTTCCGTTAACCCTGTATGTTTTGTGGTGAATCTCTAAATTAAAGTCTTTACCGCACATCTGGCATTTATGTCCGTCCCTAATACGAACCTTACGCTTGGCTTCTTCCCAATCTGGATTATTCACAAGCCGCTTCACATAGTTGGACTTCCTGCCTTTTTTGTGCTGCAATCTACTCATCGTCTTCCGGTTCTTCTTCAGGAAGTTTATCAGACAGGTCTTCTTCGAACTTGTCCCCATAATCTTCTGTATCATCAATAGGACGTTCTACTTCAGGATATTCAATACCAAACAAATCAAGCATCGCTTTTCTGTTTCGATCTTCCTGTGCCCAAAGAGAACGTTTGTCCCAATCAGGAATTTTTTCAGCTTTCACAAGCTTAAACTCACCGTTCACCCATGAATAATACAGGAAATATCCATCAAGAGCAAACCGGATCGTATTCTTACTTGAAAGATGATACTCCCTCGTCCCCTTTTTGACCTCGGCAGCCAGGTCTTTAATTTCAGTCTTAATAGAAGCTAACCTGTCTTGAGCATCACTCTTAATTTTCTTCGCACGTTCAATGGCTTCCAACAATTCACGTTCGCGTTTGGGGACCTCATTCTCTTGCTTGATGCAATACTCTTCACGAATTTCGGAAATCTCAAATTCATCCAGTAAACGTTGTGTCACCTCACTTTCAGGGAATGTAGCATTGAAATGCTCATTCACCAACTTTATCAATTCATCTACATTCGTAGAACCCTGAAATAAAACAGGGGGAAATTTTTCCCGAATAGAATCGGGAACTACAAACTCGATTGTCTCGGGTTCGTAGTTTCTCAAATTTGCAATCATAAATTATAAAAGGATTAATTAGTACCGGTTTTGGTACTCATGAATAAAATCTAAGTAATGCTGGTCTTCAGGCAACGGAAGTGTAATACCAAACTCGGTGGCCGCATCTATTTTCACGCTTTCCATGAAATTATGCATCTCTAAAGTATTAAGTTTACTTGTTCCTCGCACAATAGTTTCCACTTTACCATTCACATGAACCTGTTTCACAAGAAACTTCTTACAATACAAGTCATGTATATCCTGAACTCCAGCAGCAGTGCTCCAATACTCTTCACCTGTGTATTCACGCAAACAGGCACCAATACACTGAAACCATTTCCACATGAGAGCATTTTGATTTAATGTTCTCGGCTGTGTTTTTTTCTTAATGGTTACAGTGTATTCTCCATTACGAAGTGTGCTGCACATGAACTCGAAAGACTTATCCATTTGGATTTTGCCATCTTTCTTCGTCAATGTTGCTTCCATAACCTATCAGAATGGCAAATCGTCCTTGGTCGGTGGTGGCGGTGGCGGGCACTCATTCACCGCACTTCGAGTCTGATTATTGGTGTGTTCCGGAAGAGGTGGCGGTGGTGGTACTTGTTGAGGCTTAACAGAAAGCATCTCCATATTATCAACAAAAAGTTCTGTAATATACCGTTTAATTCCTCTGCTATCATCATAACTCCGAGTTCTTATCTTTCCTTCCAGATACAACTTGTCTCCCTTATGGACATACTTCTCAACAACATCGGCAAGACCACGCCAAACAACAATATTATGCCATTCAGTTCTTTCAGGAACCTGTGTTCCATTGGCAAGGGTATAACCTTTTTCAGTGGTGGCAAAGGAGAAAGTGGCCACTTTAGAACCAGCTTCCAAAATTCTAATATCGGGGTCTTTGCCAACATGCCCGATAAGCATCAATTTGTTTAAACTCATGATTTATCCTCCCTTATTGTTACACGGATACTATCAGCTTTAGGAACTGTTTTGATATACTTAGAATATAATTCCGGATAGTCAGCCTGAAACTTTTTAGTATCAAAATTGTCACTTGTAGAAGCGGGGGTATAACTAACTCGCAATCTTCCGGCATCCCATGACTTGACACCATTCTCACGCATAGCAGTTTTCAGTTTTGCCTTATAATCTTTCTGAATCTTGGTTAGATCTGCAAGTTCTTCCTCAATCCCGATTATAGTATTTACAAGCTGCATTGGAATTAGTAACTTGTCATCATCAGGGGCAGGAACGGGAAGATTGGATAGATATTGCTCCCCCTTCTTCTCGCATTCCATTAACTTCTTGACTTCTTTATCAGACTTACGGCTAATTTCAACAAATTCATGTTTATTACCACGCAACCAAGTGCTAAACAATTTATCAACTTTGAGTAATGGATTTTGAAGTTCAAAGAAATAAGCATAGATTGACAACTGCCAACTTAAATACTCCTTATCAAGATGAAGGGTAGTTTTGATGTCAACAAGACTAATTCTACCGGCTTTCTCCCAAACACAATCTATATTCGATGCAAAGTATTCGTTATCAGAAACGGTATATTCATTGGCAAGCGCCTTATATCCGGCATTTACCCTCATTCTGATATAATTCTCTGCTTCAATACTTTCAGGAGGTAAGCCTGTTACATCAGCAAACTGGCATTGAGCATGAATAAGGCTACCCTTCTCTGCAGCTCTCTTCAATACAAAATCGGGGACATCTTTATATTTGTCAGGGAACAACTGCCGGCTAATCATACCGGTTATACCTTGCAACTGTTTTTCACCGAGCATATAAGTGTGGTTTTCCTCATTGAAAACCACACTGGATTTCACTAATTCTATCATTATTATCAATTTCTAGGAGGATACGTTTTCTGCATGTCAATAGTTATGTTTTTGAACTCCTTATTATTGTGAAGTTCGGGATGTTCAGCCCAAACTCTCTCAAGCTCTTCGCGGCTTTTAACACCAGTCATTTGTTTAATTGCACGATCTAGGTCTACACCAGTATATACTTTGCCCGAAGCGTTTGAAGCAGAAACATTGGGAGCATATACTTTTTCCTTTGTATTACCATAAGCAAAACGAACGCGGTTTTTATTGTCCACAATAACAAGTAAAATAATCTCCTTTTGCTCGTTATAACCAATCTCTTTTACACTGAATTTGGTGTATAGAGCAGGAGAACCTGTTTTGCTCTGATATATTTCATTTTTCTCAAGTGGAATCCAAATGAAAGGACCCGTATAAAGTTCACGCCCAATTCCCCAGTTAAATCCTGCACGTTTAAAGGCGTCCGAAGCCTGCCCTTTCTCTTTTTCTGTGCTAGATTCTGTCCCAACATCCTGTTTACTCACCCATTCCTTCTTTTCATTATCCCAAATGGACAACGTACAGAATAGATTCCCATTAACGACATCATGGTGCCGTTTCCAGTTCATTTCTCCGAACACTTCATCAAGTATTCTCATGTCTACTCGAGCATCCTTGTATAATAGCAAGGAGCAGCCCGAACCGTCCGGTTTCATAGTACCAACCCTACATTCAATTTCAGAAGCTAGAAGCGGTCTGATAGAATTTTTCTTCTTCTCTTCATTCTGAACCGTTGATACAGTGTTTTTTCTCGCTGTCATAATTCTAATTTAATGGTTTGACTTTTAGTTCATTACATCAGTAAAGGTAATCGTTATTGACAAGTTTAGCAAACAGAAACTTCGCCATTTTAACGCCATTTTCAGGTAGTAAAAACTGCCTGTACGATATTGTACAGGCAGAAAAATAAGAAAATGAATAATCCAATGTACCTTATGGAACGGCTACGCTTTGAAGGGTGTACGGCTCCCTGATTTATACATAATGTAAATGCTAGTGGACGGAACCGGAGTCGAACCGGTCTTACGGAATATTGGTGCACCTCACCGCAGTTTCAACCAACGATATACATATCCGCCCGATTAATTAAAAAGGTGCACTATCTTCACAGACCGTACACCCCAATCACAAACACAAAACAAAACTCATGAACTACTATAATTTAATAGGATCAAAAGGGTGAATGGCGTGGGGCTCGAACCCACATCACGCATATCTGCGTATGCTGCCAATTACACCAGCCATCCGTTTCAAGTGAACTATTCTCACGAACCATTCACTTAGAACACAAACACAAAATAAAACACGACATTAACTATTAAATAGCACTCTCACGAGCTTCTTGCTTCCGGATAGCCGTTCAAAGCACACCGGAATAGTATAGAACAATTAAAACTCAAATAACAGGGGCTTTAACCCTACAGCGTCCTTTTCGCTGGCAACATTAGTTAAACATAAAAAGAAAAATTCTCTGTGAAGGAACCCGGACTCGAACCAGGATGACAGATTACCTATGTATGACTTTCTTCAATCTATCTGCATACTTGCGTCTACCAATTCCGCCATTCCTTCAGGTCGTAGCCAGACGCTTCCGGCTACATTGATTGAATTGTTATTGATACAAACATAATTTTCCCCCTCACGGGTTACTTAACTCTGATTGAGTTGAGCCGGGAAACGGATTCGAACCGCTGACCTCATGTAGAAACATGCGCTCTAACCAACTGGGCTATCCCGGCAGATGCCCGGCGAACCGGGCTAAATAAACATGACAAATACTAAAATTAAGCAATGCAGACCTTCACAGGCTATCTTTATTTTGTTTCCTATCTTCGTAGTATCGAAAACAGATATAATTCACTGATACGACAGTCACCAATACAAAAGCAGCAATAAATTCTTTCTTGCTAACTTCAATGCTATCTACAAGATACAGTGTTGTCCATAAGGCAATGAACATCATGGCATACTGTATCACTTTAATCTTTTTCATTTCTTCCGTTTTTTAGATTTAACTTTCCTTCCCGCACATCGGCAATGAAGTAATACTTGAGCAGCATTACAATGCCACTTGCCGTTTTGGACATTAGTGGGCTTATCACTTTCAATCTTACCCGCTTCTATAAGATTCATCAATTTCTTTTCCCCACCCACATAATACGCAGACTTATCTTTTCCAAACGTTTCTGTAGAAAACAGACGGAGAATATTATCTAGCAATATTTCAGCCATTTCACCTCTGATCATCTCAACAAGCAAGATAGTTATGCAATTCTAGTTACTATAAACTGCATATTTTTTACATCTGACTTTGTTTTCCAAGCCATTCCTTCAGCTTTTTCTTTATAAAGCCGAGCATTCAATGTATTAGTTACAGACGGTTTCTGAACGATAGGAAATACTTCTATTGCACCAACATCCATACTCCGTAATACATCAATTACGTTACGTCTCTGAATATCCTTTTCCATACTGATTATTAGTTAGTTAATAGTTTTCCCCGCTCCAAGATTATTCGCTAATAAAAAAGGAACGGGGTATTTTCTTATTTTTGAAGTGTCAAATCAAAAAACAAGAAAATGAACAAATTTATTGAGATTACCGAAAACGGTAAACGCATCCTTATCAATCTAGGATGTGTTATTAAAATTGAGGACCATAGAAAACAGTGTATCCTACATTTCATTGATGGAACACCGCCATTAACAATCACTCTTGCTTATGAGAGTTTGAAGTCGATTCTTCAGGATCCCAATCATTCAATCTATGGGTAATTCGCTTAATGGGAATGCCAAAGAAAGTTATCACCTTGTAGCTTTCAAATACTTTCACGCAATCCCTGATAGGTTTCCCTCTTCCCCTATTGATGTCGCCTATCTCTCGAAAGGCGACATCTTTAATTTCAATTATTGCTTTCATATCTCTTTTTTATTGCATCCAACTTATCTGAAAATGCTTGTAAGGCATTCATTAATATCCGGAACATTCCGTATGTAAATAGAGCACTTACCGCACCGAGAACAAATGAAGCTGTTCTTTCTTCAAAATCACTCAACGTAAATGTTGTAATAAAAAAGTAACACGAAGAAACAATAGAAGCGAGTAACATAAGCACCGCCCCTAATATTATTCCAACTATTACAAACTGGAAAAACCTTGTCATAACTCTATATTCTTTAATTAAACATTGAAGCGATGGGCGGATTCGAACCGCCGACCTCTGCTTGTGGTGCTCTTCCGTTAAGCTAAGAGTATTTCTTGAGAGACTCGAACTCTCAACCATCCACCACACACAGCGCTCTAACCTGCCTGAGCTACATCACCTTTATATACATAAAGCAAATACCTCGATTTGCCGACAAACGTCTAACTGATTTAGTTTTACAACGATACGGCTTGACCATTAACCACAGCATTATATCGTTGAGAAGCCCGCCTACGTCAGTAATCCCTTTCGGCACGTGTCGGCTTCCAAAACACCATTTTACCAATATGTCAAAGAACTCTTCTCTGTTGTTCCCAGTCTCCCTTCAAGGGCAGGCTCAAAGACCGGACTGGGTGCCGGATAACCGACGGTTTGGTTTGACTTTAGTGAGGGTTATGATTTAGCAGCGGTGCAAATCAAGTTAGCTATTGTAGAAATGGATTTGACACTCTCCGCCAATTCGTAGTTTTTAGCATCTACTTTTCTCCACCAATCCTCATACATAGCTCTTTCTTTTCTTAGCTGTTCATTCTCTTTCTTCAGTTCCTCTACTTGTTCTTCAAGAATCTGCTCACGTGATTTCTTTTGTTCTTCCATGATTATTGTATAAATTGATTAATCTCCGACATAATGTGCACCGTAATGAGTACTATTTGAGTTGTAGTAAGCAGAAGCGGGAATACTGAGGTTATTGTATCCCTCATGTCTTGTAGCTTTAGCCGCTTTGTTCATTACCTCGTTTCTTTCTGATAAGAATTTATCCGTTCTTGCTTTCATGGCTTCCTGTGAGAAATTTTCTTGAAGTTTAGCAAGTCTCCAAGTAGCTTTCAGAACCTCTCCAAAAGTTTTTCCCTGCTTCTTGCCTGAATACTTATAGGTTCTATGAGCATTTCTCATTATTTCGGATAAATCAAATCGTTTCATGTCTGTCACATTTATAGAGTTTCACATTTGTTTTATCAATCAATTTTTGTATGTTTGTATGATTGATTGATTTATGATGCAAATATATTGCTATTTGACGATATTGCAAATCGAAATAACATTTTTATATCGCCATATGACAATATTTAACTTTTTAAGCAAGCTTATGGATACGTTAATAGACCGAATTAAAATGATTATTGAAGCAAAAGGATATTCCCCAAGAGCCTTTGCGATAGCAATAGGATTCAATTATTCAACTCTAAATAATTATTTAACAGGAAGAAGAAGCACAATAGATTCAGAACTCATCGAGAAAGCACTCACGTCATTTGACGACATTTCCGCAGAGTGGTTATTACGAGGCAAAGGTGACATACTCATTCAAAAAGAAGAAACAGAACCAGGAATGGACAAATTGAAAAGTATTGTATATACCATAGCCAATCTACAAGATGAGATTAACGAAAAGACAATGCTCACTCAACGTCTTTTGGAAGAAAACCAAAAATTAAAAGGTGAACTGGCTATGTTGAAGAATGAAAGAAATATTGGATAATCTAAAATTTATATACACTAATGAAAACATTATTATTTATCGTTGTATCAGCTACTATGTTATTAAGTGGATGCAAATCTAAAGAAGAAAAAGCTAATGAATTAATTAAGGACGACATGTTTAAAGTCCTATATGATTTTGCCAGCTATGAACCTATTGAAACCAATATAGACAGTGCTTTTACATCTGTATATACAGATTCAATCATTACAAGACATGCCTATTTCATTAAAATAGCTATTGAAAAAGCAGATGAATATCTAGATGAAATGAAAGACGCACGAAAAACCATGGAGATTTGGAGTGATGGCTATTCTTCATATAGTAACTCTAGATATTATGAAGCTAAAAATAAATTCAATGAAAATCTGGAAAAAGCCAAAGCATGTACTAATATGGTTACATTACATTCAGACAGTATAAAAGACAGAGCTAACTTTATAAAAAAAGAATTTTGTGGTTGGAAAGCAACACATAAATTTAGATGTAAAACTAAAGGAGGTAGCCCAGACATAGGAAATTATGAATATATATTTGATAAGGATTTCAAGGAAATTATTAATAAAGAAGATTTAGATGATAAAGATTACACTAAAATCAAAGAACTTATTAATGAAGTACTAGAAAGCAAAAAAGAAAGTGATGAAACTGATTCTAAAAACAATAATGAAATATAAGCTTAGAACTGTTGCAGGAGAAAAGAAATATTGGATATGCCATGAAAAGAATATATCATATTATAGTATTCAGAACAACATTTTAAGTATGCACCAAATTGAAACAGTAGAGCCTATTAGCTAACACTATAACTTAATTCAAATATGGCAAAAATAAAACAAGATAGAGAGCTTTTAAAAATTATAGACGACTATAAAACTTTCATTAATGCAGAAAAGAGAATTAATGCGCCAATCATTGTTTCTGAACCTAAAGGAAATCATGGCACATCTCTTTATACTAAAAAGCATCTTCATTCAGAGTTTCACTTTGGAAATACATTTATGACTTGTGAAGTACGAAATGGAGATAAAACAGATTGTTCTTTCCAGATAGTTTCGGATAAATTCAAAAAAGGAGTCGTTATCCGCTACGATAGTGGTGGAGGTACTCATAAAAACGAAGTTCCGTTTATACCTTTAGCCAAGCAAAGTGTTACAACTCCCCATTTTCACAAATATGATGATAATGGATATTTTTTAGCCTATAAAACAGACTTATTGAATAATCCCAAACAAGCTGAACATTTATTTGACATTGACTTTGGTTTTCCTTACTTTTGCCAAGAAAGTGTAATCTACACTAATGATGAGCATGAATTACCTGAAATACAAGTATTTCGAGAAGGCTATCTTCCTTTCGAAAGAGAAGACAAAGACCCACTTGAAGGAATAAATTTTTAAGAGATGGAAAAACTTATTGAATATATCATCAAATCCTACAATTCTTTATGGAAAATAAAGAAACATGGAAATACTTTTGAGATCATAACACCGATAGCAACAACAAGTAATATTTTTGTTTCCGTCTTTTTAACTCGAAGAGGAGATGATTTTATTGTTACTGATGGTGGTTGGATAGACAGTGGTATGTATGAATGTGATGCTCATTCTGATGATATATACTATTTCAAACTATTTCAGTACTATTTAGAAGATTATGAAATAGATATTTTAGAACATGCTGGCTATCATTACTATTACAAAAAAATAGAGAAAGCAGAGCTAGTACCAAATATAGTATACGACTTGTCCAGTTTCATTAACGCCGTAGTTAGTGCATCTTTTATCTCTTTTGAAGAGAAAAAGGAAAAAGAACAGATTGGTAGATTTAAAAGGAATGCCACAAATTTCATACATAACCTTGTAGATAAGGAACACTTAAAAACCAATTATTCTATACATGAAGGACTAGCAATTAAATTCAATGCTGTTGTTCTTCGAAATAATAGAATGACGCTTATTAATTACGTTACAGGTTCTAATGATACAAATTTCATATTAAGTTTAGGACGTTCTAATTTGAATTATGATGCAGTAGATGCACATGCCATCAATAGCCGCATCAATCATAAAATAACTCTAATAGATGATACTACAAAATCTATTCAATCTCCTAAAATTGCTCCTTACTTAAAGTCTATTGAAACCAAATCAGGACGTACGTATTTAAAATGGCATGAAAAATCCCATTTAAAAGAATTAGTGGAATAAATTACGCTTTATAAATAAAATATGATTCTTAAACAATGATACAAACTAGAAGTAAACACTATATATGGAACTTAAAGAATTCATAAAAGATACAGTTACTCAAATAGCAGATGCAGTAACAGAGTTAAATGGAGGAACATCAAAATTTAACCTCGTAGTAAACCCGATAGTCTCCATTGGAGGTATAAACAAAGGTACATTACATATTGGAAGGCAAGAATGTGTACTTACCAATATAGAATTTAATCTATCACTCACAACATCTGAAAACAAAGGAAGTGATGCTAAAGTTGGTGTATTTGCAAGCGTAATAGGAGTAGGAGCATCCTCTAATGAAAATGCACAAAACGAGATTGTGAGTAAAATAAAATTCTCGCTTCCAATATTGTTACCTACAAAAGAAGTTTAACTAATCGAACCGTCTTTAATGTATCTATATATTGCATCAGCAAGGTAAGCATTTGCAGGCTTAGAACCTTTTACAACATAATCGACACAACGTTCCCTGAGATCTTGGTCTTTTTGAAGTTCTCTACGAACCTTACGCTCTCTCATCCATTTTTGGATGCTTCTAAAAAACATTTTCATAAACGCACTATTTTAGTTTGACAATGCGCAAATATAACATTTAAAATAATATAAAACATGAAACTCAAAAATCTTGATAGTACATAAAACATCAAATGGTCGAATTATGGTCGAACCATAAAAAAAAGCAGGACTATATAATTGATATACAGAATATACAACTAGATTTCCAAAAATGTGTCTAGTTTAGTTTTTGTGTTAATAGCTCCCTCGTCGGCGGACGAACTAGGGAGCTATTTTTTTATTTATTACAGGAATATAATTGCACAAAATATACATATTTTCCATAACTTTGCAGCGACAAAGGATCACACAAATGGAATATAGCGTAGAAGAACTAAAAAGTGCATTAATAGAGAAATGCAAGAGTGAAGGTATCCTGTATGCAACGGTTGCAATGGACCGTCGTACTAAAGAAATGATTCTTCCTGATACTTTACAAGGAGCTCTGAAACATCCGGAATTCTTCGTATGTACCTGCAAGAAAGTAAAAGACCAATATGTAGTGGAGGAGATTACTAAAGTGTAATACTCCCCCCAGTCTTTTATTTTTTATTCGCCCAGTTCACTTAGCAAATCGTAGGAAGGAGCAAAGAAAAGTGTTCCCGTAACTGCTGTACTAAAGTCCAGTAAACGGTCGGTATTGCCTACCGGATTGCCAATAAACATACTTTCCAACATCTGCCGGGTAGTAGTGAACGTACTTGCATAGCCGATGAAGTAAGTACCATATTCTCCCTTAGACGTATTGGCGAACGGCATATTGGCACGCACTATTTTCAGGTCATCTCCAATATTAGTGACGGCATTATGCGCATTTTGAGGTTTCTCCTCGTCAGACAGTTCGACATCGTTAAACTTACGACGCCCGATCACTTTCTCCTGTTCTTCCACAGGTAAGGAGTTCCACGCAACCATATCGTGAATATACTTCTGCACAAAGACATAGCTGCCTCCTGCAAAATCAGCATCTTCCTCTCCTACAACTGCAAAATGATAGGGATTTTCATCAACCGCCGGATTCTCCGTTCCATCCACAAAGCCGATAATGGCTTTGCCATCCATATATCTGAAACCGTGAGTTTCGTCGACAGGTTCAACCACGCCTTGAAGTTTCTCATCGATGATAGATGCAAACTCAAAACATAATCCCATCTGTTTTGCACGGATATGAAACAATAAGTCGCCCGGAGTAGAAACTGCCGTATGCTTCTCGCCTTTTATCTCTTCGAAAGTTTTCAGTTCTTTGGGTTTTCCCTGTTCCGGGAAAAGACGGTTCCAGGCATCGGCTCCAAATCCCATGGTACAACTGAACATCATATCAGGAAAACGGTTACGCATACTGCGAATCAGGGCCGAGAAATTGGCACACACATCTTTTACTTTGTCAAGAGTTTCAGGCGAATCTTTTAAAGTATAAACAATAAAAATAACATTTTCGCCCTGTTTCCCCGCTACGTCTTGTGGGATATTACCACCAAATGAATGTTGATAAGGATTCATATTTTTCTTTTTTTTTCTATTAGTTTCGTCAATGAAATAGTTCTGTTCTAACTCATCTTTTTATTAGGATCTTCAATATATGCGGCAGCCCCTTTATCCATAAACAGTTCTACATTTTGCGCATGATGAGCCACATAGGCTGCGGGACCAGTGTCTCCCGAATTACAGATTTCTTCTACTACATCGGCTTTATTTTTTCCGGTAATCAGGAAAATGACATAGCGGGCATTCTGAATGGGGTATCCCGTCATTGCGATACGCTTCTGCCCGTTACGGGGATGTGCACTGACCACATAAATAGAGTTTGAAGTCAGCAAATCTTCTTGCCCGGGAAAGATCGAAGAAGTGTGTCCGTCATCTCCGGCTCCCAACAGTATAATATCGAATTCGGGCCAACCACGCTTAAACGGCACTTGCTGCCGGACTAACTCCGAATAACGAACCGCCTCTTTCGCAGGCTTTGCCTCTCCACGGATACGGAATACATTCTCATAGAGAATAGGAGTGATACCCAAAAGAAGGTTGCGCATCATTCCGTAATTACTGTCCGAATCATCGGGAGGCACACAACGTTCATCCACCCAATAAATCCGCATACGGTCCCAAGGGGTAATTTCCATATATTCATTCGCCCATAAATCGAACATCAGAGCAGGGGTATTACCACCACTAACTGCGATATTGAACACTCTGTCCGGCTCTTCATTCATGATTTCCACCAGGCGGAGTATCAATGCTCGTGAAGTTTCAATTGATGAGGGAAAAACTGATAGTTTCATAATTCACAATATTGATCTGTATTTGTCAAATTCTTACAAGGATTCGTCCAGTCAGCCCCATGTTCGTGCATCATTGCTTCACTTTCCAAAGGTCCCCACGTACCTGCGGGATAACCGTAAAGAGGCGCATCGGGGTTATCTTTCCAATAGCGGAGCACCGGATCGAAGAATTTCCATGAGGCTTCTACTGCATCACTTCGAGTAAATAAAGTCGGATCGCCCTGGATACAATCATCTATCAGACGGGCATAAGCGTCACCACTAGGCACACCGCCCAACTGTGCATAACTGAAATCCATCGTCACCTGGCGGACTTCGAAACCTGCACCGGGGACTTTCATTCCGATTTTGAGCACAATTCCTTCATTCGGTTGCAAACGAAGGATCAATTTATTAGCCCGTGGACAGTTGCCACTAGCACAATGAAACATCTGGTGAGGTGTTTCCCGGAAATGCACAACGATTTCCGTTACTTTCGTCGGCATTTGTTTACCTGTACGAATGTAGAACGGAACGCCACTCCAGCGCCAGTTACTAATGCCCAGTTTCATGGCAATATAAGTTTCCGTGCGCGAATCGGGAGCCACTCCTTTTTCTTCACGGTATCCTTTTTTACTACCGGAGGCTGTATATTGTCCGCGAACAATATGTTCATTCAAATCGATATCATTCAATGGAGTAAGAGATTCGTAGACCTTCACCACTTCATTACGGAAATTGTCTGCATTGAAAACAGCAGGCGGTTCCATAGCCGTAAGGGCCACGAGCTGTATCAGATGATTCTGCACCATATCCCGCAGCGCACCTGCCGTTTCATAGAACCCGCCTCGTTGCTCGATACCCAGATTTTCTACGGCTGTAATTTCTACGTAGTCAATATAGTTACGATTCCAGAGAGGTTCGAAGATACCGTTGGCAAAACGGAAAGCCAGTACATTCTGGGCCGTTTCCTTACCGAGAAAATGGTCGATACGGTAAATTTGATGCTCATTGAAAACAGAGGCATACGTTTTATTCAGTTCAAGTGCCGACTCGAGATCATAGCCGAAAGGTTTCTCAACGATGATGCGCGAGTGGGGAGTGTTAAGTCCGGCAGCTTTCAAATAGAGGGGCACTACTCCGTAAAGTGATGGCGGAGTGGCAAGATAGAACAGCAGATTGTCCGGATCTACCTCATTAGTCAATTCAACCAGACGTTGGCGGAGTTGCGGGTAACCTTCTTCTTTTGCCGGGTCCATCGGTAAATAGTAGAGATGGGAGACAAATGAAGCCATAAGAGCTGTGTCCTGTTCTTCAGACTTGACAAACTGTTGTAGTTCTTCTAATATATAGGAACGGTAGTTATCGTCAGAATAGACCGTACGCCCGATACCCAATATGGAAAACTCTCCGGTCAACCGTTTTTCACGGTAGAGGGAGTAAAGGGCAGGCATCAGCTTACGCTTGGTCAAATCACCTGACGCACCGAAAATTATCATTGCAAATTTATCCACTTTATTAATTTCTAAATATGAATTATAGGTTTACTCAAACATTATAGGTGCCCGATTTCGTATCTCCTCCGTGGCCTGTCCAGTTCTCGTGAAAGAACTGTCCGCGCAACTCATCCTTACGCTCAAAAGTGTGCGCACCAAAATAATCGCGTTGTGCCTGTACAAGGTTGGCGGGCAGATCGGCAGAAGTGAGCGAATAGAAATAGTTGAGGGCAGAGGAGAAAGCAGGAACGGGAAGTTCTTCTTTCATGGATTCCGCCACCAGGCTCTTCCATCCGGGAAGCAATGTCTTCATTTCTTCTTTAAAATAAGGAGCCAACAACAAGTGTTTAGGCTTGTCGGTGGCTTCGAAGGCAGCTGCAATATCGTTCAGGAATATACTGCGGATGATGCATCCCCCACGCCACATACGCGCAATGGAAGCCAGATCGAGATGCCAGCCGAAAGCGTCGGAAGCACGTTGCAACACGGCGAATCCCTGGGCATAAGAGACGAGTTTGGAAGCATAAAGAGCAGAAAAGATATTCTTTACGAGTTCCGCCTTATTATATATAGGTTGTGTATGTTGGCACTGGAATTGCTTGGAAGCCAGGTGACGCAAGTCATTCTGCGAAGAAAGGCTTCGTTCGAATACCGCCGTGGCAATTAACCCTAACGGCATACCGAGTTCCATCGCATTGATAACCGACCATTTTCCGGTTCCTTTCTGTCCGGCTGCATCCAGGATTTTATCAATGAGATAACCTCCGGATTTATCTTTATGCCGCAGAATGTTGGCGGTGATTTCGATCAGATAACTGCGAAGTTTTCCTTCGTTCCAACGGGCAAAGACATCAGCCATTTCCTCATTGGTCAGATCAAGCAATTTTTTCATCACCCAATAAGCTTCGGCGATCAGTTGCATATCACCATATTCGATACCGTTGTGAATCATCTTCACAAAATGACCGGAGCCGGCAGGACCCACCCATTGACAACAAGGAGTGCCGTCCGGTGCTTTTGCCGCAATACTTTGAAGAATCGGTTTCACTTCCGGCCATGCTTTTTCCGAACCACCGGGCATGATAGAAGCTCCATTCAAGGCTCCCTCTTCACCACCGGACACACCGCTACCGACGAAAAGAAATCCCTTTGATTCCGCCAGTTGGACACGACGGTTCGTATCTTCGTAATTAGAATTACCGCCATCAATAAGGATATCTCCCGGTGAAAGCAACGGGAAAAGCTGATCCATCAGTTCGTCAACCGGACTTCCGGCACGAACCATCATCATAATCTTACGGGGAATAGCTATCGAATCTACAAATGCCTTTATATCTGTGAATCCTTCGATGTTTTTACCTTTTGCACGACCATTCAGGAAGCGTTCTACCACCCCCTCCTCTACTCCGGGAACAGTACGGTTATAAACCGACACGTGCCATCCCTTACTCTCCATGTTTAAAGCAAGATTCTCGCCCATCACAGCCAAGCCGATAAGTCCGATATCTGTTTTATTCTGATTTGCCATAACTTGTATATTTTGAATATTCTTTATCTTAGTAACATTTGAAATGCACATTTGTTCGCAATATTTTAGATTTAAATATTATTTTTGTGGTCTATAAATAAAATCAAGGATGAAGAAGATCAAAATCGGTTTGTTGGCGCGCATCGTTATCGCCATCATTTTGGGTATTGCCATCGGCACAGTTTTCCCGGCTCCGCTAGTGCGAATATTTGTTACGTTCAATGGCATTTTCAGTGAGTTTCTCAATTTCTCTATCCCATTGATTATCGTCGGACTGGTTACTGTGGCTATTGCCGACATCGGAAAAGGCGCAGGAAAAATGCTACTCGTGACAGCTTTGATCGCCTACTTCGCTACTCTTTTTTCAGGCTTTCTCTCCTACTTCACAGGAGTCACAGTATTTCCTTCGCTCATCGAACCGGGTGCACCACTTGAAGAAGTAAGCGAAGCGCAGGGAATCCTCCCCTACTTCTCCGTCTCCATTCCGCCACTGATGAACGTAATGACAGCTCTGGTTTTAGCTTTCACACTGGGGTTAGGACTGGCGTCACTCAACAGCGACGCATTGAAAAATGTGGCACGTGATTTTCAGGAAATTATCGTACGAATGATAAGTGCCGTCATTCTGCCGTTGCTACCGCTTTATATCTTCGGCATATTCCTCAACATGACACATTCGGGGCAAGTATATTCTATCCTAATGGTGTTTATTAAAATTATCGGAGTCATCTTCGTTCTTCATATTTTTCTGTTGGTTTTTCAGTATTCCATTGCGGCATTGTTTGTGCATAGAAATCCATTCAAATTGCTTAGCAAAATGCTGCCCGCTTACTTCACGGCATTGGGTACACAATCATCTGCAGCCACCATTCCCGTGACACTGGAACAGACCAAAAAGAACGGAGTATCTGCTGAAGTAGCCGGATTTGTGATTCCGCTATGTGCCACCATCCATCTATCGGGCAGTACACTGAAAATTGTAGCCTGCGCACTGGCATTGATGATGATGCAGGGAATGCCGTTCGACTTCCCCCTGTTTGCCGGGTTTATCTTTATGCTGGGTATCACTATGGTAGCTGCTCCGGGAGTCCCGGGTGGAGCAATCATGGCTTCCCTGGGGATTCTACAATCCATGCTCGGTTTCGACGAATCGGCACAAGCTTTGATGATTGCGCTTTACATCGCCATGGATAGTTTCGGTACTGCCTGCAATGTGACGGGAGACGGAGCTATCGCTTTGATTATCGACAAAATAATGGGAAAAAACCGTGCTGAATGACTGTGCTGAAAAATAATTGGAAAGTCACTTGGCTGGGTCACAAAAAATGCCGACATTTGCACCCACATTTTCAATTATATAAATAATTAGCGTATGAAAAAAGCCCTAATTTCAGGCATCACCGGGCAAGATGGTTCTTATCTTGCCGAATTTCTATTGCAAAAAGGTTACGAAGTACACGGTATACTCCGTCGTTCTTCTTCGTTCAATACAGGACGTATTGAACATTTGTATTTTGACGAGTGGGTGCGCGACATGAAACAGAAACGTACGATTAATCTGCATTATGGGGATATGACAGATTCTAGTTCGTTAATTCGTATTATTCAACAGGTGCAACCGGATGAAATCTACAATCTCGCAGCTCAAAGCCACGTGAAGGTTTCGTTCGACGTTCCGGAATACACTGCCGAAGCAGATGCTATCGGTACGTTGCGTATGCTCGAAGCTGTACGCATCCTGGGACTGGAAAAGAAAACCCGCATCTATCAGGCTTCTACTTCCGAATTGTTCGGTAAGGTGCAGGAAGTTCCACAAAAAGAGACAACTCCATTCTATCCCCGTTCTCCGTATGGGGTAGCCAAACAATATGGTTTCTGGATTACTAAAAACTACCGCGAAAGCTATGGTATGTTTGCAGTAAACGGTATTTTGTTCAATCACGAGAGCGAACGCCGTGGTGAGACGTTCGTTACCCGTAAAATTTCGCTTGCTGCCGCACGTATCGCACAGGGCGAACAGGACAAACTGTACCTGGGTAATCTGGATTCTCTTCGCGACTGGGGATATGCCAAGGATTACATCGAATGTATGTGGCTGATCCTGCAACATGATGTTCCAGAAGATTTCGTTATTGCTACTGGAGAAATGCACACGGTGCGCGAATTCGCAACGTTAGCATTCAAAGAAGCAGGTATCGAACTTCGTTGGGAAGGTGAAGGCGTAAATGAAAAAGGTATCGACGTAGCTACCGGAAAATCTCTGGTAGAAGTTGATCCGAAGTATTTCCGTCCATCGGAAGTAGAACAATTGCTGGGCGACCCGACTAAAGCTAAAACACTGTTGGGCTGGGATCCACGTAAAACATCATTCGAAGAACTGGTAAGTATCATGGTTCGCCACGATATGGAGAAGGTGAGACGAATGATTGCTACCAAACATTAAAACTTGCTTCACTAATAGAATGGAAAAGAATGCAAAGATATATGTAGCAGGACACCGCGGACTTGTAGGATCTGCTATCTGGAAGAATTTGCAGGATAAAGGATACACCAATCTGGTAGGCCGCACTCACAAAGAGCTTGATCTGCTGGATGGCATGGCTGTCCGTAATTTTTTCGATGAAGAACAACCGGAATATGTATTCCTTGCTGCTGCCTTTGTGGGTGGTATCATGGCGAACAGCATCTACCGTGCCGACTTTATCTATAAGAATCTGCAAATTCAACAGAATATCATCGGAGAGAGCTTCCGTCACCATGTTAAGAAGTTGCTCTTCCTGGGTAGCACGTGTATTTATCCACGTGACGCCGAACAGCCGATGAAGGAAGATGTATTGCTTACTTCACCGTTGGAATATACCAACGAGCCGTATGCAATTGCTAAAATTGCCGGACTGAAAATGTGCGAAAGTTTCAACCTGCAATATGGAACGAACTACATCGCTGTGATGCCGACAAACCTTTACGGACCGAATGATAATTTCGACTTGGAACGCAGTCATGTACTGCCTGCCATGATCCGAAAGATTCATCTGGCACACTGTCTGAAAGAAGGAAACTGGGAAGCTGTACGTAAGGATATGAACCTGCGCCCGGTGGAAGGCGTCAACGGCGACAGTCCGAAAGAAGAAATCCTGGCTATTCTGCAAAAATACGGAATCAGCGAAACGGAAGTCACTCTTTGGGGTACAGGTACTCCACTCCGCGAGTTCCTTTGGAGCGAAGAAATGGCAGATGCCAGCGTCTTCGTAATGGAGCACGTAGACTTCAAAGATACCTATAAAGAAGGCAGCAAAGATATCCGCAACTGCCATATCAACATCGGCACCGGTAAGGAAATCACCATCCGTCAGCTGGCCGAACGTATTGTAGAAACTGTAGGGTATCAAGGAAAACTGACCTTCGACAGCAGCAAACCGGACGGCACTATGCGCAAGCTGACCGATCCTTCGAAACTGCACTCTTTGGGGTGGCACCATAAAATTGAAATCGAGGAAGGCGTACAAAGAATGTACGAATGGTACTTGAAATAAGAATTTAAAGAATCAATCAATATGCTATGAGCAGAATTATTTTTGCTTATAGCATATTTTTTTTTGATTATAGCATAATGATTTTTGGTTATAGCATAATGAAATTAGCTATAAGCATAATCTTTCATCCTACCAGCCTGTCGCAATCTCACTACATCGCCCTTCCCCCATTTCCAAAAATTCTTCCCTCTTAATTCTTCATTCTTAATATAATTGCTATATTTGCACAAATTAATACCAAATGTGCAAAACAATGGAACAAAGTTTTATAGCCTACATTGAGAATAGTATCAAAAATAATTGGGACCTGGATGCCCTGACCGATTATAAAGGTGCAACTTTACAGTATAAAGACGTAGCTCGCAAGATCGAAAAACTCCATATCATTTTTGAAGAAAGTGGAATCCGCAAAGGAGATAAGATTGCTGTTTGCGGAAGAAACAGCTCTCATTGGGGAGTCACTTTTCTTGCTACACTGACGTATGGGGCAGTTGTTGTACCCATCCTCCATGAATTTAAAGCGGACAATATACATAACATCGTCAACCATTCCGAAGCAAAATTACTGCTTGTAGGAGATATGGTATGGGAAAACCTGAATGAGTCGGCAATGCCGCTACTGGAGGGTATCCTGATGATGAACGACTTCACCCTGCTAGTGTCACGCAGCGAACGACTGACTTATGCACGCGAACACCTGAACGAAATGTTCGGCAAAAAATATCCGAAGAATTTCCGCACAGAGCATATCGCTTATCATAAGGATGAACCGGAAGAACTGGCTGTTATCAATTATACTTCAGGAACAACAAGTTACTCGAAAGGAGTAATGCTCCCCTATCGCAGTCTGTGGTCGAATACCAAATTTGCTTTTGAAGTATTAGACCTGCAAGCCGGAGATAAGATCGTATCCATGCTCCCTATGGCACACATGTACGGACTGGCTTTCGAATTCCTTTATGAGTTCTCCGTGGGTTGCCACATCTACTTCCTTACTCGCATGCCGAGTCCGAAAATCATTTTCCAGGCTTTCGAAGAGGTGAAACCTAATCTGATTGTTGCCGTACCGCTTATCATCGAAAAAATCATCAAGAAGAGCGTGCTTCCGAAATTGGAAACTCCTGCAATGAAGATCTTACTAAAAGTGCCTATCATCAACGACAAGATAAAAGCAACGGTACGCGAAGAAATGATTAAAGCATTTGGCGGAAACTTCAAAGCTGTTATTGTAGGAGGTGCTGCTTTCAATCAGGAAGTAGAACAGTTCTTGAAAATGATTGATTTCCCTTATACAGTAGGATATGGAATGACGGAATGTGGTCCGATTATCTGTTACGAGGATTGGAGAAGATTCAAGCCGGGTTCATGCGGAAAAGCTGTACCACGTATGGATGTGAAAGTGTTGTCATCTGATCCCGAGAACATTGTTGGCGAAATCGTATGTAAGGGTCCGAATGTGATGTTGGGATATTACAAAAACGAAGAAGCTACCCAGGAAGTTATCGACAAAGACGGATGGCTGCATACAGGTGACCTGGCTTTGATGGATGCTGAAGGAAATGTTACGATCAAAGGACGCAGCAAGAACCTGTTATTGAGTGCTAGCGGACAGAATATCTACCCGGAAGAAATTGAAGATAAATTGAACAACCTGCCATACGTGGCTGAAAGTATTATCGTTCAGCAAAACGAAAAACTTGTCGGACTTGTTTATCCTGATTTTGACGACGCTTTCGCTCATGGCCTGAAGAATGAAGACATCGAGCAAATAATGGAAGAAAACCGTGTGGCACTGAATGATACGCTACCGGCTTACAGCCAAATATCCAAGATGAAAATCTATCCGGAAGAATTCGAAAAGACACCGAAGAAGAGCATCAAACGTTATTTATACCAGGAAGCAAAAGGCTAATATAAAGTTAGCTGCATAGAGATATTACTTAAGCCGAAAAGAGAAAGGAATGAAGATAAAGAAAACAATATTCACGGCAGCTATACTAATGGCTGCCGTTTGTTTACCGGCACAGAACAAGAGTGCAGGTATTAATATATCTATCTGGAAAGATATTTGTACGCAACCGCATGACAGTACACAGACGACTTATGTGAACATCGGCCTCCTGTCTACAATGAATCGCTTGAACGGTGTGGGTATCAATGCATTGGGGAGTGTGGTACATGGTGACATGAACGGAGTACAGATCACCGGATTAGCCAATCTGGCAGGTGGAACAATGAGGGGTGTCCAGCTGGCCGGTATCAGTAATATCAGTGGTAACAACACCGTAGGACTTTCTGCTGCCGGACTGGTAAATATCACCGGCGACAGAACTCAGGGAGTAATCATATCCGGTTTAACCAGTATCGGAGGAGATAATACCTCGGGGTTAATGATTAGCGGTTTCATGAATGTGACGGGCAATATGGCTTCGGGACTACACTTTTCCGGAGCGGCAAATATTACAGGACAGAGTTTCGGCGGCTTGATGGCTTCCGGACTTTTGAATGTAGTAGGCGAACACATGAACGGCTTGCAGATTGCAGGAATTGCCAACATAACTGCATCGAAACTGAATGGGGTGCAAATAGCATTATGTAATTATGTAACGCAGGCCCGCGGACTTCAAATTGGCCTTGTCAATTATTACAAAGAAGATATGAAGGGATTCCAACTCGGATTGGTTAATGCGAATCCTGATACAAGAGTGCAGATGATGGTGTATGGTGGAAATGCTACGCCTGTCAATATAGGTGTACGCTTCAAGAACCAATTGTTTTATACCATTCTGGGAGTCGGCTCCATGTATCAGGGGTTGAATGATAAGTTTTCGGCAAGTGCATCCTATCGTGCCGGTTTGTCCTTCCCTCTTTACAAAGGCTTATCCATCAGCGGAGACCTTGGCTACCAGCATATCGAGGCGTTCGATAACAAAGACGAGGTGATTCCGAAACGCTTATATGCATTGCAGGCACGTGCCAATCTGGAATATCAATTTACCAGGAAGTTCGGCATCTATGCAACAGGTGGTTATGGGTTAACCAGATTCTATAATAAATCAAGCAATTACGATAAAGGAGCGATTATAGAAGCAGGCATTGTTCTTTTCTAAATAAAATTACAATGAACGTTGAGATGAACATAACTACAATTAGAGAATACCAGCCAACAGATAAGAATGCTGTAATAGATTTAATCAGACAGAACACGCCTGCATATTTTGCACCGAAAGAAGAAGCTGATTTTAGTAACTATCTGGATAGCGAACGTGAACTTTATTTTGTTCTATTACTCAACAAGAAGGTTGTAGGCTGTGGCGGAATAAATTTTACAAAGGATAAAGCCAGCGGAAAAATAAGTTAGGATATCATACATCCCCAGTACCAAGGCAAATCGTTAGGAGCACAATTATTAAAATATAGAATTGAAATATTAAAGTCCATTGATGGTATTCAAAAAATAACCGTTAGAACTTCACAATTAGCCTATAAATTCTACGAAAAGCAAGGATTCACACTGAAAGAAATCCAAAGAGACTATTGGGCCAAAGGCTTTGATATGTATAGTATGGAATATAACGGGCATTAATAATAAAAGTGCAATTCAATATTAATAATGAATTACACTTTTCCTTATGTATCAAGTAAATAAAGACACTATATTTTAAGCATTACTAAAACTATCAAATGATAAATGATGGTTTTAAGCCCTTATCATTTCAATCTATCACACTTTTTCTTTTATCAGACCAGTACGATAAGCAACAAGCAGTTTCTTCAAATCCTGTATTTGAGTCACTAGTTCTTTTCCCTTATCGGTATCTTTCACCATCATTCGTTGCGAATTAAATTCGAGAACGAAGTTGGTCGATTTGATATCAAGCCCCTCTTCAATGGCTTTCTGACGAGACTGGAATGGTTCGTGCTGTACGAGTTGCATACCATGAGAATGATAAACAAGCGTATACCCCGCAATTCCCGTTTCCGGCTGATAAGCTTTTGAAAAACCGCCATCAATAACGAAAAGCTTGCCATTGGCTTTCATAGGTTGTTCCCCCTGAATCGTTTTCACAGGCACATGACCGTTGATAATATGCGAATGAGGCCCTGAAGCTCCAAACTCTGTCAAAATCTGGTCACAAATATCTTCCCGGTTACGCAATGTGTAATAATAGCCTTTCTTTTCTTTATGCAACTCTTTATCTTCTACAAAATAACGCTCAAAAGTCGCCATCTTATCTTTATCAAACAAAGGAGCTTCCGGGCCACACCACATATACCAGATATAATCCATAGCAAATTCCTTATCCTCCTCTCCTTCTTCATCGAAATAAGCGGTACGGATCAATTGATCGGCTTTATCCAGCAATTTATGTCCCCAGTATTCCTTACCACGTATTTTGACATGTTTAAAGCTGCCATCCTCATTCAGAGGAACAGAAGCATGATAAAGAAGATTCGAGTTTGAAACCAGATACATGCCGCCATAGGTAAACAGACAACGCATGTGCTTCTTCAATTTCTCACTATTCATAAATGAATAATGAATCTTTTCTACCAATTCGCGTTCTTCTTCAGTCAGTCGGTAAGGATCTGCCGGATCTACAGTCGGGAAATTGGTATCACGCAAAGCATATTCTTTTCCTTCATATACAAAGACGCCGCGTTCAAAATCAATCTTCTCCAGAAGTTTACGATTAGCCATTCCGAATTCCGGACGGCGGTCGATGATTTCAGCTTCCAGCTTAAACTGGATAATGGTAATGGCTTTATGCATTTGAGTAATCAGACGCAAAGTCTTCTCATTATAATGAGCATCGGCAAAGTTCATTTTCGGCATGAAAATCGTGCAAGGATCATCGGCATACGTATCCATTGCAAAAGTAGCCAATGGAAGCAAATTGATTCCGTATCCGTCTTCAAGTGTCCCCAGATTACCATAGCGCATAGACATACGTATCACGTTAGCGATACAACTATCATTACCGGAAGCTGCTCCCATCCAGAGAATATCATGATTTCCCCATTGAATATCGAAATTGTGGTAATTACACAATGTATCCATAATGATATGCGCACCGGGACCACGGTCGTAAATATCACCTACGATATGAAGAGAATCAATAGTCAAGCGCTGAATCAGATTACACATAGCGATAATGAAATCGTCGGCACGCTTCGTAGTGATAATTGTGCTGATAATTACATTAATATAAGCATGCTTATTCGGTTCGATAGACGATTCGTGCAATAACTCCTGAATGATATAAGAGAATTCGGCAGGCAGTGATTTACGAACCTTCGAACGAGTATATTTGGAAGACACGTTCTGACAGACTTTCACCAGTTGGTTCAGCGTAATCAGATACCAATCATCCAGATCCTTTTCACGGGCCTTCACCAATTGCAGTTTCTCTTCGGGATAATAAATCAAAGTACAGATTTCTTTCTTTTCAGCTTCACGAAGAGTGTTGCCGAATATTTCATTTACTTTACGTTTTACCGCACCGGAAGCATTTTTCAGTACATGCTGAAAAGCTTCATATTCTCCATGAATATCAGTCAGGAAATGTTCCGTCCCTTTAGGTAGATTTAAGATAGCCTCTAAGTTGATTATTTCCGTACTGGCATCAGCAATGGTAGGAAAACTTCGGGAAAGCAGTTGCAGGTAACGGAGATCACTCACAATGCTTTCAGGAGTTATGTTACTTTGAGCAGTCATTCTATTTACAATTTTACTATTTACAATTATTTCTCAATTCAACAAGAACATTAACAACACTTGAGCGATAATTACCCGCAGAAACATACACAGCGGATAAACGGTCGCATAGGCCACGGATGGGTTGTCGCCGGGAATTGTATCGTTTACATAGTTCAGTGCCATCGGATTTGCCATACTTCCGCACAACATGCCAGATACAGTACCGAAATCAATCTTCATCATCTTGAAAGCCACAAACCCGACTAGTACGGTTGGAACAATAGTCAATCCGGCCCCTAAAGCAATCCATAACAAACCTTCCGGACGGAATACGGTGTCGAAAAAATGAGCTCCGGCATCCAGTCCCAGACAAGCAAGGTACATGGAAAGTCCCAAGGCACGTAACATCAGATTCGCACTACGGGTGGTATAAGTAATCATGTGTATCCGTGGTCCAAAAGTTCCCAGAAGGATACCAACGATAATCGGTCCACCCGCTAATCCCAGCTTCACAGGAGTACTGACACCCGGAAAAGAGAAAGGAATCGCCCCCAATGCCAAACCGAGTACGATGCCGATAAACACAACAACCAGATTGGGTTCTTTCAAACTTTTTACAGCATTTCCAAGTACTTTCTCCACATTCTGAATAGCAGCAGCCTCTCCCACTACCGTCAGGCGGTCTCCTAATTGAAGTACCAATCCCGGAGTAGCAAGCAACTGCACACCCGACCGGTAAACGCGACTGATGTTAATCCCATAATGATTTCTCAACCGGAGTGAACCGAGTTTCTTACCATTCAGTTCAGGGCGGGTAACGACAATACGTTGCGAAATCAATTCACTATCAATCGCATTCCAGTCAATGTCCTCTTTATTCCAATCCGTATTTTCCTGTTCACCAAAAAGCACGGTCAAGGCCAAAGCATCTTTCTCCGCAGTTACCACCAGCAAACGGTCACCTTCCTTCAATATCTTGTCAGAAGTCGGAATACTTACATGTCCGTCACGCCATAAGCGGGAGATGACAAACTTCGGGTAACTCATGCGAGCTATATCCTTGATGCTTTTATTGAAAATAGCAGGATTGTGTACTTGAAACGCTGCAATGTAGGTTTTGTTCGCATCGTCTTTCTCTTTTATCTCCAAGTCTTCTTTGCGAACCAGCACTTTGCGAATTAATAAAACGGCAAGGATTACACCAACTACCCCCATCGGATAGGCTACCGCACATCCTAAAGCAGGAGTACTGCTGTCCATTCCCATCTGTTTTAATGTTTGTTGTGCAGCTCCCAACGCCGGAGTATTCGTCGTTGCTCCACAAAGGATACCAACCATATCAGGAAGAGAGACACCTGTCGCATAACTGGCCACCACCGTCAACAATGTTCCCAACAGAACAACTCCCAATGCCAGCATATTCAATGTCACCCCTCCTTTGCGGAAAGAGCTAAAGAAACCGGGACCGACTTGCAAACCGAGAGAATAAACGAAAATGACCAGTCCGAAACTTTCTGCGTAGTTCAACATCTGCGGATCGACCGAAAGCCCGAGATGGCCGGCGAGGATGCCTGCAAAAAAAACAAAAGTGACTCCCAGGGAAACTCCCCAGAAATGCACTCTTCCCAAGCCCAGACCAATGGCAGAAATCAATGAAAGTACCACAACAGCCTGTAAGGCAGAATGTTCGAGAAATAGACTATATAACCACTCCATGTATATAAAAACTAATAGGGCGCAAAGATAAAAACTATTTAGTCCGGTTCAAAACTTTTAAGCTTTCATTTCGCGCCCTATTTATACCCTGAATCATATATCCTGAAATCTTATTGATTACCCTTTTACTCCGTTACCTATTATTTTGTTCCTAATAACTATCCTATTTCTATCTTAACTATCTTATCCTTCTCTTTTCACCTGCATCTTGTTATCCCTCAAACGATCTTTTTCCCTCCAAGATAAAACATCGTGTATAATTCTTATTTACAATGATATATGACGACATATGTTGTTATAAGCAACAAAATAGTAGCAATAAAAAATATTATATGCAACAATTTGTCGGGACAAGGGTAGAAATGATTATTTGAGTGGGTATGAAAAAGTCGATATGTATAGAAAATAATGCCGCATAATCCTTGAATTATAGATTATACGGCATCAATTATCTTACCTTTAGTTTGCTTTTGAAAGAAGTCTAAACCGATAGCCCTTCATTGGATTCAGCTTTAAATGGACATGTTTTATGTCTAAGAATTAGTTCGTCTAACCGAGAGAGGATGACTTCTTTTGACATACAATCAGCACATTTAAAACAAAAGTATTTTTCTTCCTCTGTCGTTCCTTCAACATCGTTTTCTACATAAACATTACCATCATTGGAGTTCATCAGATATACATAATCTGTTCGATACCATTGAAAATTATGCTGTTTATAGCGAAAATTAATATTCCAGCCATATAATAAAGGAGTACCGGGAATCTTTGCGGAGTCATCGACTTGGATGCCATCCGAGTTTAGCAGAAACTTATCTCTAACAGATGCATTCAAGAAAACACCTGTAGAGCTTGGGTAAATTGCTTTATGCTTCGAATAGGAATAGTCTCTAATCCATGAATTACTCATTTTTTTTCTGACATAATCAAGCAGTTGGGTATGGGTAAGAAGAAACAATGTGTGTTTTGCAAAATCGTCCTGATAACTTTGCTGCCATTGAGTACTACGTGGATACCCAAGCAATAAATAATGAATCGGAGAACACAGGTCAGGTGAAAGAAGGTAATACATCCAAGTATTCGCTTTATTATTGAATGTACGGTAATTCCACCACAAATTACCCCAAAAGTTTTCTGTGGTAAATCGGCTGAATAGTATTTTAAGCAATTCTGTATTATGGTAGTCCTCGTTCATTACGCTGCTCTGATTTTCGTTTCTTACAAAGAAACGTTGTACGGTATTCCACTTGTCATTAAACATCGCCCAATCAGTTTTTCCTTCTTCATCTTGAAACAGAAAACGTATTGATCCGTGAAAGAAAGAATAATCTTCTGCTTCAATGATTCGATTTTCCCAATCTGGATTTTTATATATTTGAAGAGCCTTGGCTATTTCTTCATTCCATCTGCGGGTTAATACGGAAGTGGACGACTCTCCACCTTCTGCGACATCCATTTTCATGAATGCCAAACTGCTAATTGCATTGTGACTGTCAATGGTGTCAAGGTAAGATATGGCTTTTCTCACAGTCTCAACATCACGAATCTCTGGGCTACCAGTCCTGTCGGTTCCTGAAATTAAATTATAAACGACTCGCATCCATCTATTCAACGACTGTTGATTAGGAATACCTTCACTGAAATATTTACATACTGCAAAGAAAACGATTCTTTGCAGTTGATTAATGCCTGAAATTTCTTTTTTCTCATCTTTACTATTTTTGTTATTCCTATAAGTGGGTATGAAATCGAATCCTTTCATCCATCTTGGTGACGGAATGATACCTTGAAATGAAGAATAATTATCAAGAATGATTTCGAGTTTTTCAAAAAATGACACAGGGATAGAACCCATATAATATTTATATGGATCAAAACCTATATATCTATCTGAGTCATCGGCATTGAAATACTCGTATGAAGGATTTTTCGATACTGATGATAAAGTCAAAATATAATCTCCATTGTCATTCTTAGCTGTAAACAACTCATTCCAAAAGAATCTATTGACAAAAGCAAAGAATATTTCATCAATTTTATGGTCTTCTGAGCGATTGTCCCAAAAAAGTTGATTCCATTCCGTGTCAATCTTGATAGGTATTCCGTTCCTGATATCAAGCAAATTTTTCCATCTCTTATTCAAGATTTCACCTTGTTCGGAAACTCTTTCTTGTTCTCGAAGATAGCCTATGAGGTCAGCCTTAAGGTTTTCAAAGGAAGTCAACTGTTTACCACGAGCATTCATTTTAACATAAAGGTCATCAGATAGTCCAAAATCTTCAAGTGGTTGTTGGTAGAAGGCTATTGCGTCAGTCTCCGTAAGCCGTTCCCAATATTTTTCAAAAACATCTTTCTTTGTATGGATAAACAATTCCTCCAATCCGTCAACAATATCTTCTCCGCTCTTATCTCCAATGTCTGTTCCTTTAATCATTCGAAGCATTGAAGATATGGTAGGGTCTTGATTCCATGCAGAATAATACCAAGTCGCATCCTTGATGAATTTTACAACATCCTTTTTGTCGAAGCTTGTAAAATTTTCAGTATGGCAAAGGTTCTGTATAAATTCTCGGGAAGATATTCGCGTCTCGTACGAAAATCTGGCAAGGATATTAAAAGCTTCTTCATATTTGTCCGCAAACAAAGCTATATACCAATGGAGCAGCCATAATGTGGTAAGACGCTGCTGGCCATCCAAAGGTTGGAGTGTATTGTTTTCAACCGAGCCATACACAAAATCCAGTTTTAGAGTTTCTCCATCTAAAGCTTGTTTTAAACTCGTAAGGAAATTCTTGCGAAGATATTCTTTTCCAACTCTTCCTTGTGCATAATCTCGTTGTACTATCGGTATTTCTATACTGTTATTCTGTAGCAGTTGCCAAAATGTAATTTTATTTGTCGCCATGATTTTCTTTTTCGATTGTTGTAGGTTTGCTTAATTGCTGTATACAATGTTTAATGTCCGCCAGATAATATTTCGCATCAGGAATCGTCCAATAATTATTTTCACTTACGGAAGGAGAATAGTATTTGAGGAAGACATTCTTAGTGCATGGTGGTACAAAAGAAGATTTGCCTTTATTGGCATCAACCATAACAAGCCCTTCTGCTGTAATTTTAGGTATTTTCAATAATTCACCTTTATCCTTTCCTATAATTATGCGGCGTTTTGCAGAAAAAATGGCATTTCCATAGCCACGATTGGTTGAAGAATCCAATAGAGTATAGTTCCATATTTGGTTCTTTTCCTCCTGTGACCAATCGTTGATTGATGGTATTAAAGACTTTATCTCGGAATATATTGTTTCTTTTTTTTGCTCATTGGTAATAGTGAAGTACTCTTTAATTTTCTCCTGACTTTCGGCTGAAAGGCTTAGATAGATATTCGTTAGCCATTCTTTACGAGTAGCAGAGTCTCCCTCTGGATTTATAGTATTTGAATTAATGTGTTCCACATCCCATCCTTCCAATTTGTACAAGTGGAATGGGAACTTATAGAATACAGCCAATTTGTATTTGTCGTTTTCTTTTTGTGCGATATTACTATTGATAACTGTTTGTATATTATGAAATAACAAGATTGGACGGCATTTCCATTTGTCTTTACCATCCTCATCGTATTGATAACAAAGAGGTATCTTTGTCACAATCTCTCTGATTTGTTTTTTCAAATCATCTATAAATGAAGATTTTGTTGAGGATCTATCCCATTTTTCACTCAGTGTATAAGCATCACTACCTTGAGAAATCAAGAATCCTATGTAGTGATAAAGATATATGTCATCATACCATTCTTTGAATGTATTGAAATATCTCTTGACTTTTCCCCAACAAGCATTCAGATCACTATTCCTTAGTTTGAAATATTCATAGAAATAGCGAAAAACACGGTCTTTGTCATTTCCGATTTGTTCGTATATTTCTTCTCCAAGATGCAATATGTTGTTTTCACACATGAGATTGAATATATAATCTATTCGGGTTGGATTTTCATACCCAGGCTTATTCAAGAAGAGCCAAAATTCATCTTTTTGAAGTTGGTATTCTATGGCATCCCATTCACTTGCTATTTCTTGTTGACGCAAGGTTATATCGCTGATACTTTTCTTTGTGAAATTATGCCGATTTAACATCATCGCCTTTATCAGCTCAGCATTTGTCAGCGATATTTTACCGATGTTAAGACGGGTAAATACTTTGATTGGATTTTCATTAACAGATTCATACCAAATGAAACGTACATTGTTTGCTTTGTCGCGCCCATCTTCATCCATATCACAACTTATAAGTGTTTCTAATAATTTTGTATCAAAATCCCAATATTTGCCTATCCAAGATTCTACCGTTGTATAAGCATTGGAGATATGGTAAAGATCTATTTCAGAATCATCTATCTGCGGATTTTCAAAAAAGGACTCAACTTTGTTATTTCGTTGATATTTGAGTGAATATAGCTGAGGGAAGTGCTTTTTATTTAATTCTTCTTTTAATGCTCGAAGTATAAGATATATTGTAGTAAGACGCTGCTGCCCGTCTATTACCTCATACCATATACCTTCACCTAGATTCTTTTCACTTGTTTCATTGTCAGACATCATTCGTACAACTAACGGTTGTACACAATAAAACTGATAATTCTGAAGATTATTCGATTTGAAATCCTTGATATCATTTAATAAATCCTCGACTTGTTGCGCTGTCCAACGATACCCTCGTTGATAATCAGGGATAAAGAAGTTTAGCCCAAGTAATTCTCGGACTGACTTAAGACCAATAATGTTCTCTGCCATAATCAAATTATTTTATTAATTTCATTGCTATCCATGCACAAGCCTCCGCATCAGCGAGGGCATTGTGATGGTTCTCCATATTGTAACCGCAAGCTGCGGCCGAAAGATGAAGTTGGTGGCTGGGAATATCAAGACACCTGCGAGATGCTGCGAGGGTACAGTGAAACTCATAATTGGGATATTCCAATCCGTATTCTTCAAATACGGCTTTCAGACAACTTTCATCAAATGGCCTATTGTGGGCGACAAGGGGAAATCCTGCTATTTTATCTTTGATTTGTGCCCAGACTTCCGGGAAGGTTGGCTGATTATCGGTATCTTGACGTGTGAGTCCATGAACTTCAGTAGTCCAATATGTGTAGTAGTTTGGTGACGGTTTGATTAGACTGTAAAATCTGTCAACAATTTCACCTCCTCGCACTATCACTATGCCAATACTGCATACACTGGAACGTCGTCCGTTTGCCGTTTCAAAATCTATAGCTGCAAAATCCTGCATGGTTAATCGTTTTTATACAAATTATACATATCAGAAATCCATCCTTTCATTGTTTTCCTGAGTGAAGTTGGAGAAATTACTTCTATCATTGCCCCTACATGAAGCAATCTCATAACGAAGTCGTATGTCGGAGCAAGAAATAATTCAAAATCCGCATACTCACCATTGTCCTCCAATACTCTTTGGCTATGATGAAGCGGAAGGGATTTTAAATATGGAATATGATCACGATATGCCCGAATGACAATTCGCTCTGGTTTTAAGTCATAACTTGTTACAACTCCATAATAGGAAGAAAAATACTCGGCAGCAGAAAAATCTTTCGGCAGATAGAACCTTTCATCCGTAATTGTCAATTTTTCTATGCGGTCAAGACTGTATATCCTGATGTCATTATATGTAATATTATGTGCCAATACATACCAGCGATTCTCGAATAATTTAACACAATATGGTTCAATGGGAAATGTGTAACTTTTTGCTTTATTGAATGCACAATAAGTTATTGAAGCAACACGATTCTCTTGCATTGCTTCAAGCAGAGTTGCCAAATACTCACGGGCAGACGGAATTTGATTGACTATAATCCTGTCTTTTAATGAAAGGTTCTCGCTGATCAAGTTACTTACAGCAAATGAATCAAGCATCCATTTCTTGAGTTCGTCTTCGTCTATGTCCTCCGGATTTTCTATATAATACAGGTATCCTCCAGCCCTTTGGCAAGAAATGATAATACCAAACTGGCTAAAAATTGCATCTTTCCAACGATTAAATGTGGCACGACTCAAAGGTTTGTAATCACTCAAATCTTTGTTGCGTTCCCAACGGTCAGAAATCTCTTCAAGAGAAATCTTGCCGGCTCGCCGAATAGTATCTATTAGCCATGTGTATTTTTGCAGTTGAATCATAATTAAATTGTTAGTTGCTGCAAAGTTACGAAAAACTTGTCGCATTGAGTGATACATCGCAATCTATTATTATTATCACATAGCCTTGAAATTGAAAATTGGTCGGATAACAGTCTCAATAGTAACGGTTTCTCCGATATTATCAATGATTGCTTCAGCAGGCTTATAAACCATAGGTGCTTCATCCCGGGTGAATTCATTTATGGATTCAGAGTAAATCCCATTCATAGAGGACTCAAAATCTTCCATGGTGATTTGTTCGTATGCCTGACTGCGGCTAAGTATTCTACCTGCACCATGCGGAGCAGAACAGTTCCAATCAGTATTACCCTTACCGATGCAAATCAGAGAACCGTCCCTCATATTCAGTGGAATAATGCACAGTTCTTCTTTTTCTGCAGAGATTGCACCTTTGCGGATCATATTGTCATCCGATATATAATTGTGGACTGATTCAAATTCGTTCTTTATCCCAACTCCATTGAAGAATTTGAGTAATAAAATGGAAATCAGTTTGCGATTCAATACCGCCCACTGCTGACAGATGCGCATATCGTGAAGATAGTGTTCCCGTGTTTCTCCTTCCACATAACAAAGTTCAGAGGGAAGAACAGGCTCGGTGTGTTGTTGCTCTTTACGCATTTTCTTTATGACATCTTGAAGTTCATTTCTTCTACCGGCAGCCTTGTATTCTTCAATTATTTCTCTGATTCGCAATTCCAAATCATCGGCACCGTCTGTCAGGTGTTTTATAGCTTTCTCTTGATAAATGTTCGCCACCTGCAAACCAAGATTACGTGACCCGGTGTGAATAACGAGATAGACATTCCCTATATCATCTTTATCCAGCTCGATAAAATGATTGCCGCCACCAAGTGTTCCGATAGACCTATTGATCCTGCTTATATCCCTCAACTCCCGATAGCAATATAGTTCTTTCACTAATTCTTTGGCTTGACGATATATATACATCTCTTCGCCTACAAGCGGCTTGAAGCCGAACTTTTCCTCACGAGCAATTTTACCAGACGGAACATTTGCCCGGATATACTCATGGAATCCGTGACAATCAATATCATTGACATTCCCAAGGTTTAATACCCTCATTCCGCAGCCTATATCAACTCCTACTATATTGGGAATCACTTTTTCACCAAGGTTTCCAGTAAAACCGATTACACAACCGGCACCGGCATGTACGTCAGGCATAATCCTGATCTTTTTGTCAGCAAAGACATCTATGGATAAAAGTTGTTTGATTTGCCCTATGGCATTTTCATCAATCATATCCGTGAAGATTTTCACATTATGTCCTTCTATTGTCTTCATATCTATTTTGTTTTGATAATATAGGAACAAAGGTACTACTGCCTTGTATCATATTGCGATACAAGGCAGATAATTTGTTGGATTGCATTATTATTTGCTATTTTATATCAGTTGTATCAAAAAATGAGACACTAATGCGATAGTTTTGTAGTTTGAATAATTATCTGATGAAGAAGTGCAAGAACTCCATCTAAAAGAAATTGTGCTAATTAAATACATGGATTATGGGAAAGTATAATGTAAAATTGATGTATAGGCTGCAAGAAAAAAAGCATCATATTGAACTTATCAAGGATAACTTTTTTGGCAATGACAAAGGCTACGGATATTTTGGAAAGGATAAAAAGCAATATGATTTTGTTTTAGAAGATGGGATTAACAATCTATATGAACCTATTCGGAACGAAGTTTTAAAATACTTCAAAGAAAACGATATTGAATGGTGGGGAGACAATCCCGATTATCCTACTGGGCATACAGTGTCTTCCCAAATAGCTTGTTTGAACCATTTGATGTTCTTACGACAAAAGCCGACAGAAGTACTGGAATTGATTAACGGGTTGGAGAGGGTTGAGTTTACAAAAGTTCTTCCCGTACCATGCGATACGGACATATCATATATTGCTTTTGAGACTATAAGTGATAATTCATATCTTAATGAACCGGAACATATTAGAGGCTCATATTGCACTTCAATTGACGCTTTGATATATGCAGAGGATATAAATAATGAGAAGTGGATTATTCCTATTGAGTGGAAATATACAGAAGCATACGGTGATTCCTCAAAAGATGACAAGTCGCTTGAAGATTACAAATGGCGCAAGGGAGAACACGGAAAGGGAAAAGAACGCATGAGGCGATATAATGGACTCATTACCAAATCACAGCAATTGAAATCTTTGGAGAACTATGAAAGTTCAGCCTATTACTTTGAACCGTTCTATCAACTTATGCGTCAAACCCTATGGGCGGAGCAAATGATAAAAAATAAAAAGGCAGAAAGAATTAAGGCTGACCATTACCTGCACATTCATGTAGTTCCAAAAGCAAATGCAGATTTGCTTGGCAAGACATATAAATTTTCCAATCAAAACATGGAGGCGACATGGCGCAATATGCTTAATGAGCAATTAAAGTATATCATAATTGATCCGCAAGAGTTGATGAGTCCAATAAAAAGCAGGTGTCCAGAATTATATAATTATTTGAAAATACGTTACTATGATAAATAAAATACTACATATTTCAGATACTCACGGTTGTCATCACAAACTTCATAATTTACCTGATGCAGACATATTGGTGCATTCGGGCGATTTTACCATGAACGGCAGCGAGCAGGAGGCAGTTGATTTTCTGAATTGGTTTTGCGACCTTGATTATCCTCACAAGATATTTATTTGTGGTAATCATGATAATTGTTTGTATGGAGCAAATATAGACGGGCTTGATACCAATGTACATTATTTATGCAACTCCGGCATAGAGCTGAACGGCATTTATTTTTATGGTGTTCCGATGTTTATGGAGGATTGTATTACAGAACGTCAAAATCGGAATTATGAACAAATACCGACTGATACAGATGTACTGATAACACATATTCCTACATATGGTATCCTAGATTATGACGACAATATCCATTATGGTTCGGAAGAACTTTTCTCTCGTATATCAGCAGTAAATCCTCGTTTGCATCTATTCGGTCATATACATTCCCAAAACGGAATAGTAAAGCGTAATTCCACAATATTTTCCAATGGCGCTATCATGAATGGCGATTATACTAACCTTAATAGTCCCAATCTTATAGAAATAAACGATTAAGCAGGGTACGGAACCAAGTTTTATGTAGAGGCAAGAGACATTATGAACAAAGTGTAAAATCAATTTGGATACAAAAAATCTCCAACAAGTTTCAACTTTATATTTATTGTTTTTATATCCTGTATCATCAAATGATACATCACAAACATATCTTTGTACCGAAATACTAAAAGAGGTTACACAAATGAAAGAACATTTCGATATCAAGGAAACAGAGTTTTGTGAAGTATCGCAAAAAGAAATAGTAGAAAAGGTTCGTGTTAAAAATATACTTGAAGCATTCGAGTATATAGTTGATTTGGCTAAAGATTCCAATCTTACTTCTGATTTCTACCATAAGGCATCGACTTATATAAAGTATGCTTCGCGGAAATTAAAGTTGTCCCCATTACAGACCGTTTTATTGGCTTTATTTGTAGATCGAAGCGAGGATAACTCTATTCGCATGTCGGAGATTGCATCATATATAGGATGCCGCACTACAAAAATGTTAAGGCTCTCATCCGAAATTGATGCGCTTGAAGAAAAACATTATTTACGCGCTTCCCGTTCTCGCAACTGCCTTTCTTATCGTGTTCCGATAGAAGTCCTCAAAACTTTGAGAAAGAACCAACCATACATTTATGTCACGGAGCCTATAACAGACCTTCAATCATTTTTTGATAGATTCAATGACTTGATGGAAGAGATGAATGATGATGAAATAACACATGAAACACTTCTTGCCCAGGCTAATGAGAACCTTTCAGAAATAAAAAACACTTATTTTGCACGCACACTAAAAGGATTTAATCTTGGAGAGGAAGATTGTCTGTTATTTATTTTCATGGCTCACCTTTTTATAGAAAATGATGACAATCGTATAGGATTTCACGATATAGACAATCTGTACGATAATGATAAAATTCCCAACTGGTGCAAAAGCGAACTTCGCAGCCGTACCTCAGAACTTTTTGAGCGTGATTTGATTGAAAATGTCAATGAAGATGGAATGGCGCGTTCAGACTGCTTCAAACTGACCGAATATGCCAAGACCGATCTGCTTTCGGAATTGAACTTAAACATCAAAACCAAATCAGACCATAATCTGATCAAATCGGACTCACTCCCTGAAAAGAAGTTGATTTACAACCTGTCAGAGCAGAAGCAGGTCGAAGAACTTTCTGCAATACTTTCGTCCGACCGTTTCAATGAAGTCCAATCCAGACTGCGCAATGCAGGAATGAGGGCGGGTTTTTGTAGCCTTTTCTACGGCTCTCCCGGTACGGGTAAGACCGAAACTGTATATCAGATAGCACGGGTAACGGGTCGGGATATTCTTCGAGTGGACGTGGATAAAATCAAGAGTTGCTGGGTTGGAGAAAGCGAGCAGAATATGAAAAAGTTGTTTGACAGATATCGTAATATATGCAAGGATTCGACTCTTGCCCCGATTCTGCTTTTCAATGAAGCGGATGCCATATTAGGGGTACGTATGGAGGGAGCAACCCGTGCTGTGGACAAGATGGAAAACTCCATACAGAATATCATTCTGCAAGAAATGGAAGCACTTGATGGTATTATGATTGCCACAACAAATCTCACGACCAATCTTGACAAGGCTTTTGAACGCCGTTTCCTTTATAAGATTCAGTTCAACCGTCCTACGGTAGAAGCCCGTGCTGCCATCTGGCAGGCAATGATGCCGTCATTGCCAGAAAACGATGCCCGGACACTTGCTTCCCAATTTGATCTTTCAGGTGGGGAAATAGAGAATATCATTCGAAAATACACGGTGGAAGCAATTCTGTCAGGACAAGACTCTATTGACCTTTCTGCTATAATCGAACTTTGTCGTAACGAGCGCATCTCCAATTCAACCCGAGTGAAAATAGGATTTCGGGCATAATATGTATACCAAACAAATTATCAACAGCTAAAATCAACAATATGGAACAACAGTTTTTAAGTAAAGAAGATATTCTTTGTATGCAATACGCTGGAATGGGAGCGTACCAAATTATACATTCAAAATTTGAGAAAGAAGAATACGCCGAAGCATTTGAAGCATACATTGATAAAGCGGAGAATATCATGGATATGCAACAGGAGCACGGTGTTGTGACGTTGACATTTCAAGATGAAAATTTCCCTCGTTCACTTAGGAGGATTGGGAACGATTGTCCGCCAATGATTCATTGTTTGGGGGATTTGTCGCTTCTTAACCAAACCGTCAAACTCATCGCTATCATCGGCGCACGGGCGGCATCTCCGGCAGGAAATAGAAAAGCATATGACTTGGGTAGAAAATTTGTAGAAGAAGGCAATATCATCGTCAGCGGTCTCGCCTTGGATTGTGACAAGGCGGTACATGAAGGATGTCTAGATGCTGGTGGAAAAACAATTGCGATTGTCGCTTCCGGGCTGAACATTGTGCATCCCAAAGAAAATGAGCCTTTGCAACAGCGTATTTTAGAAAGCAGTGGTCTTATTCTTTCAGAACAACCTTTTGGCATGAAAGCGAATCCGACACGGCTTGTTGCCCGCAACAGGTTGCAAGCCGCATTGTCGGATGCTGTTGTTCTTGCGGAATGCCCGGAGCAGAGCGGCAGTATGTACACCATGTGCTTTGCACGTAAATATCGCAAGCAATGTTTTGCGGTGTCATATCCTAAATATTCTCACATCAATGCCGGCAATGAATTATTGCTCAACCAGAATCTTGCCAGACCAATTTAGGCGTATGAAAAAAGTACTGATATTTCCAAAACCATTCCGCATTAAGAATCCGACATTGGACGATCAAAACTCTTATATGATTTCCTCGCTGATAGATGAAGTCGAAATGAAAGAGGTTGGCAATTTCGTAGAGGTAAATACATTGCAAGAATCGGATTATGCCAAAGAAATTCGTCGTATAGTCGCAAAGCAGAAACCGGATTGGGTAATTGCGTCAGGAGAATCGGCAACAGCATGTATCAACCTTTACGGGCAAAACAAGATATTGGTTAATCCTGTTGTGACTTTCAATGATTTGAACAATGTTCCAGAACATGCACGTCAGCATATATACGGTTTCTTTGGCGCATTGCCGGAACAAGAAAAAAGTTATGAATTGTTTCAAACCGTTTATCCCAATGCGGCATGGTATTTCAACGTTCCAGAATTACAGTTGGTTTATATTAAAGATATTTCTATAGCCATTATCAATGATAAATCAAAAGATTAACTATATGGCAATAAGTGGACAATATACTTCGGCGAAGATATTTGCCGAAAACATTGAAGAAGCAGCTTTACAATGGTTACAGGCGCAATGCAACCATCCTGCTTTTGAATCAGTAAAAATAGTGCAGATGCCCGACGTCCATGCCGGAAATTCTTGCAACGTCGGGACTGCGTATAGGATTGGAGCATATGTTAATCCGGACCATGTGGGAATGGATATCGGTTGTACCATTTCCATGCACAGGCTTTCTTCCTTAGTTGCGCCGGAAGATTATGCTTTGTTTGACCATAAAATCCGTGATACGGTGCCGACCGGTATGAATATTTGCGAGAAAAACAGTCTAAATGAAAAAGAACTGTTCCGTTTCCTCAATTCCCGATACCAAAAGGCACGTTCCATTGCTCCGGATTTGATTAATGAAGTTGTACGCATAGACGCACGCTTTGTGTCGGATTTCTGTCGTAGGGTAAAGTTGCAGGAAGGCATCTTCTATAAAAGTCTCGGCACTCTCGGCGGTGGCAACCATTTCATTGAATACGGAGAAGATGAGAAGACGCATGAAGGTTGGCTTACCATTCATTGCGGTTCTCGAAATCTTGGTGTCAAGGTGGCAAACCATTGGCACAATATTGCCCGGAATCCTAAAAGGGCACAATTCATCGGCTATCTGTGGGGCGACCCCCTGAACGGCTATCTTTCGGATATGGTTGTTGCCCAAGCTTATGCCCTCTATAATCATCAGATAATCCACGACAAGATTTTCGCCATACTGAAGAAACTTTGCAAGGCGAAATGTGTGGAATCAATCTTCACCACGCACAATTATATTGATGTCTGTGAGGAATATCCGATGTTACGCAAAGGGGCTGTTAAAGCGGAAGAAGGAGAGTTGTTCTGTCTGCCTTTCAATATGCGTGACGGTATAGCCATCTGTATCGGCAAAGGAAATGCAGAGTGGAATTATTCCGCTCCACACGGTGCAGGACGTGCCATGTCAAGAAATGCAGCCAAGAAGAATATCGCAATGGAAGAGTTTGAAAAGTCTATGAACGGTATATTTTCCACGTCCGTTTGTCCCGGTACGCTTGACGAATCGCCACAGGCATATAAGCCGATGGAAGAAATATTGCGCTTGATTGAGCCGACAGCTGAAGTCATTACAATGGTTAAAACCCGCTTAAACATTAAAGATATTCCCCAATAAAAAAATATATACAACTTACTGCCGGACGGGGGCCTGTGGAATGTGCCCGTGCGGTCGCGCTTGTTGCCCGTGAACTTCTGAAAGATTTTCCCGGCGCGGAACTGATGGAACTCGAGCCGCATAATACGGAACCGGACTGTTATATGTCGCTGTTGTTTCTTGCCGAAACCGATGCAGTTAAAGAAAGAGAATGGAACGGAACTATCCTTTGGCGTGCAACGTCAAACCATTATCGTCCCGGTTATCCCCGTAAGAATTGGTTTGTGGGTGTGGAATTTATAGAGTTGATAGAACAGCCGGAAATACGGGATAAAGATATTGTTTATGAAACGATGCGTTCCGGAGGACATGGAGGACAAAATGTCAATAAAGTGGAGTCGGCTGTCCGTGCCACCCACATACCTACCGGCATCTCCATAAAATGCAGTGTTCATCGCTCACAGTCACAAAACAAAGAAATGGCACGCAAATTACTTCTGTTCAAATTACAGCAATCCAAAAATGCCATTACTGCTACATTCGATATATCTAAATGGAGCAATTATACCTCGTTGCAACGTGGCAATCCGGTGAAAACATTTTCAGGTCCTCTATAAATGGTGAAAATATAATGCAACCTAGCGAACCTACATCTATTTTTTCTTTTACTTAGCGTTTTGTTTATAGAAGCAAAAGGCTATGGCTATATGTGTCAGGATAACCAGCACGGAGTATATGACTATTATTTCAGTCAGTATTTTGGAGTGAAATAATTTTGCGTTAGCGAAAATGACAATCGCAAAAAATGTCGAGAGGAGTATCAGTAGCGTAACCATACACCAAAAAGTTACCGAAGTAAGGAATATGCGGCTCGCATTCCTACAAATATCATTCTCCATCCTCTCACGCTCTTTACGGATTTTCGTGACGGCATTGTCGGCAATGCCGTGCAACTCGTCCCGCAATGCTTTCCTGTCTTCATCAGCCAGTCTGACAGGCAGGGCGGTTTTCAGAAGTTCAAGTAGGTTGAGTACCCTTTCTGAAAGCACACCGGATTTCTCGGCAAGGTTGCACAGTTGGTTGTAAGCCCTGCCGATTTCCGGTTTGAGGTCTCGAAACTCGTTTGCCAACGCATTGTTGCGCTGTTCCAGACGCTGGTGGCGCAGGATTTCTTTGCTTTCGTTTTCATCTTGCGGAACATCGCCTTGCACCATATCATCACTATAATCGAATTTCTTGTTTTCCATAACTCTTTGCCTATCGTCTGATTGATGATTTCGATTTCTTGCCAAATTTCTTTATGGCAGCACGGGCACACCTGCGGGCACGTTCCATTTCATCCTCGTCCTCTTTCCGTCCCCAAGGCAAGTCGTTGGAAGTGCCGCCTCCACCACCGGACGGAACAGCCGGAACGCTCATCATACCGACAAACAAGGCCACTGCATAGTCGGCCAGTTCCTTATGGTTTGCCGTTTCTCGATAATCGAACTCGTCATCGAACAGTTGCATGACATTATCGGGGATATAGAGCCTGTAATCCTTACCATCATGTGCAAGCTCATATCTTGATGTTCCCTCACGCCATGCGAAATAATCTATAACAGGTTTGTCGCAAATTGTTTCTGGTTTTGCTTCAGGAGTTGTTGCAGCCAGTGTTTTGACTTGGTTGCCATTCTGCTTCAACTCTGTTACGGATTGGTTGTGCAGCCTGTTCCATGTCGCTTCAATCTTTGACGCCATCAGGTTGCGGCCTTTACCGAGTTCCGAAGCCTTGTAGATAACATCACCGATACCGACCGTGTAGCCACGCAGAACATCTTTTTTGTCCCGGCGTTCTTCGAGCGTGTAGCCTTTTGCCCGTACCCTCGCCACATAATCATCCCACGACCATGACGGCATGGAACGCAGGATGTCTATAAGTTCCCCGGCTACCTCATCGGCATTTGTCCTGCGGATCTCCATAGCGGTAGTCCAGCCTCTCTTTCGGGCCACACGCTCCGCCGCATATTGTGCGCGAAGGTGTATGTTATGGTCATTGTTGGTTCTGCCCTCATTGTCCTTGCGGCAGACTGCGGCGTGAAGATGGGGGATTCCGCTCTTTGATTCCAGGTGCAGCCACACGGTTGAAATGCTTCCGGCAAGGTTTGTCCTGTGGGAATAGATTTCGCCTTGCCTGTTCCTGAACTCCATACTGTCATACTCCCGGACAAAATCATCCCACAGTTTCTCCCAGTCTTTCAGAGTAAAGTGTTCAGTGTGTTCCTTCGCCGGGCTGATTTCGATGCGGATGACGTTCTTTCCCGTTGGTGCATGGGCTTTCATCATATCCCATACACCCTGAGCGTCAAGCCTGCACGGAAGCAGGTTATCCTTGATGTGGTATATCCGTTCGGGATGTTTCTTGTTCCTTGACTCTCCTGTGATATACCGGATGTCGTTTATACCGTGGCTGATGGATTTTGCCTTGCCTATCATGGTTCTTCTTCTGTGGGTTCACTCTGTTTTTGTATTTGGGGGCTTTCTGGAATCCGGTTCGGTGCAAAGTGGCGGTCGATAATCCTTGTAATCGCTTCAGCCGTTTTGCCGAGCAGTTGTAATGCACCGACCATCCATGACCGGTTGCGGAACATAGCCCGGCGTTCATCCTGCGGCATGGCGTTGAGCATGGAGGTGTATCTGGCATAGTCGCTCCGGGCTATGATGAGTTCATCGCGTACTGCCTCCTGCCGGGAGTTCAGCCGCGCTTTCGGTCTGTAATTGTATGAACGCGCCAGCACGTAGTCGCTGAGTGTCATGCCGCACTTGTCGGCCAGTCGTCCGATATGCTCCCGTTGCGTTCTGCTGACACGGAACGAGATGGTAGAATCCCGTCTTTCCCGTTTGACTCCGGTACTTTGGGCATCTTCTGTATGCTGTGATATTTTCCGTCCTGTATTCATAAAAAGGGGATTAAAGTGATACAATAGGCCGGTTACGGTGCGAGCCTGCGAGCGGCGTTCCCCATTGTCCCTGTCGGACAATGGCAAGGGTGCTGTGTATGGAATGACCGTCAGGAAGTGTAATACACCGGCATATCTTGCAATGGAATACTATTCTCTGCTTTCCCAAACGTGCATCCGTAGCCGGATGGGTATCCACAAATGACTTGTGGAATTTGTCGCTTGCCTATAAAAGGATTGGGCTTGCAGCATAGGATTTTGATATGATTGTCGGTTATTCCGCAAGGCAGTGCAACGCTTCTGTTACTGTTCCTTATCGAAGTTGCTTATAACCTTGCATGAAAGTGGAACCGGAGTATCTGACATATTTGTTTCCCTTATGTCTCAAAAGTTCACAGATATTGTTTCCTGACTGCCGGATACCCCGATTACTAATTCATCAGTTTCTGTTCGCTGTGTTGGGCGATTGTGATTGCAGGTGTTGCCGTGCGTCTTCCACAGCCTTGAAGTCCGATGAGATTTTCATCAGCGCGACACTGACACGGCACAGTTGGCCGATGTTGACGAACTCCTTGACGGCTTCCATCAGTTTCTGCGCACGTTCCTGCCGGTGTCCCATTACCGTCTCACTGCTTGTTCCGCTCTCTTTGGTAAGCCCGTGGTTGAGAAAGCGGTTCACGGCAAGCAAGTCCGTTGCTTCAATCGTTCCGGTTTCTCCCTTGCCGGCGGCGTAACCGACCATCACACGGATGGAGTCCGCTTCGTAGGGAGTGCAGCACCGGAGAAAATCCAGAATGGTCTGCGCTTTTGCACCGATAGCGGAGCGTGTGGTTTTAATCTTGGTTTCCTTGTTTGTGGCATCCTGCGGTGCGGCATTTTTCAAGCCCGCACCCGTCATGTTTGAATCATTCATACAGTTCTTGTTTTATAAGTGGATAAATCATTTGTTCTTCTCGCGGCTGATCAGATAGCGTGAAGCCTCGCTGTCTATCTCGTCCTGCGATTTTACCCTTACCCGTTTCAGCCATACATCAAGGTCTTCCTTCGCGAAGAAGCACAGCTTGCCTCCCGGCTTGTAGTAGGGGATTGCGCGGCGCATCATCATCTTGTAGAGATAGCTCGGTTTCACTCCGAGATAACGGGCCGCTTCGGTGGTGGTCATCAGATTGCGTTCATTTTCCATGTCGTCTGTCCTTTTATTGTTTCAATTGTCATTCAAATCCTGCTGCAACAGTGCGGAACACGTTGGCATTTAGCCTTTTGTTGTCTTCCGTTTCGTTTGCAAAGTTACTTTGGACTTAAAGTGGCGCAATGTGGGGTAAATGGGGAAAGTGCATAAAATAGTAGTGCGCCATACTGCTGGTACTCAACAGTATGGCGCACCGCCATGATGGGAAGATGTTATCTCAAATGGGGAATCGGCGGGCGGTTACGGGGTGCTTCTCAACCTCCTTGCGTTTTCGATGGCTTTGTCAACGGATTTGCGGTATTCCATATTCTCTTTTGTTGTGGCATTGCCGCAAACATCACTGCGATGCTTGTCGTAGTATGACTTGGATATGCCGCAACGTCTCAGGAACTCTTCCGCCCAGACCTTGCCACGCTCTCGCGGCCTGATGGTCTGCGAGACGGAGAACACCATGTAGCAGACACGCAGGTTTTCTTTCGGTCGCACGGTGACGGCCCGTCCGGTGGGCTTCAGGTTCATGAAGTTCACGAAGTCGCTGCCCGACACGTACTCGAACTGGCGGTCGTTACACACCTCATAAATGAACAGGCACAGGGCAAGATCCACGGTGTCCATCCATGCGGATGTCTCTTGCAACAGGTCGGCTCCAATCATGGCTCATCCTCCTGTATCCGTCTGATGTCGGCAATGATACTTTCCGCAATTCCTTTCAGACGCTCCACCAGCACGTCAAGGAACATCGGCCTGAAACAATATACGCAGAAATACCGGTCGCGCTCCTGCTGCCATTCCTTATATAAATGGCCGGTTTGTGCGTGGGCCGTGTCGTATTCCGCTTTCTTGCCATCGCACTCTGCGGACAGCTTCGTGTATTCCTCGGAATCCAACGGCATAAAGTCAAGCCGGTTGCTTATTGCGGAATAGGCCTGCCACAATTTTGTGGCGGTGACTTTGGCTTCTTCGTATCTGTGCTCAAACGGTTTGAGGTATTCTTCAAAAACTGTTTTGAAGTCCACTGCCTGCAATACCGATTTATCAAGCGACAGGTATCTGTCCGATTCCGAAATAAGGGAAGATGAAAGTTGCAATAGCTCTCCGGGATTTTCCTTTGCCAACCCGGTTGCCTCGCTTACAAGACTGTTCGTACCACTGAAATCACGGTAGAACAAGGATAATGGCAGGGCTTTTTCAAAAGAAAAATCTTCTTGTTTGCAAGCGGTGAGAAGTGTGTTTATCTCACTTAGCCGTTGGGTGATTTGCTGTATCATCATAGCCGTCAGGAATTAAAAAGGTCATCCATCGTCACCTCGCTGTGGACAATGCTCTTGTTTTTGGCATTGGCCACACCATAGGTGGTTATAAAGGTATGAACCAAAGTCTTATTGATTTTCTCCAGCTCCTTGAACAAACCGGAGCGTTCGCGCAGACGGCGTTCGTATTCGGGTTTGATACGGTAAGTGTCAGTGCTGAATTTCATTTCACACAGATGTATAATCCTGTCTGCGCGTTCGATTATCATGTCTATCTGTCCGCCGGGCATTCCTGCTTCCTTGTCAGGCTTGACCTGCCATGTGGACAGGGATGTCGCCATGCCTTTTATACCCAATGCCGATTTTATCTGTTTGTGATGTTTCAGACAGATCAGTTCAAAGCTGTTCCCCATCCAGTCAAAGATGGTTCCTGAATTGATGTGGTTGCTCCACCATTCATCATCGTGGGAAAGGTTGTTTGCAAGAAACTTGAAATAAAACAGCGAAAAGAAATCCGTCAGCCTGTAAACGGCATCGCGGCGTTTGTTGCCGTATTGGAGCCATTTCTCAATCATGTCGGAACTTTCAAGATTCCTGATTGCCTTGGAAATATTGCTGCTTTTGGAGGGCAAAGACAGGAATATGTCCTTGTTTGTCATTCCTGATTCATGCTCGCTGAGTAACCGTACAATTGAAGTATACAGTTCCGCATTGTCAAAGAGGGCATTATAAAGTTCGTCAAACTCCAGTTTCAGAAGTGCGCCTTCATTGAAAAACAGCCGGTCGATATTTTGGGCCAGACTCAGTTCCGGGTCAAGAAGGCTGTAGTAAAATGGAACGCCGCCGAGTACCATATAGGTTTGAGTCAGTTGGTATCTGTCCCATTCAATGCCCCGTGTCGCAAGATAACGCTCCGTCTCATTCAAGGTGAATGGAGACAAATGCAGGTTGCAGGTAATCCTGGCATGAAGACCACCCTTGTTGGCGACAAGTTTGTCTTTCATCCATGAGGTTGCCGATCCCGTGGCGACAAGCATGATGTTCCGTTGCGACATGGCCCAGCCATTCCAGAAATTTTCAAGGGCGGACACAAATATGGACCTGCCGGAGTCCATCCAAGGCATTTCATCTATAAAGACCACTCTTTTGCGATTTGCCGGCAGGGACGAGAGGTATTCCTCAAGGGCATAGAATGCCTCGTCCCAATTTCCCAAGTGGGAGTATTTCTTTGGCGAATAACTGTTCAGGGTATTCAGAAAATTGTTCAGTTGCCTGCGGGTGGTCATGCCATGCGCACCGACATATTTGAAGTCAAACCGCTGGCCGAAGAACTCTTCAATCAGGAATGTTTTCCCGATACGCCGCCTGCCATAGACTATGACCAGTTCAGACCTGTCGGAATGGAGGCATCTTTTCAACTCCTCGTATTCCTTGTTGCGACCTATAAGTTTATCCATATATCCTTGGTTTTTGTGCAAATTTACTAATTGGTTATGGTTTCCACAAAACAAAATACCTTAAAACTGAATTTATGTCACAAAATAACGAAGATAAGTTCGGATTTATGGCAATACCCTTGTTGTTTTCCCTATGAAACATATTAATGTGCCAACTCAATAGACTTTATCTGTGTTTCCGTGATAGATAAAGTCAATCGTATAGAATCATTCTTGTCCGGATTCCATCTTTTCAAACATCTTGTCCACCATATTGACGGCCTCGATTTTCTTGCTGTCAACGATTTTCGCATATATCTGCGTGGTGCGCACATCGGCGTGTCCCATCAGCTTGCAGGTGGTATAAAGGTCTGCCCCCACGGTCATCATCATCGTTCCGAAGGTGTGCCGGCTTGTGTGGTAGGTGATTTTCTTTTCAATACCCGCTTTTTCCACCCATTGCCTGAGGATTTTATTGGTGGTCGGACGCGACGGAAGTTCCGCGAAAACAAGCGTCTCGTCATTCTCATCCGCTTTCCGCTCAGGCAGCCACTTGACGGCATTTTGCGAGAACGGCGTATAAATGGGAGTGGATGTCTTCTGCTGCACGGTGGCAATCATGTACCTGCCGTCATTGCATATAATGTCTTTCCAACGGAGGGTTTCCATATCGCTCAGACGAAGTCCGCAATAACACGAAAACAGATACGCCTGCTTTACCGTCATATTACGACATTCGGTAGCAATGAGAAGTTTCACTTCCTCGATGGCAAGGAACTGGCGTTTCGATTCCGGTTTCTTGACACGTTCCGAAGCAGAGAGTAACATGAACGGATTTTCACCCAGCCACTCCGCACGGACTGCGGCATTCAGGGCGATAGAGAGCTGGGAGATATAGGCCACGACCGTTCCCTGTTCAAGCGGCTTTCCTTGTCTGCCTGTATAAGTGTGCTGGATCCAGTCTATGAAACCGAGTGCCCATTTCTTGTCAATGTCACCCATCCGGGTATTTTTGCCGTATCGGTTGATGACCTTTATAATACTTCTCAATTTGTCGATACGCTTGATACCCTTACGCTCCTGATTGGAATAGAATTTTTCCAGCCAGTCCGCCAGCGTCAGTTTCTGCCATGCGGATTTGCTCTTGATTCCGGCTCTGGAATTGGTAATCTCGATGATGCGTTGGGATTTGATGGTCTCGACCGCCTCACGGGTGGCACGGTTCTGCTCCCTGACCCTCGCGTTGACTTCCGGCAGGTGGTACATCTTCAGGAACTCATAACTCCGCTTGCCGTTGACATAGATGTCAAGGTAGTACGATTCAGAACCGTCGGCAAGTTTCTTTGTGCGTACCCTTACCGGCTCTTTCAGCTTGTTGGGTTTCTTGTTTGTTGCTGCCATGTCTTAAAATACTTTATCTATCAGTGAAACGGCCTCTTCTTTTTTCCTGTCAACGATTTTCGCATAGACTTGCGTGGGGCGCACGTCGGCATGTCCCATCATCTTGCTGGCGGTATAAAGGTCAACACCGGCGGTTATCAGCATCGTGCCGTAGGTATGGCGGCTCAGATGGAAATGAAGGTGTCTTTCCAGTCCGGCCAGTTCAGCCCATTTACGCAGATGCTTGTGCAGTACGGTATGTGACGGCAGGGAGAATACCGATGACTCCGGTTCTCCACGTTCCGGAAGCCATGTTAACGCTTTTGCCGGAAGCGGGAGCGATATGGGTTTGGAATTTTTCTGCATCACCACCGACACAAAATGCCGTCCTCCATTGACGGATATGTCGCTCCAGCGCAAATCCGTAACGTCACCCACACGTAACCCGCAATAGCAGGCAAACAGGAATGCCTTGCGTATATTCTCCTTTATATAAGGGGTGTCCTCCAACTTACGGACTTCATCAAGGGTCAGAAACTCACGCTTGCTCTCCGGTCTCGCTATCTTTTCCTGGAAACTCAACAGCTTCCAGGGATTGTTCTTTATATATCCCTTTTGCCATGCTGCGGACAGGATGATGCCAAGAATCCAGAAACAGGAACAGGCGGTGGCTTGGGCAAGCGGCTTTCCCTGCGGGGTGAGAGGTTCGGATTGCAGCCACTCGGCATAGTCGGTACAGAATTTCTTGTCCATGTCACAAAGCCTTGCACCGGGATGGAACTTCTCAAACTTGATGCGTGATGCCCTTAAATGCCGGTATGTGGGCTGTCCCCGTTGTTTGTATTCCTCTATCAGCAAGCCGATGAAGTCGGACAGCAGCATCTTTGATTTGTCTTTCGACGCTTCCTCCTGTACCTTGCCATCAATCATATCTTCGGTCTTGGCGAGAATAATATCCTCCGCCTGACGGAGTGTCTTCGCGTTCTCGCGTTTCGCCTTGACGGAGGTTTCCGGCACAAGATACAATTTCAGGAACTCGTATTCGTGCTTGCCGTCAACCGTGCGGTCTATAAAAAGGGACTCACGACCGTCCGTAAGTTTCCTCCTTCGTAACTTGAACGGACTTTTGTCTACTTTTGATTGCTTTTTTCTACCCATTGTACTCCAGCATTTTATATTCTGATGCAAAGATAGAAAATAGGTTTGATATAAGTATCAAAACAGGTAACAAAAATAATTCAAATATGGGTATAAATGGAGTTTTACAGGAATAGATGAGAAAATAGGTGTATTTTTATAACACACAGATATACAATAACATATATTCGTATTTATGGAAATATTATGCTTTTATTTCTCTTTGATTATAGGTATTTATTCTTTTCTCTCTGTTTCTTTCCGTTTTATCTTTCATCATTTCCCCTGAAACTCCACAAAGTTATTTCGTCCGTCCAGATAACCGCTTAACCTGTTTCCACCGATGTACACATCATCCAAGTATGAAACATCATTCGGTCCGTATGACATACGAATGGAAGTCTGCGCATAATTCTCCCAGCTCCAACGGAAATTATATTCATACTGCTCTACTGTCCCGTTAGGATATTCCACCCGTATATAGTCAATTCCCGTACGATCTAAAAAGAAATCCAGTTCCTGACGGCAATAGTTACCGTCCATGTCCCGGTAGAAACTAACCCAGGTACGGCTACACAAATCAGCCGAACGATTATAGTATCCTGCACCATTATTATCATCATCATAGAAACTGTCTATTTCCACTTCGCAAGAGGTAAAACTTACCATCAATATAGCCATCAAAGCCAAACCGAAGTATTTAAATGTGTTCGTTTTCATATTCCTTTATTTTTAACGGTTCTCTAATTATTATCTATCATTTATCTTTCGATAGAACAAAAGTAGAGAATGAATTTTCCTTATGAAACTGAAAACTCCTACTTATCGGGAGGAAATTGCCTAAATCTAGGGGTAAATCCCCCCAATGAAGTCTATTTCAAAGAATTCTTGTATCTTTGCCTCCTGCTAACAACACATGAAATCATCTGTCGCATGAAGTCAATCAAATCCCATATCACCCAACTGCTGAAATCCCTCAATGAGGGAGTATTCGAAAAAGAACATACCATCGCACTCTCCCTATTATCTGCCATGGCAGGTGAAAGTATCTTTCTATTGGGCCCTCCGGGAGTAGCCAAGAGCTTAGTGGCGCGCAGGCTCAAACTGGCTTTTAAAGATGCGGATGCTTTTGAATATCTGATGTCTCGTTTCAGTACACCGGATGAAATATTCGGCCCCGTCTCCATCTCAAAATTGAAAGATGAAGATACATACGAACGTATTACAAAAGGATACTTGCCGACAGCATCGATTGTCTTCCTGGATGAAATATGGAAAGCCGGTCCTGCTATCCAAAATTCTCTTTTGACAGTAATCAATGAGATATATCGCAACGGACAATTTACGGTGCGTGTTCCTCTGAAAGCGCTGATTGCCGCGTCCAACGAACTACCCGCAAAAGGTGAAGGACTGGAAGCCCTATACGACCGTTTCCTGATCCGCCAGTTTGTCGGATGCATTGAACAGGAATATGCTTTCGACCAGATGATTTCTTCTACACGGGAAGTAGAACCTGAAATCCCGGCAAAACTCCAGGTAGACGATGAATTATACAATCAAATACAAGCTGAAAGTGAGAAAGTAGGTATCCACTATACCATCTTCGAGCTGATTCACAATATCAAACGAGAAATCGAACAATATAATACAGGGCGGGATGAAAACACCCCTCCGATCTATATATCCGACCGCCGTTGGAAAAAAAATAGTAGGTCTGCTCCGCACCTCGGCCTATCTGAACGAATCTCCGGGAATTCACTTCTCCGACTGCTTGCTGATGAGTGCCTGTCTGTGGGATGAAGTTTCGCAGCTCCCCATCATCGAAAACATAGTGGAACAGTCGATTGCACGGGGAATCAATACATATTTATTGGGAGAAAAACGACTGGAACAGAAACTGGATACGCTGAAAGAAAACATGAAGTCCGAACACAGCCTACGGGAACTTAGCGATCCGGGAATCCAGGTAGTAGATACCTTCTATCATCGCATAGAAGGTTACCACATTGCCGGAAATTTACTCATCTTTGCTTCGGACTACCAGTCTTTGAGGAAAGACAGTAACCGATTGTTTTATATTCAGCAGGATAAATTCCGTCCGGTCAACAAAATCCTGAAAGCTTATGATTTTGTAAAGAACAGAAATATCGCACAAAAGAATATTTATTCCCTCCGAAAAGGGAAACGATCCGTTTTCGTCAACAATCAAGAGTATCCACTACTATGTTATGATAATTGCGAACCTTTGCCAACACAGCAGGGCGACAGCACTCCGTTCGAATTTACATTGCAGGAAGTGATAGATTTACTTCACCAAATGGAGGTAGAATATAAAACAATCTCCGAGCGGGAAACAGCATATACAAAGGAACATCTTTTCTTAAGCTCATCGCAAAAAAGCAAGATTAAGCGAATCTTAGGGGAGACTGCACATATCATAGAGAATTACCGGAACGAACTTCGTATCATCGCTCATGCCCATAAACAAGAGAACAGAGAGTATTAGGCTCAAACACCTGCAAGACATTTATTACGAAAAATTGCAGGGAATAGCCTATGATGTGTATGACGAACAACTACACAATCTGATTATCCGTCCCGAAGAACTGGATGCGGACATTCACCTGTATTTTCGTCACACACAACCCTCCCTGCAAGATTTCTACTCCCGTTATGCATCGCAATGGGAATACTTTCATGAAATGAATGAAGCATCGGACGCAAAGTTTCTTTAATTCCTGAAAAACAGCGCATACCCCTTCTCCATGAAATATCACCTGGTAGACCTCAACGTAAAATACTACCTCCAACGTTTTAATGCAATCAGCCCGCGTTCCAAAGAATGGAAAGCGTTGCGGACTCTTTTTTTCGACAAGTGGCATACGCTACTCTCGAACAATGAGTTCAACTATCAGATGGAACATATCGAGCAACTCTGTGAGGATTTCTACCGTATTCAACTGGCATTAGCCAAAAATCTTCCGGTACGCGGTGGCTCACGCCTCGTCTGGCTACTTCGCAATCATAAACAGATAGCGGAACAGATTTTAGAATACGAAGAAACGATCAAACGAAATCCCGTTATCCGCGAACTGGTAGAAATATTAGGCAAAAAACACCAAAGTAGCCGGAAACGTTTCAAAATGACCGCAGGTATTCACCGGGAACAAATTATATCTCATGCCACCCGAAGTGATATTGCAGGCATTTGTGAAGGAAACGATTTGAATAGTCTTCTCCCTCTGGAATATTGTTATCTGGCGGAAAAGAACCTGCAACCCATATTTTTCGAGCGTTTCATAGAGAAGAGACTACAAGTCATCGATTATCAATCGCACGAGAAACAAACCATCAATGATAAGAAAACAGTAGGAAATGAAGTTTCCGAAGAAGCTGAAGGCCCTTTCATCGTTTGCCTGGACACTTCCGGTTCTATGGCAGGCGAACGGGAAAGAATCGCAAAATCTACTCTACTTGCCATTGCCGAATTGACAGAAGTACAACATCGGAAATGTTACGTCATCCTCTTCTCCGATGATATCGAGTGTATTGAAATAACCGATTTAGGGAGTAGTTTCGATCGCCTTGTCGATTTTCTAAGCCAATCTTTTCATGGTGGCACAGATATGGAACCAGTCATCACACATGCTTTGCGAAAGATCAGCGAAGAAGGATATATGGAAGCAGACATCATCACCGTATCGGATTTTGAGATGCGTCCAGTCGATAAACTACTATCCCAGTCCATAGAACATGCAAAAGCAAAACAGACAAAGATGTATGCCATTTCTTTAGGAGGCAAAAGTGCCGAGACCAGTTATCTGAAATTATGTGATAAATATTGGGAATATAGTGTTCAAAACGCTGAAAGTCTTAATAAAAATAGAATTGAAGAATCAAATATTTAATCAATGTTATAAAACATCTCTTTTTTCTTGTTTTATTTGCAAATTCGACAGAAGTCCGTATATTTGTACTGTGTTTTTCATAGTATTAGATTTAAGGTTAACAAAAGATTGGCTGTCTGGGATAGATAGCCTTTTTTTTATGTCCTTTTCTCACGTCAAATATACCGTCACTATCCCATCCGGATGTTTACCCTATCCCATGAAGATACCGTCACTATAATAAGCGGATAGCGTCAATATGTTTCAAGTTCCCATTCCATCGATAAAAATTAAAAGCTTTCGAAAAAAATTTCTTCCGTTTAACATTTGAAACATAGCAGGTTATCTCATTTCACAAAAAGCAGGTAAAAAAAATCTTGCTAAAAGATTTGCGTAGTCCAAAAGTTCCCCCTATATTTGCACCGCATTTGAGAGAGAATGCGGGTTCAAGGAAGTTTGGGTGAGTGGCTGAAACCACCAGTTTGCTAAACTGACGTACTCGTAAGGGTACCGGGGGTTCGAATCCCCCAGCTTCCGCAAAATCTCAAAATAAAAAGAGCTAAGTTTTATAGACTTGGCTCTTTTTAAATCTATCAAACTCCGGTGGGTTCGTCTAACGGTTAGGACACATGCCTCTCACGCATGTAATACGAGTTCGATTCTCGTACCCACTACCAAAGAAAAAGAGGAAATGTAGTTAAACTACATTTCCTCTTTTTCTTTATAGATCTCGAAGTAAGATTCCTTATCAATCCTCAACCGGACTCTATCCTCCCTTTTCTGCCCTGCCAGATTCACAAACAGATTGAAATACAGTTGGCTGAAAGAAAGGTTGGAACGATCATAAGTAATATCAAACGTCCAGGTTCTACGAAAAGAATCGAACGTAGCATACGATTGCTCACCCCCTTTACACATAAACACTTCCGGGAAAGACGTAGGAGGATAAGGCTGGAATAAACCCGCTAATTGAGCATAAATATAGTCAATCATCCATTCGTCTCCTGTTAAAGTCAATTCTCCCTTTAAACGGAGCTTGATGGCATAACTGGCAGTCACGTCGGACGAAGTATAAACAGGAACCTGGCTTTCTGCCGGATAGTTGCCGTCTTTATATCCAAGACTCATCGTTAGTTTGGATAGACCGACACCATTAAAGCCACTCACCTCCTGATCTGCCAACCGGTTTTTCAGACTGACCATGAATGTCAGTTTACCAAGCGTCGGATCACCCGGATATTGCGCAAGCGTGTCCAGCACATAATCTTCGGTATTGTAACTACGGGTTATTAAATCACCCTTTCCAGCCTCCAAAGCCGGACCGCCTCTTTCCACATCCACGTTGCCAACCGGATAATAAATAGCATCATTATCCCTTACGCAACCACTCAAACAGAACAGCAACACTGCCAAACCTATTATCTTATTCATTATCATCTTACCTCTTGATTTTGCGGACAAAGATACATCTTTTTTATACCACACTTGATTTATGTCAACCGTTTTTAGTATTTTTGCACACATCAAGACAGAAAAGACATGGATACATTATTAAGAGAGACTGTAAATGCTGTTGTAAATTCCCGCTTTCCGGAAATGAGTATAGAAGGAAGACGACAGATAGAAAGTATACTGATTCGTGAAGAATTTCCCAAAGGAGCAATAGCGCTGAATGAAGGAGAAGTAGCTCATGAAATCGTATTTGTCGGCAAAGGGATGCTTAGGCAGTACTATTACAAGAATGGGAAAGACGTGACCGAACATTTCTCATACGAAGGATGTATCGTGATGTGCATTGAGAGTTTTCTGAAACAAGTACCCACCCGGCTAATCGTGGAAACCCTCGAACCTTCCATTATCTACCTGTTCCCTCGCGACATGATACAAAAATTGGCAAAAGAGAACTGGGAAATCAATATGTTCTACCAAAAAATACTGGAATACTCCTTGATTGTGTCACAGATTAAAGCAGACTCCTGGCGCTTTGAATCCGCCCGCGAACGCTATAACCTCCTGCTCGAAACACATCCGGAAATTATCAAACGTGCACCTCTGGCACACATCGCCTCTTATCTTTTGATGACACCGGAAACACTAAGCCGTGTGCGCTCCGGTGTTCTATGATTTTAGCGGCTTTTCCGGTATTCTTTAGGAGACATACCAGTGTAATGCTTGAAATACTTTCCAAAGAACGACTGGTTGGCAAAATTCAACCGGTCGGCAATTTCTTGGATATTCATGCTTGAAGAATTCAGAAGCGCTTTCGCCTCCAGAATCACCAGTTCGTCGATCCACTCTCCCACCGTTTTTCCGCTGACCTCTTTCACCACCCCCGAAAGATGCTTCGGCGTCAGACACAACTGGTCAGCATAGAATTTCACGCTCCGTTCAGACTGGTAAGACTCCACTAAAGACTCATAAAAACGTTCGAAAATATATTCTTTCCGGCTTTTATTTTTCATGGTAGTAGCATTGGCTGGCGCATGATTGGTAAAGATATTACAAAGTTCAAAAAAGAACCCTTGCATCAAGCCCATTACCACTTCTTTACGATATAAAGCCTCCTTATTCTTCAACCGTTTTCTGATAAATGCATGATATTCCTTCACAGTCTCCTGCTCCTGCGGTGTAAGATTAAAACACGGGTAATCTTTCAGATAAAAGAATAAGGAAAGCACATTACTGATCTTAGGCAATGTCTCCAACAAGTTCTTCGACACAGCAAAGAATATCGCTTTAAAGTCGGAACTGAAACACCGCTGTTCGACAATCTGATTAGGCAGCGCGATCACCATTAATCCGGGGAACAGTTGGAACTCACGTAAACTAATATTAAAAGTACCAGTACCTTCCAGGCAAAGACCTACCGTCAACACCTCCAGTTTAGTCGGTCCATTATACAACGATATAACGCTCTCCGTATCGAAGAGCGCTATATCATTATCAACAACATCAATGTTGCCAGAATCTATATGTTTAGAATGAACTACCGAAGAAATACCTACTTTGGGAACATTTTGAATATACATACTCTCTCTTTTTTGCGACAAATATACCAGCATTTAATCAGATATACAAGCCGTTCAAGAGTATTATCAGACATAATGAACACTTTTAGTTACTTATTGAACAGACCGGAATAAATATTCAGAATCACGTTGAGCAGCCGGCACTGTCCATTTCTCCGGAACAAACTTCCACTGATTCAGGGCTTTGGGGTTCATCGTACCTTTCTTTTCGATATAATTCATCAAATAGAAACGAAGATCTTTATCTGTAGAGAAAATTATGCGGTCCTTCAAATCCTCCTGCGGAATACCCGATCCTTTCGTCAACAGTTCTCCACCACCATTACCACGATAAGAATTTAAGGCCACTTTATATATCTTATCCATACGGAAAGGAGAACCGTCCGCCATACTCGTAATCGTAATCTTTTCTCCCTGCGGTTTTGTCACGTCCACCGTATAAATAATGCCGGAAGCCGAGTCAAAATTAAAGCTGAAGTTCTGGAAAGAAGCCCTGTCTTCCGCACCTTTCCGAGGTTTCTTCTTGAACCAGAGCAGATGATCTTCTGGTGACTTCATCCGGTTCGTCCACATATAATAAGACATCTCCAGAAAATCCTTAATCTCCTTTCCGGACAGAGTCATCACATACAGCATATTCTCATACTTATACAAGTTGAACATATCACTGACAAACACATCCCCTTTCTTTATCTCCGCATCAAACGAAAGCGGAGCGGCAAAAGAGATGTCAGCTCCGGTAATATCGAGCTGTAAAGTATGTATCAAATCAATAAAAGCAGAAGGACCGAAGAAAGCAGGATGAGTAGAGATACTCTCGGTAAAAGTACCGATCTTCTTGGATACAAACTTCTGCACCGTCTCATATTGCGGAGCAAAACGCTTCATGAAATCCTCGCTGATTCCGTAAGCTTCCGTTTCTGTCAACTCCCCTTTGATGTCCTTGCTCTGCACCTTTCCATCTTTCAGTTTCAAGGTCACATCGACATTAGACAATACAATTCCATTGCTGGCCGGATCGATAATCAACACCGAATCTCCGGCTACATTCATCACCTTCTTACATTCGCGGGCATGATCGTGCCCCATTAACACGATATCGAATCCCGGCACATTCTTCGCTACGTTAAGAGAAGCATTCTCATTGTATTTGCCCGACATTTTGAAAGCCTCCTGTCCGGCATGAAACAACCCGATCACCAAATCCGGATTCTCTTTTTCACGGATAATCTTCATCCATTTGCGTGCCGTCTCTTCCATATCGTCGAAACGCAAGCCTTTCCACAGATTTTCAGAAAGCCATGCAGGGATGGCAGGAGTAATCATACCCAATACCACAATCTTCACGCCATCACGTTCCAACACCTTATAAGGAGCCAGATGGGGTTTTCCCGTAGACGTATCAATGATGTTGGCACCCAACACAGGGAAGTCACAAGTGGCTATCCAACGGTCGAACACAGCACGTCCCGTTTCCACATCATGGTTCCCCATATTACCGGCATCATATTTCATGAAATTCATCATTTCCGAACAAAGATGAGGAGACACCGTATCTATATAATTATAGTAATAGGCAGTAGGCTGTCCCTGCAAAATATCACCATTATCCAGCAATATCAGATTCTCTTTATACTGTTCACGCTCTTTCTGCACGAAAGAATAAATACGTGCCAGACTACCCTTCCACTCGTGGCGGGTTATAAAATTGTAAGGATAATAATTACCATGTACGTCACTCGTTTCCACAATCTTCAGCTTCACCACCTTTTCCTGCGCCGCAACAGACAGTACGAGACAGAAAAGCAAGCCATAAATAAATCCTATTCGTTTCATTCTTTTTCTATATTTAGCGGATGCGAAAATACGAACCGCGCCCCACCGGTATAGTCAGGATCGATCCATATACTTCCTCTCCATTTATGCACAATCAATTTACAGATAGACAATCCCAATCCGGTTCCCTGGGCGTACTCATTCAGCTTTTCAAAACGCTCGAACACAAGTCCCTGTTTTTCTTTCGGGATACCGCATCCGGTATCCGTTACCGAGAAAATAGCCATTTGCTTTTCCTCATTCACAGAAAAGTCCAAGGTAATCTTCCCGCGTTTCGTAAATTTGTCGGCGTTGGACAGCAGATTAATGATTACCTGTTGCATACGCTGCACATCCGTCACCATCCGGAAAGTTTCAAAAGAAGTGGAAAACAAGAACTGATTGTCCGACGACTGCCGTGAAAAACTAACAGAGGCAACCACCTGACTACACAACTGCACCACATCACATTCCTCCCACGTCAAAGTCACCCGGTTCGCCTCCAGACGTGAAAGATCGAGAATATCATTAATCAGACGAAGCAACAAATCCGAATTGGTTTTGATAATCTTATAATAAGACTGCTGTTCATCCTCCGTGCTACCGCCCATTGCCAGTACATCCGAAAAGCCGACAATCGAGTTCAACGGCGTCCGTATCTCATGACTCATATTGGCAAGGAAAGCACTCTTCAGACGATTAGACTCTTCCGCCCTGTCTTTCGCTACACGCAAATCCTTCTCCGATTTCAGAAGCTCGTCTTTCAAACGTTTCGTACGGAAATAATAGAAAAGAGAGATACATAAGCCAAGTACCAGAATCACGAACAAAGCACAAGCAGACCATATCTGATAAGTATATTGCTGATAGAACGAAACCGGTTGGTTGACAAGCTGCACTTTAAAAGGCAACACGCTTGGGTGCAGCCCCCACTCTTTCACCTTCCGGCTATCCAATACCGCTTTAGAGCCAATGATCGAAAGATGCTTCCCCGTATCCTCCGGGTGCTGATCCATCCGTATGGACTCCATAGCCATTTCTCCTCCCACTTTCCGATAATCGGGCAGCACTCCTCCTATCGCCCAATATCCAAGGCTCACCGATGAAGGAGTAAAAGCCGGGATGGTAGGAGTAGCCTCCATCATGGCATACGTCGCATTCCGCATGAAATACCCCTCGTTCATATCCACACGCCACGTTCCCACCAGAATAACCGTATTTTCGGGCAGCTGTCTCAATTCCTCAACGATGGTATAAATAGAATGTCTCCGGCCGTCCATCAAAATCAAATCCAGATCGGGGAACTTCTTCATTTCTTTTCGTACCAACGCTTGCATAGTCACTCCGCCATAAGTATTGTCCGAGATAAAGGCAATGTGTTTCGTTTTCGGATAGAAAGCTTGAATCATGGAGATATTACCTTCTATATTATATTGATTGATAAATCCCGATTCCAGTTCGGGAATATCCAAATGATCTTCAAAGATATCGACAGATTCGGGCATCCAGCAATCAAGGTTTTCCACCGTATCTTTTGGCAATATCACCACATTACTACTGGCCAGACTGCACATCACCGGCACTTTCACCTGCATTTCATCCCTCTGCGACAAATAGGCAGCCCACGCTTCCTGTCCTAATAAAATAATTTGTGCCGGATGCTTTTCTCCCTGATATTTAGCCAGAATCTGCGTCATCATCGCGCTCCATAACGGAGCCTCCGAGAAACTTTTACAGTTCATGTTTTCGATGACAATGTCGCGCTGTCCTCCCAACTTACTATATTCATCCATATAATCGGAAATAGTGACCGAGGTTTGGTGTGCTGCCGGATTATAAGAGCAAATAATCAGAATAGGTTTCTTATCTTTAGAGACAGCCAATACTTCCGTTGACTGCAGAAGCCAAAGGAAACAGATAAAAAGATATCCAAGACGTCCCAGCATAATTATGCAGTTTTGATGTGTTAATTCATTAATTGAGTTGCAAATATAGTAAAACTTGTCGGGTTTAGCAGATTTATATGTATTTTTGTCGCTCATTTACTCTCAAAAAATACAAATTATGGAATTATTTCACAAGATGATTTCCGGTTTTCTGGGTATACCGGAAAGACAAATAAGTAGTACGCTCCATCTTTTGGGTGAAGGTGCTACGATTCCCTTCATCAGTCGTTACCGTAAAGAAGCCACCGACGGACTGGATGAAGTGCAGATAGAGCAAATAAAAGAGCAACACGATAAGTTGTGCGACATAGCCAAACGGAAAGAAACGATTCTCGGCACCATCAACGAGCAGGGAAAACTGACTGCCGAACTGGAGAAACGTATCAACGACACCTGGAATCCGACGGAACTGGAAGACATTTATCTTCCTTATAAACCCAAGCGGAAGACACGTGCTGAAGTAGCCCGCCAGAAAGGGTTGGAACCGCTTGCCACCATCCTGATGTTGCAAAGGGAAAACAATCTTAGTACCAAGGCTGCCTCCTTCGTGAAAGGAGACGTGAAAGATGTGGAAGATGCCCTGAAAGGCGCCCGTGACATCATTGCAGAGCAAGTGAACGAGGACGAACGTGCCCGCAACGCGGTACGTAATCAGTTCAGCCGCCAGGCAGAGATTAGTGCCAAAGTAGTGAAAGGAAAAGAGGAAGAAGCGGCAAAATACCGGGATTATTTCGATTTCTCCGAAGCACTGAAACGTTGCACGTCCCACCGCCTGTTGGCCATCCGCCGGGCAGAGTCGGAAGGCCTGCTAAAAGTATCCATCAATCCCGACGACGAGGCATGTATCGAACACCTGGAACGTCAGTTCGTACGTGGCAACAACGAGTGTAGCCAGCAGGTGGACGAAGCCACAGTCGATGCCTACAAGCGTCTGCTCAAGCCCTCCATCGAAACAGAATTTGCCGCTCAATCCAAAGAAAAAGCCGACGAGGAAGCCATCCGGGTATTCACCGAGAACCTCCGCCAACTTCTTCTCGCCCCTCCATTGGGACAAAAACGGGTGCTTGCCATCGACCCCGGATTCCGTACGGGATGTAAAGTTGTCTGCCTCGATGCACAAGGCAATCTGTTGCATAATGAGAATATCTATCCGCATCCTCCGGTGAACAAAACAGGAGAAGCTGCTTCCAAACTCCGCAAGATGATTGAGGCCTATCAGATAGAAGCCATCTCCATCGGCAACGGAACGGCAAGCCGTGAGACAGAAGATTTCATCAACAGCCAGAGCTTCGACCGTCAGATACCCGTGTTTGTAGTCAGTGAGCAGGGAGCTTCCATTTATTCGGCTTCGAAGATTGCCCGCGACGAGTTTCCCGATTATGACGTAACGGTGCGGGGAGCAGTCTCCATCGGCCGCCGCCTGATGGACCCGTTGGCAGAATTGGTGAAGATAGATCCTAAATCCATCGGTGTAGGTCAATACCAGCACGATGTAGACCAGACAAAACTGAAAAAAGCGCTCGATCAGACAGTAGAGAATTGCGTGAACCTGGTCGGTGTAAACCTGAATACGGCAAGCAGCCATCTATTGACTTATATCTCCGGACTGGGACCGCAACTGGCTCAAAACATCGTCAACTACCGGGCGGAAAACGGAGCTTTCGGTTCACGGAAAGAGTTGATGAAAGTTCCTCGCATGGGTGCCAAGGCTTTCGAACAGTGTGCCGGATTCCTCCGCATCCCCGGAGCAAAGAATCCGCTGGACAACACCGCCGTGCATCCGGAAAGCTACCACATCGTAGAGCAAATGGCCAAAGACCTGAAATGTACCATCGACGAACTGATAGCCGACAAGGAACTCCGCCGGAAGATTAACATCTCCGCCTACATCACACCTACCGTCGGTCTGCCCACCTTACAGGACATTCTGCAGGAACTCGACAAGCCGGGACGTGACCCGCGTAAGGCTATCAAAGTCTTCGAATTCGACAAGAACATGCGCACCATAGCCGATTTGCGCGAAGGAATGATTCTTCCGGGCATCGTAGGCAACATCACCAATTTCGGGGCGTTTGTCGATATAGGTATTAAGGAGAACGGACTGGTGCACCTCTCGCAATTAGCGGAACGGTTCATTTCCGATCCGACGGAAGTGGTATCCATCCATCAACACGTCATGGTCAGAGTGATGAATGTAGATTATGACCGGAAACGGATTCAGCTTAGTATGATCGGGGTACAGCAAGACTGATTGCTTCCCTTTTTTCTCCCCACCACACGATCAGAATCGTAAAAACAATCATAAGTACTGTGCAAATGAGCGAGCCTTCAAAACCGAAGGCTCCGCCATTCAGTACGTTTTCTTCGGGCATACGCAAAGTCAGCATGCTCGTCGTGAAATTATTTCCGCTCACCTGATAACCTAGAATCGGACCTTGAATCCAATTCCAGAAAAGATGAAGAGAGATAGGGAAACACAGATTCCGGGTATAAAGATAGGAAGCACCCAGCAACATACCGGCAAGTAAGAGATTAAGCATCGGTAGGAAAGCTATTTCCGGATTAAAGATATGCATAAACGCGAATAATGCCGACGAGATGAAGAGCGCCAGGAATTTATTCATATTAGTATGAAGCAGACGTCCGAGGATATAGCCGCGCATCAGAATTTCTTCAAACAACGCCACTAACAGGAAAAACACCCACGACCCCAATAAATCCAACGGCTTAAACTGAAAACCGGTGACTTCTATTTCTCCCAAAACAACAGAGATTCCGAAACCCAGCAAATAGAGCAAGATTGCCATCAGAAGTCCATACCACAGTCCACTGGCATGTCCTTTTAAAGAAAGTCCCAAATCAGAAAACGGACGACGTTCGAGACGAAGCAAGATTACGGCAGCAGTAAGAACAGCCAAAAGCATACTGGCCTCCACGAAAATATACCCTACTACTCCCGGATGACGAGCCTCCACTCCAAGAACCAACGACAAGCCTCCGCTGACCAGTGTCCCATACAATCCAATAAATATGAAAAGTACCACAATAAACAGCGGGATACATGCCCACACAGGAAGTCTTTTGGGTTCTTTCTTCCCATCTATGTTGTCTGCCTCCATTTTTACAATTTGTTAATCCGGCTACAAAATTAGATATAAAACATAAAAAAACATCATGTATTCTCTATTTTTCCTATATTTGTCAGAACAAATCTACAAAATTATGAAAATTAAACTACTATTGATAAGTTTCTTACTGGCCGCTAATGCATTAGGAGCCGCCGCCCAAGTGAGTAAGACGTATTATGTGAGTAAGCCCGGTACGCTGATTTCCATGATGACTGAAGAGGAAGCCAACAGTGTCACCCACCTCACACTGACCGGAAAACTGAATGCAGAGGACTTCCGGCATCTCCGTGACGAATTTGCCAATCTGAAAGTATTGGATATTTCGAACGCAGAAATCAAAATGTACAGCGGAAAAGCCGGTACTTATCCCAATGGAAAATTCTACATTTATATGCCGAACTTCATCCCTGCCTATGCTTTCTCGAATGTGGTAGGCGGAGTGACCAAAGGTAAAGCCACACTGGAAAAAGTGATCCTCTCCGAGAAAACGAAGAATATCGAAGATGCTGCTTTCAAAGGCTGTGAGAATCTGAAAATCTGTCAGATCCGGAAAAAGACAGCTCCCAACCTGCTGCCGGAAGCATTGGCAGACAGCGTTACCGCCATCTTCGTCCCTCTGGGCAGCAGCGACGCTTACCGCTACAAAGACAGATGGCAGAACTTTGCATTCATCGAAGGTGAACCGGTAGAGACAACTCTGCAAGTGGGGGCCATGGGCAAACTGGAAGAAGAGATTCTGAAAGCGGGACTGCAACCCAGAGACATCAACTTCCTGACCGTTGAAGGGAAACTGGATAACGCTGACTTCAAACTTATCCGTGATTATATGCCGAATCTCGTATCGGTTGATATTTCCAAGACGAATGCAACGGCTATCCCCGATTTCACTTTCTCGCAAAAGAAGTATCTGCTGAATATGAAATTACCTCATAACCTGAAATCAATCGGACAGCGTGTATTTAGTAATTGCGGTCGCCTGTGCGGCACGCTGGAATTACCGGCCAGTGTAACGGCTATCGAGTTCGGTGCTTTTATGGGATGCGATAATCTCCGCTATGTGTTGGCTACCGGAAATAAGATTACGACGCTGGGTGATAATTTGTTCGGGGAGGGAGTTCCGAGCAAGTTGGTTTATAAGAAATAGAAGAATTGAGGGCTGTCTAAAACTTCAACTTACTAAAAACAGCCCTTTTCTTATTTAAAAGCAACATGCTTTTGGCCAATTTTAAGCAGAATGAATATATTCATGATTATTTCACATATAGATTGTTTCCTCTTCCTAAAGCATAGCTTTTGCCCACCTAAAGCTAAGCTTCCCGTTCTCTAAAGCTATGCTTTTTACTTATACTAAAAGAAGTTTCACACTTCTCCTACAAAAAACTCATTTCTCTATTCTCCTTCACCTTTCTTCTGAACTCCTGATAAATAAGCTCTCTACGGGTGAAGGTAGAGTTTTTCATCATTACATTCATCGTATTGCATATGTAAGCGCCTCCGCGATTCTATATAGTGTATTAAAATAAAAAGGCTAATGATCCCTTTTTA